>NZ_JBFREV010000005.1:0-252034 GCF_052114485.1 Cupriavidus sp. KB_39
GACTGACCCATTTGTGACTCCCGTCCAAAAAATCGAACTGTTCTTTTGCTTTTCTACGGGCGGCGCGTTGGAGTTTTGCTGCGCCGGAGCCTCTGTTGGGCCCCGTTTACGCCGTGCACGCGCTCGCCATCCGGCCTCCTTACCCGAAGGAGGTCAGTGCAGATTAGACAGCTTTTTTTACGAAGTAGCTACCCCTTTCGTGGGGTAGGCGGGGAAAACTCGTCGAGTACGTCGCGAAATTCCGACACATCTTCAAAACTGCGATAAACGGAAGCAAAGCGGATATAGGCAATTTTGTCGAGTTTGCGCAATTCGCGCATAACCAGTTCGCCCACCTGGCTGCTGGCGATCTCTTTCTCGCCCAGCGCCAGCAGTTTTTCTTCGATCCGGGTAATGGCCTGGTCGATGGCCTCGGCGGACACCGGCCGCTTGCGCAGGGCCAGCCGCATGGAGTCCTTGAGCTTGCCGCGCGTGTAGTCCACGCGGGAGCCGTTCTTCTTGACGATGGCGGGGAAGAAGAGCTCGATGCGCTCGTAGGTGGTGAAGCGGCGGTCGCAGGCTTCGCAACGCCGGCGGCGGCGCACCGTGTCGCCGTCCTCGGAGACGCGACTGTCAAGCACCTGGGTGTTGGAATGACCGCAGAAGGGGCATTTCATGCCGGACCACCTGAAGATATATGCCGGGCCGCATTATCGCTCGCGGTGTGCAAAAGGTAAAACGGCGCTGCCGGGGCAGCGCCGTTCGTCACGCGCACTATATAGATAGGCGCGATGCCGGTTGTGGGCCGGATATCAGCCGTAGACCGGGAAGCGGCGGGTCAGGGCGGACACCTGCTCGCGCACCTTGGCGATATTGGCTTCGTCGTGCGGGTTGTCCAGCACGTCGGCGATCAGGTTGCCCACCTGGCGGGCTTCGTCTTCCTTGAAGCCGCGCGTGGTCATGGCCGGCGAGCCCAGGCGCACGCCCGAGGTCACGAACGGCTTTTCCGGATCGTTCGGGATGGCGTTCTTGTTCACCGTGATATGGGCGTCGCCGAGGATCTTCTCGGCTTCCTTGCCGGTGATCTGCTTGGCGCGCAGGTCCACCAGCATCACGTGGCTCTCGGTCTTGCCGGACACGATGCGCAGGCCGCGCGCGATCAGGGTCTCGGCCAGCACGGCGGCGTTCTTCACCACCTGTTGCTGGTAGGCCTTGAACTCCGGCGTCAGCGCTTCCTTGAAGGCGACGGCCTTGCCAGCGATCACGTGCATCAGCGGGCCGCCCTGGATCCCCGGGAAGATGGCCGAGTTGATGGCCTTCTCGTGCTCGGCCTTCATCAGGATCACGCCACCACGCGGGCCGCGCAGGCTCTTGTGGGTGGTCGTGGTCACGAAGTCAGCGTGCGGCACCGGGTTCGGGTACACGCCGGCGGCGATCAGGCCGGCGTAGTGAGCCATGTCCACCATGAAGTAGGCGCCAACATCCTTGGCCACCTTGGCGATCCGCTCGAAGTCGATGCGCAGGGCGAAGGCCGAGGCGCCGGCGATGATCATCTTCGGCTTCTTCTCGTGGGCCAGCTTCTCCAGCGCGTCGTAGTCGATGTCTTCCTGGGCGTTCAGGCCGTAGCTGACCACGTTGAACCACTTGCCGCTCATGTTCAGGGCCATGCCGTGGGTCAGGTGACCGCCTTCGGCCAGGCTCATGCCCATGATGGTGTCGCCCGGCTTGAGCATGGCGAAGAACACGCCCTGGTTGGCCTGCGAGCCCGAGTTCGGCTGCACGTTGGCGGCTTCAGCGCCGAAGAGCTGCTTCACGCGGTCGATGGCCAGCTGCTCCACCACATCCACGTACTCGCAGCCACCGTAGTAGCGCTTGCCGGGATAGCCCTCGGCGTACTTGTTGGTCAGCTGCGAGCCCTGGGCGGCCATCACGGCCGGCGAGGTGTAGTTCTCGGACGCGATCAGCTCGATATGGTCTTCCTGGCGCTGGTTTTCCTTCTGGATCGCGGCGAAGACTTCGGGGTCGATCTGCTCGATGGTGAAACGGCTGCGTTCAAACATGGCGTGACTCGTCTGTAAAAAAGGGATGCCGATGCACTTTTCGGATACGAACAGGCAATCGGGATACATCTCGGGGGTTTCGCAGAACTTCGCGATTAGGGCGCGCGGGGAAGGCATTGGCGTCCCGCACCAGTGACCTCTATATATAGAGGTCGTCCGGTGCAGGGCGCACCCTGCTTCCCATTCGCTGCCCAGGCGAGCGGCAGGCGTTTGTGATTCACGCCAGATAACTTGCGCTTCCTCGTGGTAGTACCCACTGACTTCGCCAGTCGCGCAAGATGGAATGGTTGCCGCAGAGTTTACGCGAGGCCGCGCCGCGCCGCAAGGCGGTGCCAGAGGGGGTAACGCGGGGGCAGGGCAGGCCGGATGTGGCGGGCGGTGCATCGGGCCAGCTTCCCGCAAAGCCGCGCGGCGCCTGGCTCGCAACTTGCTGTTGCATTTCTCCTGCGGGTTTACCTGCGGCGGGCCGTTGCGGTCCGTTACAATGCCGGCCATGCCGAACTATGTCTGGCCGCTGCGCGTGTACTGGGAAGACACGGATGCCGGCGGCGTGGTGTTCTACGCCAACTACCTGAAATTCTTTGAACGGGCCCGGACCGAATGGCTGCGCTCGCTCGGGATCGGTCAGCAGGACCTTGCCGATACGTCCAATGTGGTCTTCGTGGTACGCAGTACTGCTGTGGAATACAATGCGCCCGCCCGGCTGGACGACCAGCTGGAAATCCGCACCGTGATTGAACGGGTGGGGCCTGCCTCGGTCCAATTCGCCCAAGAAGCGTGGCGCGACGACCTCCAGCTGGCCAGCGGCAAGATCCGGGTGGGATGTGTCGATAAAGACACATTTCGTCCGGCCCCGATTCCTGCTCCTGTTCTCGCAACTATAAGAAACGCTCGATGAATCCGGTGACCGTCACGCAAGACCTGTCGATTATCTCGCTGGTGCTGCACGCCAGCCTGCTGGCACAGGCCGTCATGGCGCTGCTGCTGGTGATGTCCCTCTTCTCGTGGACCTATATTTTCCGCAAGCACCTGGCGCTGCGCGCCGCGCGCAGCCAGACGGAAATCTTCGAGCGCGACTTCTGGGCCGGTGGCGATCTCCAGGCGCTTTATAACAGCGCCGTCAACAACCGCCACAACACCGGCGCGCTCGAACGCATCTTCGAGTCCGGCATGGGCGAGTTCCTGAAGGCCCGCGAGCGCAGCAACGACGCCGGCGCGCTGCTCGACGCCGCCCGCCGCGCCATGCGCGCCGCCTACCAGCGTGAGATGGATGTGCTCGAGTCGCACCTGCCGTTCCTGGCATCGGTAGGCTCGGTCAGCCCGTACATCGGCCTGTTCGGTACGGTGTGGGGGATCATGAACGCCTTCCGCGGCCTGTCGAATGTGCAGCAGGCGACGCTTGCATCCGTTGCGCCTGGTATTGCCGAAGCCCTTGTGGCCACGGCCATCGGTCTGTTTGCGGCGATTCCGGCCGTGATCGCCTACAACCGATATGCAACGGAGATCGATCGTCTGGCCATCCGCTTCGAGAGTTTCATGGAAGAGTTCCTGAACATTCTCCAGCGCCAGACCCGCTAATCCACCTCATTCATCGCATTCGGAGCACTAGCCATGGCAGCCATCCAGCGCCGCGGCGGCTCGCGCCGCCGGGCCAGCGCCGACATCAACGTCGTGCCGTACATCGACGTGATGCTCGTGCTGCTCGTCATCTTCATGGTGGCGGCCCCCATCGTGAATCCGGCCGTGGTCGACCTGCCTTCCGTGGCGCAGGCCACGCCGCAGCAGAAGGCGCCGCCCATCGTCGTGTCCGTGCATGAGGACGGCACCCTGACCGCGAGCGGCAAGGACAACGCCGGCAACGCCTTCGAGCGCAAGCTCGACAAGCGCGGCCTGCTGGATTTCGTCCACCAGCGCCAGAATGAGAACCCGGACCAGCCCGTGGTGATCGCCGCCGACCGTGCCGTGAAGTACGAGGCGGTGCTCGACGTGATGTCCGTACTGAAGGCCGACGGCGTGAAGCGCGTGGGCCTGATGGTCAAGTCCAAGTAAGCACCGCGACATCCAGTGGCCAGTCTCTCGTCACGTCATCCGCAAGCCCGGCCGCAGCGCCGGGCCCAGGCAGCCGCCTATCCCTACCAGCCGGTGAAGGAGCGCGGCACCACGCGCTCGTTCGTGATGGCCCTGTTCATGCACCTGCTGCTCGGGCTGGTGCTCTACTACGGCGTGCGCTGGCAGAGCAGCACGCCGGTGGGCGCCGAAGCCGAGCTGTGGGACGAAATTCCCGACACCACGCAGGCCCCGCCACCGCGCCCCGTGGAGCTGCCGCGCCCGACGCCGCAGCCAGAGCCGGCCGTACGCAGCAAGGCAGAGGAAGACGCGGACATCGCCCTGGAACGCCAGAAGCGCAAGCAGGCCGAGGAGGCCGCCGAGCGCGAGGCCGCCCGCAAGGAACAGGAAAAACGCGACGCCCAGCGCAAGGAAGATCAGCGCAAGGAAGACCTGCGCCAGCAACAGCAGCGCGAAGAGGCGCAGCGCAAGGAAGACGCGAAGAAGAAGGCCGAGCTGGATCGCAAGGAGCAAGCCGAGCGCGACCGCAAGGAAGCCGCCGACGCGAAGGCCAAGTCCGACGCCAAGGCCCGCGCTGACGCGGAGCAGAAGGCGAAGGCCGCCGATGCCGAAGAGAAGGCCCGTGCGAAGGCGGATGCCGATGCGAAGGCCAAGCGCGAAGCCGCGGCCAACGCCCAGCGCAAGAGCGAGCTGGCGCGCCTGCAGGCCCTGGCTGGCGGCAACGCCACCTCCAGCGGCGGTGGCGTGGGCAGCGCGGCGGGCTCCGGCGCGGGTTCGGGCGGCAAGGCGTCGCCGGGCTACGCCGACCGCGTGCGCCGCAAGGTGAAGCCGAACATCAACTTCGGTGGCGATGTGGACGGCAATCCGGCAGCCGTGGTGTCGGTCTCGCTGGCGCCGGACGGCTCGCTGCTGTCCGCCCGCCTGAGCAAGTCCAGCGGGAACGCGGACTGGGACAACGCCGTGCTGCGTGCGGTACAGCGCTCCGACCCGCTGCCGACTGACGAGAACGGCAAGGCGCCTTCGAGCTTCACGATCACGTTCAAGCCGAAGGACTAGGCGCCTCATCTGCCATGTTTTGCAACATAATGCAACCTTCATCGATGGCGTCAGGTCGCATTGCTACCATGAACGGTTGCCTGACGCGGCCGGCAGCGTGCAATTGCACGCAGAACGGGCCATGCGCCAAGCGGCGCGTTGCCCGTCCTGCTGTAGTTGCTGTGCCCGCCGTACCGATGAATCCTGATATCGACTGAGGAGCAGCATGCGAAAGCTTTGGGCCCCCAACTGGCTGTCCGCAAGGCGGCACAACGCTCAATCCACATCGTCGCCCGCCACCCAGCCCACGCGTGAGCAAAGCCGCTACGCGCTGATGGCCTGGCTGGCGGCCGCACTGATGTCGGCCGGCGTGGCACACGCACAATTGAATGTGGAAATCACCGGAGTTGGCTCGAACCAGTTCCCGGTGGCCACCGCCAACTTCCAAGGCGAGGCGCAGGCCCCGCAGAACCTGACCGCCATCATCCGCAGTGACCTGGTCAACAGCGGCCGCTTCCGCAACGTGGATCCGGGCGGCGCCACCGTGGCCGAATCGGCCCAGGTGGATTTGGGTAGCTGGAAGTCGCGCGGCGCTGATGCCTTCGTTGCCGGCAGCGTCACCCCCGCCGGCAACGGCCAGTACGAGGTGCGTTTCCGCCTGTACGACACGGTCAAGGGCCAGAGCCTGGGCGGCCTGGCCTTCACGGTCGGCCAGAACCAGCTGCGCGTGACCGCGCACAAGATCGCCGACTACATCTACGAGAAGCTGCTCGGCGAGCGCGGCGTGTTTGCCACGCGCCTGTCGTACGTGTCGAAGGTGGGCAACCGCTACCAGCTGCTGATTTCCGATTCGGACGGCCAGAACGCGCAGATCGCGCTGACCAGCACCGAGCCGATCATCTCGCCGGCATGGTCGCCTGATGGGCGCCGCGTGGCCTACGTCTCCTTCGAGGCGCGCAAGCCGGTGGTCTACGTGCACGACCTGGCCACGGGCAAGCGCACGCTGGTGTCGAACCAGAAGGGCAACAACAGCGCGCCGTCGTGGTCGCCGGATGGCCAGCGTCTGGCGCTGGCGCTCTCGCGCGACGGCAACACGCAGGTGTACCTGGTCAATGCCGATGGTTCGGGCCTGCGCCGCATCTCGCGCAGCAGCGCCATCGACACCGAGCCGCAGTTCTCGCCGGACGGCCGGAGCATCTACTTCACGAGCGATCGCGGCGGTGCGCCGCAGATCTACCGCATGCCGGCCTCGGGCGAAGAGGGCGGCGCCGCGCAACGCGTGACGTTCAAGGGCAACTACAACGTCAGTCCCCGCCTCTCGCCGGACGGCAAGTACCTGGCCTTCATCTCGCGTTCGGGCGGCTTCAAGCTACAGCTGCAGGACCTCTCCAACGGTGACGTGACGTCCCTCACCGATACGTCCAATGACGAAGCCCCGAGCTTCGCCGCCAACGGCAAGTACATTCTCTACGCCACCCGCGTGGGCGGCCGCTCGGTGCTGGCGGCGGTGTCCACGGATGGCCGTACGAAGCAGGTGCTGTCTCTCCAGTCCGGCGAGGTTCGCGAGCCGTCCTGGGGTCCTTTCATGCAATAGTGCAATAGAAAAAAGAGGAGTTATTGCCATGTCCCAAATGATGACCAAGTCGCTCGCCCTCGCCGCCCTGCTCGCACTGGGCGCCTGCAGCTCCGGCGTGAAGCTGGATGACACCGCCAAGTCGGGTACCGGCACTGCGCCGACCACCGACCCGCGCGCCGTGGCGCCGGTGGACGTCTCGCGTGACCCGCTGAACGATCCGAACAGCCCGCTGGCCAAGCGCAGCGTGTACTTCGACTTCGACAGCTACAGCGTGAAGTCCGACTACCAGAGCCTGCTGCAGGCCCACTCGCAGTACCTGGGCGCCAACAAGGGTCGCAAGATCCTGATCCAGGGCAACACCGACGAACGCGGCACCAGCGAGTACAACCTCGCCCTGGGCCAGAAGCGTGCCGAGGCCGTGCGCCGTTCGCTGTCGTCGCTCGGCGTGCCCGAGTCGCAGATGGAAGCCGTGAGCCTGGGCAAGGAAAAGCCGAAGGCCACCGGTCACGACGAAGCCTCGTGGGCCGAGAACCGTCGCGCCGACATCGCCTACTGATCTACGGATAAGTCTTCATGAATGCTCGCGCATCCACCCTGTTGTGGCTGGCAGCCGTCTCAGGCGGCTTGCTGGCAGCCACGTCCGCACACGCCGGCGTCTTCGACGACGACGAGGCGCGCCGCGCCGTGATCACGTTGCGGGACCAGTTCAACGGTTTCCAGGCAACGGCTTCACAGCGCATCGACCAGAGCAGCAAGGCCCAGCTCGACATGCAGAACCAGCTCGAAGGTCTGCGGCAAGAGGTGGCCCGCCTGCGCGGTCAGAACGAGGTGCTCCAGAACGCGGTGGATACGCTGCAGAAGCAGCAGAAGGACTACTACGCTGACCTGGACGCGCGGCTCAAGAAGTTCGAGCCGCAACAGGTGACCGTGGACGGCCGGGAGGGCATGGCCCAACCGACCGAGAAGCCCGAGTACGACGCGGCGCTGAAGCAGTTCCAGTCGGGCGATTTCAAGGGTGCGGGCAATGCGTTCTCGGCGTTTGCCAAGAAGTATCCGCAAAGCCCCTACCTGCCGCTGGCGCAGTTCTGGCTCGGCAATTCGCTCTACGCGCAGCGTGACTACAAGGGCTCGACGACGGTCCTGCAGAGCATGGTGTCGGCCAACCCTTCACATCCGAAGGTGCCGGACGCCATGATCGCCATCGCCAACAACCAGCTTGAGTCCGGCCAGAAGGCCGCGGCGAAGAAGACGCTGGAGACGGTGGTGGCCAAGTATCCGGGCACGGAAGGGGCCCAGGCCGCGAGCAACCGGCTGAAGACCCTGAAGTAACCGGTCTGCCTCGCAGTACCGTTGCAGGAGGAAGCCCGCTGGAAATTCTGGCGGGCTTTTTCTTTTGGGGCTTTGCGACCATGGAAGGAAGCCGGGCGATGGGCGCCATCAGTCCAGCCTGATTGGGAGCGGCCCGCCGGCGCGCTAAAATACGCGCTTTCGCAGTCAGCGACCCCCATTTCGCGCCGTCCGCGCCCCCGATCATGACCAAACGCGCCATCGTCCTGCTTTCCGGCGGACTCGACTCCGCCACCGTCCTCGCCATGGCCAACGCCGCCGGGTTTGAAACCTACGCGCTGTCCATGCGCTACGGCCAGCGCCATTCGTCCGAGCTGGAGGCCGCCAAGCTGGTGGCGGCGGCGCTGGGCGCCAAGCGTCACGAGATCATCGAGCTCGACCTGCGCCGCTTCGGCGGCTCCGCGCTGACCGACGATACCCTCGACGTGCCGACCGACGGCGCCACGGGCGGCATTCCGATTACCTACGTGCCGGCCCGCAACACCATCATGCTGTCGCTGGCCCTGGGCTGGGCCGAGGCGATCGGCGGCCGCGACCTGTTCTTCGGTGCTAACGCCGTGGACTACTCCGGCTATCCTGACTGCCGTCCCGAGTATGTGTCCGCCTACGAGGCGCTCGCCAACCTGGCCACCAAGGCTGGCGTGGAGGGCGACCGCTTCCACGTGCACGCGCCCATCATCGACATGACCAAGGCCGAGATCATCCGCGCGGGCGTGAAGCTGGGCGTGGACTACGGCCTGACCGTCTCCTGCTACAAGGCCGACGACGCAGGCCGCGCCTGTGGCGTGTGCGACTCCTGCCGCATCCGTCGCGCCGGCTTCGAGACGGCGGGCGTGCCCGACCCCACGCGCTACCAGGCCGCTGCCTGATCGATCCCCGCGCCAGCACATCATAAAAATACGAGTCACCCCCGGTCCACCATGCCTGACATCGACATCCCCGCGCTCTCCCACACCGTGCTGTGGAGCACGTTCGCCCTGACTTTCCTGTTCGGCGCCATTCTCCAGCGCACGCATTTCTGCACGATGGGCGCCATCTCGGACATCGTGAACATCGGCGACTGGAGCCGCATGCGCATGTGGGTCATGGCCATCGGCGTGGCGATGATCGGCACCGGCGCGCTGGCCTGGGCCGGCCTGATCGATCCGACCAAGACGATCTACACCTCCGCGAAGCTGGCCTGGCTGTCAGCGGCGGTGGGCGGGCTGATGTTCGGCTTCGGCATGGTGCTGGCCTCCGGCTGCGGCAGCAAGACGCTGGTGCGCATCGGCGCGGGCAACCTGAAGTCGCTGGTGGTGTTTGTGTTCCTGGGGCTCTCCGCCTATATGACGCTGCGCGGGCTGTTTGGCGTGGTTCGCGTGAACACGGTCGACACGGTGGCCGTGGCGCTGCCCGTCACGCAGGACCTGCCGTCGCTGGTGGCGCAGGGCAGTGGCATCGCGCGCGGCACGCTGCAACTGGTGCTGGGCGGCGTGATCGGCGCGGTGCTGGTGCTGTGGGCGTTGGCGGGACGCGGGTTCCGTAGCTTCGACAACGTGCTCGGCGGCCTTGGCGTGGGGCTGATCATCGTCGGCATGTGGTACGTGTCCGGCCATCTTGGCTATGTGTCGGAAGACCCGAGCACGCTCGAGGAACTGTTCGTCAGCACGAATAGCGGCCGGATGGAAAGTCTGAGCTTCGTGGCGCCGTACGCCTACACGCTGGACTGGCTGATGATGTTCAGCGACAAGAGCAAGGTGCTGACCATCGGCATCGTCAGTGTGATTGGCGTGATTGCCGGCGCGGCGGTGTACGCGCTGGCCACGCGCACGTTTCGCTGGGAAGGCTTCGGCAATGCCGAGGATGTGGCCAACCACATGGTGGGCGGCATGCTGATGGGCGCGGGCGGGGTGACGGCACTGGGCTGCACGATCGGGCAGGGGCTCTCGGGCGTCTCGACGCTGGCCGTGGGCTCGTTCATCGCGCTCGCGGGCATCGTGGTCGGCGCATGGCTGGCCTTCAAGTACCAGATATGGCGACTGGAGCGCATGGCCTGAGGGTTGACGCCTGACAGGTAGCTCTCTATAATCGCGGATTCGATTTTTGCGGGTCGTTAGCTCAGTCGGTAGAGCAGCGGACTTTTAATCCGTTGGTCGCGTGTTCGAGTCACGCACGACCCACCAGCATTGCAGAAGGGCCTGTGGCGCAAGTCACAGGCCCTTTTTGTTTTGACTTTCCGCCGTCGGCGTTCGCCACCGCACAGAACTCCTGCGCCGCGCGTCCACAATCCATGGTTCATCCCGCGCGCCTCTGCCAGCGCGCGAACCCCTCATTTCGATGGCGATGAGACGACACGATGAACAGGCTTCTGGCTCGCCTGGCCGCGCTGCTGGCGTGGGGGCTGGTCGCGATGGGCGGCGCGCAGGCGTCTGACTTCGCCTGCCAGCTGGCGCCGCAGTCCGCCTCGGTGCGCTGCGACGATCTGGTATCGCCCGGCCAGCGCTGCGGCAGCCCGCCGGACCGCCGCCCCGTGGCCCAGCGCATGATCTGCGAATACGCGATGCTCCACATGGGCTACGTGCGCATCGACGACGACCAGCGCCGCCAGCTGCGCGCGGGCACGCTGCGCATGGGCGACTTGCAGGCGTGGCGCCGCAAGCGCGATGCCTGTACTTCCGTGCCGTGCCTCGACGCCGTGTTCGCCGAGTGGTGGCGCCACCGCAGCGACCGGCTGTCCGCCGGGCGGCCGCCCGCGCAGCCGCCGGCCAGGCCGCTGCAGGCGCGGCCCGCGCAGGAATTCGCCATCCCGGCCCGCCCGGAGCTTCCGCCGGCGACCCTCGTTCCTGCCGCACCCTCCGCCGCCGCATCGCCCCCCATGTTGCCCGACGCCGAGCCCGTGCTGGCGATGACGATGGCGACCGCGCCTGACGCCCTCCCGCAGTCGTCGCTGCTTTCATCGGTGCACGACACCCGGCCGCCGCTGCCCAAGGAGGAGATCGGCGCCGCTTTCGCCACCTTCTCCACCCGGCATGCGATGGCCTGGGCCTGGCTGCTGTGGCTAGGGCTGCTGCTGGTGGCAAGCGTCGGACTGGACTGGGTCCTGAAGCGCCGCGGACGGGCGCCGCAGGCGGAGGGCCAGCCGGAAGCCGCGGGCACGGCCGGTGTGGCCCGACATCATCCGGCCATGTCCCGCGTGGCGATTGTGCTCGGCATGCTGCTGGTACTGAACGCGATCCTGCTGCTGGCGGTGTTCGTCAGCCGCTAGGGTCCAATTAACCAGTCTGAGTTAGAGACAGCCCCATTCCCGGTCATCGAAAATGCACTTGGCACGCTGCACGCCGGCGTGGCCATCGGTTCATTCGTCCAATGGGTGAGCGCCGCACGCCGGCGCGGGAAGTGTCTATGCAGCAAGGCGGTACTGCCCTCCCGGTCAATGAGCATGTTCTGCGCATCATCTGGCCGTTCCTGCCCGTGGTGGTGGCGCTCGCATTGTTCTGTCTGGCCAGCGTCGACATGTTGTCCGCCGCGCGCGGTTTCGTGGCGGGCGAGAGCCTGTGGTCGAAGGGGCAGAAAGATGCGGTGATGCATCTGCTGCGCTACACCGACTCGCGCGACCCTGCCGACTTCGCCGCCTACCGGCGTGCCATCGCCGTGCCCCTCGGCGACAAGCAGGCGCGTCTCGAACTCGAAAAACGTCCGGATTTCGATCGTCAGGTCGCCGTGGAAGGCCTGCTCGTCGGCGGCAACCACCCCGACGACATCCCCGGGATGATCCGGCTGTACCGCTATTTCCGGAATGTGACCGAAATCGACCAGGCGATTGCCGTCTGGGCCGCCGCCGACGTGGACATCGCCCGTCTGACCGTCGTGGCAGACAAGTTGCGAGAATGTGTCGGCGCGCGGGACGAAGCGGCCTGCCTGCCGCCGCTTCAACGCGAGATTGCCGAACTCGACGCGCGGCTCGGGCCGATGGAGATTGCGTTCTCGGCCACGCTCGGCCAGGCATCGCGGCGTGTGCGGGGCGTGCTGCTGTCCGGCACCGTCCTGCTGACGATCCTGTTGCTGGGCTGTGCCTCATGGCTGTCGATGCGCACCCAGCGCAAGGAGCGTGAGCTGCGCGCCGCGCTGGCCAAGAGCGAGCAGCGGCTGCAACTGGCCGTGGCGGGCAGCGACGATGGCCTCTGGGACTGGCATCCCCACCATGGCGAACTCTATTTCTCGCCGCGCTGCGCGGAGATGCTCGGCTTTGGCGCCGACGAGTTGCCGCACGCACGCGAAACCCTGCTGGCCCTGATGCATCCGGCCGACGTCGCCGAGTTCGACCGCCAGTTGGCCCGCCACGTGCGCGAGGGCACGCCGTACGACGTGGAGATCCGCCTGCGCCGCAAGCAGGGCGGCTACCTGTGGGTCCGCGCGCGCGGCCGCATGGTGCGCAGCCCGGTGGGCAAGGCGGTGCGGATGGCGGGCTCCCTGAGCGACATTTCCGACCGCAAGCGCTTCGAGGCGCAGTTGTTCGCCGAGAAGGAGCGGGCGCAGGTCACGCTGCGCGCCATCGGCGAGGCGGTGGTGACGACCGATGTCTGGGGCCGCATCGATTCGATGAACCCCGCCGCGGAGGGGCTGACCGGCTGGTCCGAGGCCGAGGCAGCCGGCTGCTTCCTGGCCCAGGTTTGCCCGCTGCTGGACGAATCGACCTGCACGCCGGTGACCGACCTGGTGCCGCGCGCGCTGGAAGACCGCTGGCCGAGCCAGTGCGTGATGCTGCTGGCGGGGCGTGCCGGCGGCGGCCCGGTGGTGGTCAAGCCATCGGTGGCGCTGATGCGGGACAAGGGCGGGCACGCCATCGGCGTGGTGTTGGTGCTGCACGACGTGAGCATGGAGCGCGCCCACGCCGCCCAGCTGGCGCACGAGGCCAGCCACGACGCGCTGACCGGGCTGGTCAACCGTGTCGAGTTCGAGCGCCGCGTGGCCACCGCCATCGCCCGCGTGCGGCAGGAGGGCGCCGCGCACACGCTGATGTACCTCGATCTCGACCAGTTCAAGGTGGTCAATGACACCTGCGGCCATGCCGCCGGCGACGAGCTGATCCGCCAGATGGCCGCCGTCATGCGCCAGCAACTGCGCAAGGGCGATACGCTGGCGCGGCTTGGCGGCGATGAGTTCGGCGTGCTGCTGGAACACTGCGATGCGGGCGATGGCGAACGCGTGGCCGAGGCCCTGCGTCGTGCCATCGCCACGTTCCGCTATGCGCATCGGCAGAGAATCTTCTCATTGGGTGTCAGCATCGGACTGGTACGAATCGATGCCGGTACCGGCAAGGTCGAGGAGGCGCTGAGCGCAGCTGATGCGGCGTGCTACATGGCGAAGGAGGGCGGCCGCAACCGCGTGCAGGTGTATCTGCCGAACGACAGTGTGGTGCGCGCCCGGCACGGCGAGATGGAGTGGGTCAGCCGGGTGCACGCGGCGCTGAGCGCGGGGCGTTTCTGTCTCTACGCGCAGGACATCGTGCCGTTGCAGCCGTCCGAATCGGATTCGGCAGGCGCGGCAGGGCGGCATATCGAAGTGCTGCTGCGCCTCGTGGACGAGCAGGGCCAGCTGGTGCCGCCGATGGCCTTCGTGCCAGCGTGCGAGCGCTTCAACCTCATGCCGATGATCGACCGATGGGTCGTGGAAACCGCGTTCGCGGCGCTGGCGCGGCTCCAAATCGAGCGGCCTGGCGAGATCGGCATGTGCTCCATCAACATGTCCGGTGCCTCGCTGGCCGACGCGCACTTCCCCGGCTTCGTGCGGCAGCAGGCTATCCGCCATGACATCGCTTTGTCTGGCATCTGTTTTGAAATCACGGAAACGGCGGCGATCAACAACCTCGCGCAGGCGGCGGCCTTTATCGAACAGCTGCAGGGCATGGGCTGCGTCTTCGCGCTCGACGACTTCGGCGCGGGCATGTCGTCATTCGCCTATTTGAAACACCTTCCAGCGGCTTACCTGAAGATCGATGGCAGCTTCGTACGCGAGATGCTCGATGACCCGGTCAATGCGGTGATGGTAGAGGTGATCCAGCGGATCGGGCACGCGATGGGCAAGAAGACCATCGCCGAATTCGTCGAGTCGGAAGCCATGCGGGAGCGGCTGCAGGCGTTGGGCGTGGACTACGCCCAGGGGCAGCTGATCGGCGCGCCGCTGCCCTTCGCGCGCGGCAACGCCGTGGTGGTGGACGGCGCCGAGCGGTTCGCCGTCACCCTCTAAGGCAGGTTCAGGGCAGGTTCAGGGCTGGGCCGGCGGCGGTGCGTCCGGCGTGGGGGAAGGCACCAGCGGATCCCGGAAGCCGGTATCGAACGCCTTCGCGGCCACGACCTCGGCCGCGCTGGCCGGGGCTTTCGTGTCCTGCCAGGTCTTGTAGGCCCAGTATCCGGCGCCAGCGACCATGCCGTATTTCGACAGCTTCCAGGCTACGCGGCCGATGGCGGTCCGGCGCAACAGCGGCATCGCCAGGGTGATGGCGGTACTCAGCATCGGGTATTCGCGCGTCACGCCCAGCATCTTGAGCCAGCCCGAGGGCCGGGTCAGCCGGGGCAGCCAGGAGCCCAGGTTGGTCATGCGGCGTGCGCCGCCGCGTACCTGGCGCAGCGCCTGCACGGCGTCGTAGCGTTCCAGTGCCGCGCGGGTGATCAGCAGTTCCTTGCGGACGGCCAGCGGCAGCTGTACCTCGCGTGAGAATCGCACCGGGCGCGGATGCTCGGCGCGGCGTTCGTCCATGGAGTCGTCGTCGGGCGTGGTCATCGGCGCAGCATCTCCCGGTCCTTGTCGAGTTCGGCGAGCGTGTCCGCGAACAGCGGCGGGGCGTTGCGCACCATGCGGCGCGCGGTAAGCAGGCAGGCGGCCATGCAGACCAGATAAATCACGACGATCGCGCCGATGGCCTGCCAGCGGTAGGTTTCCCAGAACAGGATGGCGACGAGAATCGTGAACGTCATTAGCGCCATGCCGAAAAATACCAGCCCGAAGCAGGCCAGCAGGGCGACTTTCATCAGCCGGGTGCGTTCCTCGGCCAGTTCCACGCTGGCAAGTTCCAGGCGCGTCTGGACCATCGACACCATCGAACCGGTCAGGTTGCGCAGGGAGTCCAGGAACTTGGGGGAAGGGGATTCGCTCATGCGGCTCCGGCGAAGAATCGATGCGCCAAGATTGGCGGCATCCTCGATGAGCGGACCGGGCGGCGGCATGGCGCCGCCCCTCCCGGGCCTTCGGCGCGGGCCGGCGCGGGCGCGGGGCCCGGATGCCGGCCGGCTTGCGCCTGTCTTACTTGCGGTTCAGCAGCAGGCCGATCAGCAGGCCCACGCCGGCCGCCACGCCCACGGCCTTCCACGGGTGGTCATGCACGTAGTCGTCGGTGGCACGCGCGGCGGCCTTGCTCTTGGTGACCACGGCGTCCTGCAGATCCTGGGCTTTTTCCTTGGCCTGCTTCAGCAGGCCCATGCCGCGCTCGCGCAACTCGGCAGCCTTCTCGCCGGTGGTCGAGGCCGCTTGCTTAAGCAGTTCTTCGGCATCGGACAGAACGGTCTTCACATCGCTCATCAGTTTCTCCTGTTTGCGGGCGGTTGGTTCGAATGGTGACATTTTGCCTTGCTCGCTATCGCTTGTGGCGCTTTCTGTCTTCCACTTAGGATATGTGGCGGCAACCCATCGTTTCAAGGCAAGCCGCTCACCCGACCGTCTTTATGACTTCGAGTGATTTTATAGTGACTTTATATTCGTTTCGGTTGGATCGCAATCCAACTAAGCTGGTTCCTTCAACCTTCCCCCTGGAGATTTTCAACAATGGCACTGCGTCTTGGCGACATCGCCCCGGACTTCGAGCAAGAATCGAGCGAGGGCCGCATCCGCTTCCACGATTGGCTGGGCGACGGCTGGGGCGTGCTGTTCTCGCACCCGGCGGACTACACCCCGGTCTGCACCACCGAGCTGGGGCTGACCGCCAAGCTGAAAGGCGAGTTCGAGAAGCGTAATGTCAAGGCCATTGCCCTGTCCGTGGACAGCGTGGAGTCCCATAAAGGCTGGATTGGCGATATCAACGACACCCAGTCGACCTCGGTAAATTTCCCGATTCTGGCCGATGCGGACCGCAAAGTGTCTGAGCTTTACGACATGATTCACCCGAACGCCAACGAAACGCTGACCGTGCGTTCGCTGTTCGTGATCGATCCGAAGAAGAAGGTAAGACTGATCATTACCTACCCGGCCAGTACCGGTAGAAATTTCAACGAAATCCTCCGCGTCATCGATTCCCTGCAACTGACCGACCACCACAGCGTGGCCACGCCGGGCAACTGGCAGGACGGCGACGACGTGGTGATCGTGCCGTCGCTGAAGGACGAGGAGATCATCCGCCAGAAATTCCCGAAGGGCTACAAGGCGGTTCGCCCCTACCTGCGCCTGACGCCCCAGCCGAACAAGTAAGCCGGCCGGCAGGCAGGCAAGTGTAAAAAAGCCCGGCTTGCCGGGCTTTTTTACATCGTCTTCCGCTGAAAAAACGCGATCAGAAGAAGGCTTGCAGGCCCGTCTGGGCGCGGCCCAGGATCAGCGCGTGGATGTCGTGGGTGCCTTCGTAGGTGTTGACCACCTCGAGGTTGACCACATGGCGGATCACGCCGAATTCGTCCGAGATGCCGTTGCCGCCGAGCATGTCGCGGGCTACGCGGGCGATGTCGAGCGACTTGCCACACGAATTCCGCTTCATGATCGACGTGATTTCCACGGCGGCCGTGCCTTCGTCCTTCATGCGGCCCAGGCGCAGGCAGCCTTGCAGGCCCAGCGTGATCTCGGTCTGCATGTCGGCCAGCTTCTTCTGCACCAGCTGCGTGGCGGCCAGCGGGCGGCCGAACTGCTTGCGGTCCAGCGTGTACTGGCGGGCGGTGTGCCAGCAGAACTCGGCGGCGCCGAGCGCGCCCCAGGCAATGCCGTAGCGGGCCGAATTCAGGCAGGTGAACGGGCCCTTGAGGCCGCTCACGCCCGGCATCAGGTTCTCTTCCGGCACGAAGACCTGGTCGAGCACGATCTCGCCCGTGATCGACGTGCGCAGGCCCACCTTGCCGTGGATGGCCGGCGCGGACAGGCCCTTCCAGCCTTTTTCGAGGATAAAGCCGCGGATGGCGTCCTTGCCGTCGTCGCCGACCAGCTTGGCCCAGACCACGAAGACATCGGCGATCGGCGAGTTGGTGATCCACATCTTGGCGCCGGACAGCTCGTAGCCGCCGTCCACCTTCTTGGCGCGGGTGATCATCGAGCCCGGGTCGGAGCCGTGATTCGGCTCGGTCAGGCCGAAGCAGCCGATCCATTCGCCGGTGGCCAGCTTGGGCAGGTACTTCTGCTTCTGGGCTTCCGTGCCGAATTCATAGATCGGCACCATCACCAGCGACGACTGCACGCTCATCATCGAGCGATAGCCGGAATCCACGCGCTCCACTTCCCGTGCGATCAGGCCGTAGCTGACGTAGTTCAGGCCCGGGCCGCCGTATTGCTCGGGAATGGTCGGTCCCAGCAGGCCCAGTTCGCCCATCTCGCGGAAGATCTCGATGTCGGTCTTCTCGTTGCGGAAGGACTGGAGCACACGCG
This sequence comes from Cupriavidus sp. KB_39, assembly GCF_052114485.1. Taxonomy (NCBI): domain Bacteria; kingdom Pseudomonadati; phylum Pseudomonadota; class Betaproteobacteria; order Burkholderiales; family Burkholderiaceae; genus Cupriavidus; species Cupriavidus sp. KB_39. The sequence goes on from NZ_JBFREV010000005.1 coordinate 17,656, forward strand.
GCATCAGCTTGTCCTGCGAGTACGCGGCGGCGGCATCGCGCACCATGCGTTCTTCGTCGGTCAGTTGCTGATCCAGCAACAGGGGGTCGATCCAGTTGAATTCGGCATTGGCAGCCATGGAGGTCTCCTTCTTTGGTGGCGCGCCGAGGGGCGGGGGCAGCCCTCGAACAGGTGTAGTGAAGTTCCGCATTGCGGAACCTTGTTCCGATGAGCTAGTATAGCCGAACCGATCCGCAGTGCAACAGGGGGTGGACCCGATCCCGCCCTGCCGCACGCCAGGTGGATCATCCTTCTCATGGAGCCACGCCTTGGCCACTTCCTCATTGCCCGCCCCGGCGGCAAACGCCGATACCGAGCGCCCCGCGCGCGAAAGCGATCCGAACTTCGTGACGGCGCTGGCGCGCGGCCTGGAACTGCTCCGTTGCTTCCGCACCGGCGAGGCGATGCTCGGCAATCAGGATTTCGTGCGCCGCACCGGTTTTCCGAAGGCGACGGTCAGCCGGCTGGCCGGCACGCTGGTGCAGCTGGGCTACCTGCGCTATGACGACAGCCTGGGTAAATACGCGCTCGATGCCGGCGTGCTGGCGCTCGGTTTCTCGTATTTATCTGCCTCGGACGTGGTGGCGCTGGCGCGTCCCCACATGCTGGCGTTCGCGCAGGCGTATGGCGTGTCGGTGTCGCTCGGCAAGCGCGAGCGGATGGAGGTGATCTATCTCGAATCGATACGAAATGACGCCGGCGTGATGCTCGGCCTCGGCGTGGGGTCGCGGCTCTCGCTGATGTCAAGTTCGATGGGGCGCGCCTATCTGGCCGCGCTGCCGGCCGCGCGACGCGAGCGCGTGCTGGGCGAATTCGCACTGGCCTATCCGGAGCAGTGGAAGCAGCAGGAGGCGCCGATGCGCGCCGCGCTGGCCGAGGCTGAGCGGCTGGGTTATTCGGCCTCGTTCCGGGACTGGCATCCCGCTATCCACGCCTGCGCCGTGGCGTTCCGGCCGGTGGGGGAGAAGGACCTGCACATGATTAGCTGCAGCGCGTCGTATGGCACGGTGGCCGAGCAGGTGTTCCACGAGACCCTGGCCCCGGCGCTGCAGGCGCTGGGCGCGCGGCTGTCCGACCCCGGCGCGCGCTGATTGGACGCAAGTTCAAAGGTCCGTGCGCAGCTTCCACAGTTCCGGGAACAGCACCACGTCGAGCATCTTGCGCAGGTAGCCGACGCCCTCGGTGCCGCCGGTGCCGCGCTTGAAGCCGATCACGCGCTCCACCGTGGTCACATGGCGGAAACGCCATTGCCGGAAAGCATCCTCAAGGTCGACGAACTTCTCGCCCAGCTCGTAGAGCTCCCAGTATTTGGACGGATTGCGATACACCTCGAGCCAGGCCGTCTCCACGGACGCGTTGTAGACCGTCGGTTGGGTCCAGTCGCGCTCCACCACCTCGGCGTCGATCTGGAACCCGCGCCGCGCCATCAGGCGGATCGCCTCGTCATACATCGACGGCGTGTGCAGCGCGGCATCCACCAGCGCCAGATGCTCGGGCCGGTGCGCGTGCGGGCGCAGCAGCGCCGCGTTCTTGTTGCCGAGGATGAACTCGATCTCGCGATACTGGTACGACTGGAACCCCGATGACGCGCCCAGGTAGGGCCGCATCGCCGAATACTCGGGCGGCGTCATTGTCGCCAGCACGTTCCACGCCTGCACCAGTTGGTCCATGATGCGCGACACGCGTGCCAGCATCTTGAACGCCGGGCGCAATTCGTCGTTGCGCACGCCATCACGCGCGGCGCGCAGCTCGTGCAGCATCAGCTTCATCCACAGTTCCGTGGTCTGGTGCTGGACGATGAACAGCATTTCGTTGTGGTCCGGCGAGCGCGGATGCTGGGCGCTCAGGATCTGGTCCAGACCCAGGTAGTCGCCGTAGCTCATGTCCTGCGCGAAGTCCATCTGCGCGCCGTGCCACTTGTCGTCCGCCGCATCGCCGGTGTTGGCCGATGCGCCGTGTCCCATCGGACATCCCTTGAATTCGCTCATGGTCCGCTCCGCTCCGCTCAGGTCACTGCCGTCCGCACGGCGAAGCGCGCGTCGCGATAGGCGCCGCTGTCGAGCACGTCTCGCAGAATCTCCACGGCGTCCCAGACTTCCGTGAAGCTCGTGTAGAGCGGCGTGAAGCCGAAACGGGCGATGCCGGGCTCGCGATAGTCGCCAATCACGCCACGTTCGATCAGCGCCGCGACCAGCGCGTAGCCGTCCGGATGGGCGAAGCTGACCTGGCTGCCGCGCCGGGCGTGCTCGCGCGGCGTGACCAGGGTCAGCGGGTGCGTGGCGCAACGCGCCTCCACCAGCGCGATAAACGCATCGGTCAGTTTCAGGGACTTCGCGCGCAGCGCGGTCATGCTGGTCTGGGCGAAGATGTCCAGCCCGCATTCGACCATCGCCAGCGAGGTCACCGGCTGCGTGCCGCACAGGAAGCGGCCGATGCCCTCGGTGGGGCGGTACTGCGGCGACATCGCGAACGGCGCCTGATGGCCCCACCAGCCGGACAGCGGCTGCCAGAACGCGTCGCGCAGCGCCGGCGCCACCCAGACGAAGGCCGGCGAGCCGGGGCCACCGTTCAGGTACTTGTAGGTGCAGCCAATGGCGTAGTCGGCGCCGGCCGCGGTCAGGTTCACCGGCACCGCCCCGGCCGAGTGGGCGAGATCCCACACCGTCAGCGCGCCGCGCGCGTGGGCCAGTTCGGTCAGTCCGGCCATGTCGAGCATCTCGCCGGTCTTGTAGTTGACGTGCGTCAGCATCAGCACAGCGGTGTCGGGGCCCACGGCGGCTTCGATCTCGTCCGGGCTGTCCACCAGGCGCACCGAGTAGCCTTGCTGGAGCAGGTCGGCCAAGCCCTGGGCGATGTAGAGGTCGGTCGGGAAGTTGCTGGCCTCGGAGACGATCACGCGGCGTGCCGGGTCGCGTTGCTGCTGCACGCGCAGCGCGGCGGCCAGCACCTTGAACAGGTTGATCGAGGTCGTGTCGGTGACCACCACCTCGTCGTGCCCGGCGCCGATCAGCGGGGCCAGCCGGTTGCCGAGCCGGCGCGGCAGATCGAACCAGCCCGCCGAATTCCAGCTACGGATCAGGCCCTCGCCCCATTCGGCGGACACCACTTCGGCGGCGCGCGCGGCGGCGGCACGCGGACGGGCGCCGAGCGAATTGCCATCGAGATAGATCACGCCGGCAGGCAGCGCGAACTGCTCGCGCAGGCCGCGCAGGGGGTCGTCACGGTCGAGCGCGACGCAGTATTCACGGGTCAAATTCATGGGCTGGAAATCAGACGATTCTGAAAAAGGTCAGGCGAGGGCGCGCAGGATGGCGCGTACCGGGCTGGCATCGAGCGTGGCAAGGCGCAGCGGCAGGGCGATCAGTTCGTAATCACCCGCCGGCACGTCGTCGAGCACGATGCCTTCGAGAATGGCAAGCCGGTGGTCGCGCACGGCGTGGTGCGCGTCCATCGTCTTCGAGTCCTGGGGGTCCAGCGAGGGGGTGTCGATGCCGACCAGCTTCACGCCGTGGCGGGCCAGCAGCGCGATCGTCTCGGCGGCCACCGCGCAGAAGCCCGCATCCCACGTGCCCTGCGGCGCCGTGGCGTAGGTGCGCAGCAGCACGCGCGGCGGCGTGCCGGCCAGCGCGCCTTCCACGTGGCGCGGCAACACGTGCGGGCCGGCGCCGATGCAGTCGATCACGCGGCACGGGCCGAGGTAGGCGTCGAGCGGCACCGCCCCAATCGGCGCGCCACCGGCCACGTAGTGGAGCGGGGCATCCGCATGGGCGCCCGTATGGGGCGACATCGTCATCCGGCCGACATTGACCGGGCACTGGCCATCCATGACCCAGGCGGTGTCGTGCTGGAACGGAGTGTCGCCGGGCCACACCGGCGTGGCCGGTGAGACGGGTGGGGTGATGTCCCAAATACGGCGGGCATCGTGAAAATCGGGGGCGTGGGGCATGGGGGCGGCAGGGATCGTGAAGATCGTTGCGTCGATGACCGCATCATAGTCAAAAGCGCCCAGAAGAGGCTTGCGAAATGCCCCGTCCTGATGGGCATGTTTCGCATAGAATTGTGTGGATCGACCAAATATTCGCAGATTCTGCGACAAACACGGATATGACCCTCGACCCCATCGATTTGCGCATCCTCACCTGCCTGCAGGAGAACGGCCGCATCAGCAATCAGGATCTGGCCGACAAAGTGGCGTTATCGCCCTCCGCGTGCCTGCGGCGCGTGCGCTTGCTGGAGGAGCAGGGAGTGATTGGCGGCTATCGCGCGTGGTTCGATGCCGAGCGGCTGGGGCTGGAGATCGAGGCCATCGTGCAGGTGTCGATGCGCCACGACCTCGAAGGCTGGCACGACACCTTCAACGCCGCCGTGCAGGCGTGGCCGGAAGTGCTGACTGCCTATGTGATTACCGGCGACAGCAACTACATCCTGCGCGTGCAGGCGCGCAACCTGAAGCACTACTCGGATTTCATCGTCAACCGGCTCTACCGCACGCCGGGGGTGATGGATATCCGCTCGAACATCGTGCTCCAGCGGATCAAAACGGATGGCTCGCCGCTGGCGGCGCTGCATGCCGACCAGGGCGGGAAAGCGTAGAAACGGGAAGGGGACCGGCTTAGCGGTCCAGTGGCGAGACCGTGGAGAACTGGCCGCCCTGGAACACCAGCGGCTGGCCGCCGCAGTCCTGCAGGCCGCAGCGCTCCACTTCGCCGACGAAGATCACGTGGTCGCCTTCGTCGTAGCGGCTGCGGTTATGGCATTCGAACCAGGCCAGCGCGTTGGCGAGGATCGGCAGGCCGGTTTCGGAGAGACGATAGTCCACGCCGGCGAAGCGGTCGCCCTTGAGCGAGGCGAAGCGCTGGCATAGATCCATTTGCGACGCGCAGAGCACATTGATAATGTAGTGCGTGCCATCGCGGAACATCGGCAGGCTGTTGGCGCGGTTGGCCATGCTCCAGAGCACCAGCGGCGGGTCCAGCGAGACCGAGTTGAACGAGCTGGCTGTGATGCCGACGAACGGCGCGCCGTTGGCGTACGGATGCCCCGCCGCGCGCGTGGTGATGACGGTCACGCCGGTGGCGAACTGCGACAGCGTCCGCTTGAAATGCTGCGAATCGAAGTCGGGCGAGGCGGCCTTGCGGCCCGTGATGGGGTCGTCGTCCTCGGCAGGCATGCCCATGTCTCGGGCTCCACACAAATCCATGATTTTCATTGCATCGTCAGCCGGTACGCCTTGTACGGATGTCACCTTGCGCCGCGCGCAGGGGCGCGTCGGTGGGATTTCGTACAAAACGGTCCGGAATCGCGGCGGCCGAAACCCGGCGCCGATCGTCCCCCGATTGTAGCGGAGTCCGGACATTTGGCCCGACGGTAGGGTCTTTCGCGCCGGCTGGCCCGATACGCGTTCAGAGCCGGTCCGCGATGGCCTCGGCCAGCCGCGCGATGCTCAGCGGCGCGCAGCCTTCGGCGTTGTTGCTGACGATCACGTAGGCCGGCTGGCCCGTGCGCAGCGTGCGCGCCACCACATCGGCAATGGCGTCGCGCGTCTCCGGGTCAGGTTCGACGATCTTGTCGAACGGGCCGTAGGCCTTTTCGGCCATCGCATAGGAGCGGCCTTCGCGCAGCATCCAGCGCAGCACCAGCGGGCCGGGCGCGCCCTCGTCCATCAACGCCTGCGCGGCGGACTGGCGGGCCACGGGCGGCAGGCGGTCGCGCGCGGCGAGGCAGAAGCGCACGCCACGGTCCCGCAGCAGGCGGATGTAGCGCGGCGTGAGCAGGGCCGCGTCGCGGATCTCCACCGCGTAGCAGGCGTGCGGGGTCAGGGTGGGGTCCAGCGGCGGCAGCGCGGCCAGGAAGGCGTCCAGCCGGGCGAGGAAGGCGGGGCCGTCATCGCCCACGCCCGCCAGCGGCGACAGTTGGAACAGCAGCGGCCCGCAATGCTGGCCGAGCCCGCCTGTGGCCGGCACGATGCAGTCCCGGATCGCGATCTCGGGGTTCAGGAAGCCCGCGTTCGGCAGCCGCCCGGCGCCATCGGGCCCGCGCAGCCAAGCATCGCAAACGCTGGCCGGCGCCTTGACGAGGAAGCGGAAGCCCTCGGGCACCTGTGCCGCATACTGCATATAGTCGGTCAGCGGGATCGGCCCGTAGAAGCCCCGGTCGATCCCCGCCGCGCGCAGCAGCGGATGCTGGCCGCAGGCGCGCAGCCCCTTGCGCGAGAGCAGGCTCTCGGTGTACTGGCCATCGTAGACCAGCCCGTGCCAGCCCGGATATGACCACGACGAGGTGCCGAAATGGAGGTTGGGCGGCAGCCGCTGGCCGAGCGCGACCAGCGCGGCGTCGGGCGTCCACGGCGCGACGACCTTGCCGGCGGGCTTCTTCTTGGGAAGTTCGCCAGCCGCAGGATCGGCGGCTGGCGAGGGTTCGGAGGAGGCGGGGAGCGGCGATGCGGGTGCATCGCCGAACAGGTCAAGCGTATCGTTCAATCGATTCAGACGGCATTGCCGATCGTGGCGTCATAGATATAGCGTCGCGACCAAGGCAGGGTGTCGGCCGGGCGGCGCGCCTTGTGGCACACCACCTGGTAGATCGACATCTGGTCGGTCGTGAACGCGTGGGCGGTACCGGCCAGGTAGATGCGCCAGATGCGGTATTTCTTCTCGCCGACCATCTTCCGGATCGTCTCGCCGTTGGCCTCGAAGTTGTTGGCCCAGTGGAACAGCGTCTGGGCGTAGTGCCGGCGCAGCAATTCTAGGTCGAAGCCCTCGAGCCCGCCCTGCTGCAGGGTCTGGAGCACCATGCCGATGTGCGGCAGCTCCCCCTGCGGGAACACGTAGCGATCCATGAAGCCCGAGCCGTCCATCGGCACCTCGCCGCTGTGCGGGTCGGTGGAGGTGATGCCGTGGTTCATGGCCACGCCGTCGTCCGCCAGCAAGTCGCGAATGCGGCCGAAATAGGCCGGCAGGTTGGCCTTGCCCACGTGCTCGAACATGCCGACGCTGGTAATGCGGTCGAACTGGCCGGCGGTGTCGCGGTAGTCCTGGAGGCGGATCTCGATGCGGTCAGACAGCCCCGCGGCGCGTACACGCTCGGTGGCGAGGTCGAACTGGTTCTGCGAGAGCGTGATGCCCACGCAGCGCGCGCCGAACTTCTGCGCGGCGCGCAGCACCAGCGCGCCCCAGCCGCAGCCGATATCAAGCAGGGTCTGGTCCGGCTGGAGCCGGATCTTGGTCAGGATGTGGTCGATCTTCTTCAGCTGCGCGGTGGCGAGGTCTTCATTGCCGTGTTCGAAGTACGCGCACGAATAGACCATGTTCGGATCGAGCCAGAGGCGGTAGAAGTCGTTCGAGACGTCGTAGTGATACTGGATCGACGCCTGGTCTTCCTGCTTGGTATGGGTGAAGTGCTCGGCCACACGGGCGAGGGCGCCGCCGGCACTGCGCGCGGCTGCGGCGGAGAAGCCGAAGGCGACGTTGATGATGTCGGCCAGGCGGCCTTCGAGGTCGATCTTCTCCTGGACATACGCCTCGCCGAGGTTGTCCAGGCTGGGTACCAGCAGCAGCGGCAGGGCGGTGGCCTCGCGTACCGTCAGGGTGACGTCGGGCTTCTCGAAATGGCCGAGCGGGTACTCTTTGCCATTCCAGAGCCGGAGCTTCACCGGCAGGTTGGCGTGCTCGCGCACGTCGGCGATCCAGCTGTCGAGCTGCTTGTCCAGGGCTTGTTTGAAAAACATGCGGCTTCCTCCCGAATTGGTTGCGGCACACCTCTCGTACGACCCTAAAACTTTACGCCAAAAGTTTGGATTGTGCAGTGCGCGTCCCCGGACGCCGCTGTCTGCCGCGTACTTGTCTGAACAGGCAGACAAGTACGCGGCGCGGGATTCAGGGCGACAGCCGCACGATATTCCAGCTGCCGTCGTCTTGCTTGCGATAGCCGATGCGGTCGTGCAGGCGCGACGGGCGGCCCTGCCAGAACTCGATCCAGGTGGGCGCCACGCGATAGCCGCCCCAGTGCGCGGGGCGCGGCGGGTTCTCGCCGAACTTGCTGCGGAAGTCGGCCTCGCGGGCCTCGAGCACGTCGCGGCCGGGCACCTCGCGGCTTTGCTCGGACGCCCACGCGCCCAGCCGGGAGCCAAGCGGGCGCGAGGCGTAATACGCGTCGCTCTCGGCCTCATCCACCTTTTCCACGATGCCTTCCACGCGCACCTGCCGCTCGAGCTGTACCCAGTGGAACAGCAGCGCCGCGCGCGGATTGGCCTGCAGGTCGAGCCCCTTGCGGCTCTCGTAGTTGGTGAAGAACGTGAAGCCGTTGGCGTCCATGCCCTTCAACAGCACGATGCGCGCGGACGGCTGGCCGTCGGCGTGAACCGTGGCGAGCGTCATGGCATTCGGCTCGGGCAGCTTGGCCTGGAGCGCCTCGTCGAACCAGGTCTGGAACTGGCGGATCGGGTCGGCGGCCACGTCGGATTCGGAAAGCGCGCTCAGCATGTAGTTGCGGCGCAGGTCGGCTAGTTGGGTCATGTCGCGATCACGAAGGAAGATGCACTTCGAGTATAGCGAATGCGCCGCGCAGCGCATTTGCGGTGTCGCAAATCGCCGCGCTTGTTTTAAGCTTTATTCGATCTCCGCCACTCGCGGCTTGCGGGACTGGTTGCGGGAGTAATAGCCCGCCATGCCCATCGCGCCTGCCATCGAGAGGAAGATCGGCAACATGCCGAGCGCCGTGCCGACCACACCGAAGGTCAGCGGCCACACCACCTGGCTGGTGTTGAGCACGGCCGAGCGCAGCCCAAGGGCCTCCCCGGCGCGGCCCGAGGGCGAGGCGGTATGGAGGATGTTCATCACATTGGGCTGTGCGCTGCCGAGCGCGAGGCCCAGCACGAAGGCCAGCCCGCACATCAGCCAGAATTCGGCGACGAAGGGGTAGACGAGGTAGGCCATGGCGCCCACCATTAGCGCGGTCCGAATGATCTTCCATTCAGACAAATGGCGCGATACCAGCGGCATGGCAATGCGGATGGCCAGCGTGGCGAGGGCGAACGCGCCGAGCACCCAGCCGATGGACGACGGCGACAGGCCGATGCGCGAGCCCTGGATCGGGATCAGGAACGCGTGCAGGTCCCACGCGGCCGAGAGCACCGCGCTGGCGATAAACACCGCGCGCAGTTCGGGATGCTGGAGCAGGTCCAGCGTGGAGCGGCGGCTGCCGTCCTCCACCGCGATCCGCCCGGCGTTGCCGCCCGTGGCCGGCAGGCGCGGCCGCACGTACTGGAGCCCGGCCTGGCCGAGCAGCGCCACCACCACCAGCACGCAGAACGCGGGCCGGAAGCCAGCGTGTTCGATGACATAACCCATCACCACCGGGCCGAGCGTGCCGGACACGGACAGCCCGAGCGCGTGATAGGTGTAGTTGCGCAGCCGCGTGTCCGGCGTGGAGACCTGCCCGATCAACAACTGCATGGCCACCTGGACCAGCATGAAGCCGACGCCGATCAGCGCGCACGCGACGTAGAGCGCGCCGATTTCCGGCCAGATCGCCGGCAGCAGCGTGCCGCCCACCACCATCAGCGAGCCCGCCGTCATCGGCAGGCGTGGGCCGATCTCGTCGATACGGCGCCCGGCGCGGATCGCCAGGAACATCGGCAGCAGCGCATAGAGCGCCATCAGCATGCCGAGCGTGACCGTGGAGGCTTTGAGCGAGATTGCAAACAGGGAAACGACGACGCGACTGGCGTTGAACGCCACGTGATTGCACACCGTCAGGGCGATCAGCCAGCTGATCGGCGGAACGGCGGCGTGAGGCAACGTCATGGGACGGGGCAGGTAGGGGGGAACTGCGTGGATCGCGCCGCCGGCAAGGTCTCCGTCCGGGTCGAAAAGTGCGCGAGAAAAAATAAGTGCGGCCGTGGCCGCACCTCACAAGGGCACCGTCACCGGACTGGAACCGGCAGCGACGACCGATGCATGCCATTCTGTTCAATGCTTTGCTTGTAAATGGCCGTTTAATTATGCGACCGTCCCGGGTCCGGACACAATGGTCATGTGGGGGGAAGTGCAAATCCGCAACACCCGGGGCCGATAGATACGGATCGGATGTTGCGGATTTCGTCGAATGACGAGGTGAGGAGGGCCTTATCCGCCCTGATAAAGCTGCGCGTCGTTGGACGGCTGCATCGGCTTCTGCTGGACCGATGGCGTGGGCTTGCGCGGCTCGGTCGGCGCCGGGCCCGGCTGGCCCTGCGCGGCGGCCGACTTCGACGGCGACTCGGGAATCGCCGGGCCGGCGGCCTGCTTGCCGGCGCCGCCGGTGGCCGGGTCCTGATAGCTCTTGCCCGGCGGTGGGGCGGTCGGGCGCTTCTTCAGCTCGGCCAGCAGGCGGGCGCACTGGCTTTCGTCGCCGCCGGGTGAGAGGTCCAGCAGGGGCACCACCAGCGCCACCGGCGCGGTCAGCGCCAGCGCCAGCGCGCCGCCCGCCCGCAGGGCCAGCACGGCGATGTTCGGGCTCACCGTTGGGTTCTTGAACGTGCCGCCCACATACAGCGGCGACCGCAGCGAGATGATCCGCAAGCCCTTGGAATCGGGATGGATGGTCAACGCCAGCCGCTCCTCGCCGAAGTCGATCGCGCCATCGGTGGTGATCACGGCGTCCTGGGTGTCGAGCACGAAGGTGCGGGCCCGGGCGATGCCGTCCTTGACCGCGAAGTCGCTCACGCCGCAGTTGATCTGCACGGGTTTGTCGCCGAACAGCTTGGAAACCACCACGCTGCCCACGTTCAGGCCGATGGCCTCCAGGATGAACTTGCTGACCGTGCCGTTTTCCACCAGCAGCTTGGCCTCGCCGTTCGACGAACCCATCAGCGCGGCGACCGAGTTGCCGGTGCCGGACAGCTTGGCGCTGCCATTCACCTCACCAACGCTGGCGCGCATCGAGTCCGCCTTCGGGAACAGTTGCTTGAGCTTCAGGTGGCGCGCGGTCATGTCGACCATGGCGCCCATCGGCTCGCGCTTGCCGTCCAGCCGGATCGTGGAGACGAGGTTGCCGCCGGCCACGCCGAAGTTGAGCGGGTCGAGCAGCAGCACGCCATCGGTCAGCCTCAGGTGGGTCTTCAGGTCGGTGATCGGCAGGTCTTCGTCGCGGACGATGCGCTTGCCGGTGAACGTCACGTCGGCGTCGATCTCATCCCAGCGCTCGGTGCGGAACGGCGCCACCGGCAGCGCCTTGTTGGCTGGCTGCTTGACCGGGCTCTCGGAGGCAGCCTGGCCGGGCTTGGCATCGGCGCCGATCAGCGGCGCGAGGTCGGCGAACAGCAGTTGCTTGGACACCAGCTCGCCAGACAGCAGCGGGCGCGGCGAGCGCTGGGCGAAGGTGAGCGTACCGCCCAGGTCGCTGCCGCCGACCTTGCCGGTGAAGTCCCGATACGTATAGGACGACGCCCCTTTCTTGAGCGTGGCCACAAGCCGGCCGCGCGTTTCATACGGTGGGGTGGAGGGCAGCACGATGCCGGTCAGCGCGTAGAGCTTGGCCATGTTGTCGCCGGACAGCATCAGGTTGACGTCGAGCGCGCCCAGGTGGGCCGGGTTGGTCAGCGTGCCTTCGATGACCGCGCGGGTGGCGCCCACGCGCACATCGGCCTGCACGGGATAGGGCGTGTTGACGTCGCGCAGGCTCAGCACCGTGCCGGCCTTGCCGCTGGCGTTGATGGTGGCCTGGTTGTAATGCCCGACTGCCTTCCAGCGGATGCCGTAGCGGCTGTCGGGCGCGGTGTCCTTGGTGTCTTTGGTGTCCTTCGCGTCCTTGCTGTCCTTGGCGATGGGGGCCGAGGCATCGACGGCCGACGCATCGGTCGGCGGCACCAGCGCGCCATCGCGGGCCTTGTCGTAGAGCGCCTGGTCGCCCACGGTGTCCAGCGTGGCCTGCATGTCGATCTTCTCCGCGGCATCGGCCAGTGCCAGATTGCCGCGCTGCAGCACGACCTCGCCAATATCGAGTTCCCAGCTCGACTTGCCGGTCTTGGGCCCGGTGTCGAAGGTCCAGTTGTTGCGCTTGTCGGCCAGCCGCTCGAGCCAGACGGCCGGGCTGTCCACGACGATGGTCGGCACGGCGATCTGGTGCGCCAGCAGCGGCAGCGGGCGCAGTATGAAGATGACCTCCCGCACGGTGGCCATATTGGGCGCTTTGGCCCAGTCGGGGTTGCCCACGGTAATGTCCCGGGCCGACAGACGCGGCCACGGCACCAGCGTGCGCCAGCCGGCCTCGCCCTGCGCGCGCTTCCAGGTGACGACGAGGTCGCCATTGATCGCAAACGGGCGGCCGATAGCCAGCGACACCTTGTCGTTGAGCCAGGGCTTGAGACGATTCCAATCGAAAGTCAGGATGACGATGACCAGGATCGCAATCAGGGCGAGCGGGGTGAACACGCTCCAGAGAATGATTTTTTGTCGGCGCGAGGCGGGCATGAGGTCGGACTCCTGTTGGCGCGCAGGGCCGGGCCGGCGTGGATAAGCCTGGCCTGCCATGCGGCGGATCAACCACTGCACATCCAATTTTAGGGGAGCGCGCCGCGCCGGCTTGTCGGCCTTGCGCTGACATTGCGGTCGCCGGACCGCCGATTTTTGGCGCCAGCCGGGCCGGCCGGGGTGACATAAAATAGCGAAATTCGCGATTTTTCCGCTTTGCGCGCTCCTCCCCCTGTCATGACCATTGCCGAGCTTTCCGGGCTGCCCGAGCCCCTGACCCACGAGACCCCCGAGGACGACGACTACCACCGGCGTTTCGGCGGCGTGGCGCGGCTATACGGGCCGGATGGCATGGCCCGGCTGGAGGCGGCCAGCGTCTGCGTGATCGGCATCGGCGGCGTGGGCAGCTGGGCGGCCGAGGCGCTGGCGCGCAACGCCGTGGGCCGCATCACGCTGATCGACCTCGACCACATCGCCCCGTCGAACACCAACCGCCAGATCCATGCGCTGGGCGATGCCTATGGCCGCGCCAAGGTGGAGGCGATGGGCGAGCGTATCGTGGCGATCAACCCGCGCTGCCGCGTCTCGCAGATCGACGATTTCGTGACTGAGGAGAACGTGGCCGAACTGCTGAGCGGCTTCGACTACGTGATCGACGCCATCGACGCCGTGAAGATCAAGACCGCCATCCTCGGCTGGACGCGGGGGTCGGGGCGTGGCGCGCGCATCCTCACGTGCGGCGGGGCAGGCGGGCAGCTCGATCCCACGCGGGTGCGGCTCGAGGATCTTTCCCGGACCGTGCAGGACCCGCTGCTGGCTAAGGTGCGCGGCAACCTGCGCCGCCAGCACGGCTTCCCGCGCAACCCGAAGCGGAAGTTCGGCATCCTGGCCGTGTATTCGGACGAACCGGTGCGCTATCCGGAGCCCGAACAGCAGGCTTGCGAGATCGACGAGGCCCCGCCCGCGCCGCGCGAGGCCCCGCAAGGGCTGGCCTGCGCCGGGTATGGCTCGTCGGTGGCGGTGACGGCGGTGTTCGGCTTCGTGGCGGCGTCGGCCGTGATCGGCGCGATTGTGGCCGGCAACGATGCCCGGCCGGCGACCGACGCAGCGGACGAGGATTGAGGACTGAGGATTGAGCGCTGAGCGCTAGCTCGCCAGGGTGCGCAGCAAGCCGTCCAGTGCGGCGGCGTCCGGGGCCAGGTTGTCGAAGAAGATCAGTTCGGGATACTCGGCGGGGTCCGGCATGAAGCGGCGTGTCCGATACGCCTCCCAGTGGGTGAGCTTGTAGGCATCGTTGGGATTACCGCGCCGGACGATGCGCGCGTGCGCCTCGTCCTCGGGCAGGTGCACCCAGACCACCTCCGTGCGCGTGCCGGCCGGCATGTGCAGCCAATCCGGATCGGTCAACTGGTGGGCGCGCACCTCGCGCGAGAGCGGCCCCACCACCAGCACGCTGATGCCGAGCATCAGGTTCTCGCGCGCGGTGTCGAGCAGGCCCTGGTATTCGGGGTCGCGCAGGTTATCCAGATAGGCTGGGCTGTCGCGGTCGTTCGGGTCGCCGGTGATGGCGCCCATCGCCGCCGCGCTGTAGCGCCCATAGAGCGTGTCCTTGTCGAGGATGCAGAACGGCTCGCCGGTGGCCTGCATCAGCGGGCCGATCAGCTTGTGGGACAGCGAGGTCTTGCCGGTGCCGGCGTGGCCGCAGAAGAAAATCAGTCTTGGCATGGCGGGAAGGGGCGCGTCGGCCACAGCGGGGGTGCGAACGGCAAGGATACCCCGCATCGGTCCGATAACGACTCGTAGATTTGCGGAAAATCAGATCGACGCGGCGGGAAATCGGTATCCTTGCCGCGTTACCGACTTGCTCCTTGCCCGCCACATGTCCGCCGCCGCACTCGACACGCAAGATCCCTATCAAGGACTGTCGTCCGAGGGCCTGCCCGAAGCGCTACGCCTCGGGGAGCCCGTGACCGACGCCACCCACGCCGAATTCCTCCAATTGCTCGATGCGGCCGCCCGCGCCGACGACGCCGGCTTCCTGGAAGCCTATGACGCGTGGATCGACCATACGCGCCATCATTTCGCGCAGGAAGAACAGTGGATGGAGGCGATGGGCTTCGGCCCGCGCCATTGCCATGCGGGCGAGCACCAGCAGGTGCTGGCCGTTGCGCAGGCCGTGCGCGACAAGGTGGCGGAGGAGGGGGTGGTGAGCCTGGGACGCCGGCTCGTGGGTGAGCTGTCCGGCTGGTTCGACCAGCACGTGAAGTCGATGGACGCCATGATGGTCGAACACATGCAGGCCAACGGCTTCACGCTGATCGAAGGCCCCCAGGACTGAAGCCGGGGGGCTCCTAGCTCAGTTCAGCGCCGCGCTAAGCTGGCGGCGCCAGCGCGAGACCACGTCGGGCCGGCCGGCAAGCAGGTCGAACACCGACAGCATGGTCTTGCGTCCGATGTCTTCCTCGAAGCCGCGGTCGCGGCGCACGATTTCCAGCAGTTGTTCCAAGGCGGGCTCGTACTCGCGGCGCGCGATCAGCGCGTTCGCCAGGTCGAGCTTCGCGCCGAGATCGGCCGGATTGGCCTGCACGCGGGCGATCAGCGCGGAGGCGTCGGGCAGGTCGTCCACGTGCCGCAGCGCCTCCAACTGAGTCTGCACGGCGGCGTAGCCTTCCTCCTGCGGGGCGCGCGGCGATAGCCGGGAGAACTCGGCCTCGGCGGCGTCGACCTCGTTGTGATCGAGCAGGAAGCTGGTATAGGCCAGCCGTGCATCGTCGGCGCCCGGATCGAAGGCCAGCGCGGCCTGGAAGGCGGCGCGCGCCCCCTCGGCATCGCCAGCGGCCACCAGTTCGCGGGCCTCGTGCAGCGCCTGCTCGCCCGGGTTCGGGGTCAGGCGGTCCAGGAATTCACGCAGGCCCGACTCCGGCAGCACGCCGACGAACTGGTCTACGGCCTGCCCATCGGCAATCGCCACCACATGGGGAATGCTGCGCACGCCGAAGTGCGCGGCCAGCTCCTGGTTCTCGTCCACATTGACCTTGGCGAGCTTCCACTTGCCGCCGGATTCGGCTTCCAACTTCTCCAGCATCGGTCCGAGCGTGCGGCATGGGCCACACCAGGGCGCCCAGAAATCGACCAGCACGGGCACCTGCCGCGACAGTTCGATCACATCGGCCTCGAAATTCTGCAGGGTGACGTCGCTCATGTTCTGCCTTTCGGAATGGTGGAGGCCGGATAGCGGCCGGACCTCCCTATTGTGAGGGCGAAGCCGCGGAAAGCAACCTTTGGCCTACCCCGATCGGGAAAACCTCCGCTTGAAAATAGAACGGTCGTTCAGTTATATTGCCCCTCTGTTGACGAAACCAAAAAGCCGGTCGCAAAGACCCAGGAGACAAGATGACCACCACGCCCGCGCGCCCGCATTTCCAGTTCTGGCCGAAGCGTCTGCCCACGCAGATCGTGCTGCCCGAGACCTCGCTCTGGTACAACCTCGAAGTCTCCGCGCACCGCTACGCCGAGAAGCCGGCGATCCGCTACTTCGGCAATGCCATCACGTTCCGCACGCTGGAGGCGCAGGCCACGGCGCTGGCGGGCTGGCTCCAGCAGAAGGCCGGCGTGAAGAAGGGCGACCGCGTGCTGCTGTATATGCAGAACTGCCCGCAGTTCATCGTCAGCTACTACGCGATCCTGCGTGCCGACGCGGTGGTGGTGCCCGTCAACCCGATGAACCGTGCCGAGGAGTTCAAGCACTACGTGAGCGATGGCCAGGCGCGCGTGGCGATCTGCACGGCAGATCTCGCCGCCGGCGTGGCCCAGGCCAACGCCGAACTGCCGGCCGACCAGCAGCTCCAGCACGTGCTGGCCACGCAGTACGCGGACGCGCTGCCGGCCTCCTACGAACATCCCGAAGACGCGCCGCCCGCGTGGATCACCGCCGAGCATCCGCTGCCGGCAGGTGCCACGCCGTGGGCCGAGGCGCTAGCCGCCGGCCTGCAGCCGGGCCCGCACACCGCCGGCCCGGACGACATGGCCGTGATGCCCTACACCTCGGGCACCACGGGCTTCCCCAAGGGCTGCATCCACACCCATCGCTCGGTCATGCATAACGTGATCGGCGGCGGCACGTGGTCGGGCAGTGGCGCGGAATCGGTGATCCTGTCGGTCCTGCCGCTGTTCCACGTGACCGGCATGCAGTACGGCATGAACGGGCCGATCTACAGCGGCGCCACCGTGGTCATGCTGCCGCGCTGGGACCGCGAAGTGGCCGGCCGCCTGATCTCGCGCTACCAGGTCACGCACTGGACCAACATCCCGACCATGGTGATCGACTTCCTGGGCAGCCCGAACCTGGCCGCCTTCGACATGACCAGCCTGCGCTACATCGGCGGCGGCGGCGCGGCCATGCCGCAGGCGGTGGCCGAGCGGCTCAAGGAACAGTTCGGCCTCAGCTACCTGGAGGGCTATGGCCTCTCCGAGACCATGGCGCCGACGCACAGCAACCCGGCCGAACGCGCCAAGCTCCAGTGCCTGGGCGTGCCGACCTTCAACACCGAGGCACGCGTGATCGACCCCGTCACGCTGCAGGAACTGCCGCCGAACGAAGTGGGCGAGATCATCGTGCGCGGCCCGCAGGTCTTCAAGGGTTACTGGGGCAAGCCCGATGCCACGCGCGACGCCTTCATCGAGTTCGAAGGCCGGACCTGGTTCCGCACCGGCGACCTGGGCCGCATGGACGATGACGGCTACTTCTTCATCACCGACCGCCTCAAGCGCATGATCAACGCGTCCGGCTTCAAGGTCTGGCCGGCCGAGGTGGAAAACCTGCTCTACAAGCATCCGGCCGTGCAGGAGGCGTGCATCATCGGGACGCGCGACGCCTATCGCGGCGAGACCGTGAAGGCCGTGGTGGTGCTGCGCACCGCCGCCAAGGGAAATACCACGCCGGAAGACATCATCGAATGGGCGAAGGAGAACATGGCCGCGTACAAGTATCCGCGCGTGGTCGAGTTCGTCGATGCATTGCCGAAGTCCGGCACCGGCAAGGTGATGTGGCGCCAGCTGCAGGAGAGCGAGAACGCGCGCACCGGCGCGTAATTCGCCTGCCGATCAGTGCCCGCGGGCGCGCATCAGCATCCTGACCATGGTCTTGTAGCCGCGCTCGCGTGCATGGCGGGTGGGCGTGACGCCTTCACGGTCGGCGAGGTTGGCGTCCGCGCCCGCATCGAGCAGCAGTTGCACCACTTCCTCGTAGCGCGCGCTGCCGTCGCCGAGCACCACGGCCTCGAGCAGCGCAGTCCAGCCGAGTTGGTTCACGTGGTCCACGCTGAGCCCGGCCTTCAGTAGCAATTTCACGATTTCGACATTGCCGTGCTGGCTCGCGGCGATCAGCGCCGTGCCGTCGTAGCGGTCGGTGCTGCGCGGGTCGGCGCCGTGTGACAGCGCCAGCCGCAAAATGTCGATCTGTCCCGTGGCAGCCGCCACCAGGAACGGGCTGTTCGACTCCCCATCCTTGCGATTCACATCGGCGCCGGCCATGATCAGCGTGCGCGCCACCTCGTTGCGCCGCATGTAGACGGCGGCCAGCAGCGCGCTGCGGCCGCGTTCGTCCACGGCCTGCATCGACGCCCCGGCAGCGAGTAGCCGATTGACGAGTTCCGAGTCGCCAATGCTGGCGGCGGTGATCAGGTTGCGGTCCAGCGCGGCCATGCCGTCGCTGCGCGGTGGCAGGGCGGGGGAATCGACCGGACGCGGCGAGCGCGGCCCCTGCGCGAGCATGGAGCCGTTGCCGATGCCAGTCAGGGTGCGTGCCAGCGTCTGGCCGCCCTGGCCGGCGAGCAGGCCGCCGCCCATCAACAATCCCAACAACCCGAGCATTTCGGCGATGGCCTGGCGGCGGGGGCGGGTCTGGGAGCGCGTCATGGGGAGGGCGTCGAGGGCGCTGGGTGGCTCAGACGGTTTCGTGCGGCGCGTCGGCGGCGGCGATGCCGTCCGTGCCGTCGGCCTGCATGACGGGCGGCCGGTGGCGGTGCGGGTCGTCCCCGGCCGGGTGCGCGGCATCGGCGACGTCGCTGTCCTGCAGCAGGCGCCAGAGGCGGCCCAGGTAAGGATCGTCCACGCCGTTGGTGGCCAGGCCCAGCAGCGTCTGCTGGAGATATTCGCGCGCCGGGCCGTACAGGCCGCAGGCGTGGCGCAGGCAGTCCACCACGCGGTTATCGGGCAGGCGGCCCGCGTAGGCGGGATGTTCGCGGTTCATCACAAAGGCCAGCGCGCGGGCCTCCGGGGCGTCCGGGTCATTGTCGAGTTTCACGCGCAGCCAGCGCGGATGATAGGCGCCGGTCAGCATCTCGCGGCGCCAGAGCACGCGGAATTCCTGCTCGATCACATGGGCCGGGATGCGGAACACCATGCCGGTGCAGCAGCCGCCCCGGTCCAGGCCGAGCACGAGTCCGGGGTTGTCCCAGGTGCCGCGATTGATCCGGGAATAGAGGTAGAAGCCGCGATGGTAGCCATGCACGGTGGCCAGGCGCCGGTCCGTGTGGACCACCATCGGATTCCAGATCAGCGAGCCGTAGCCGAACAGCCAGACATCGCCGTGCATGGCATCGCCGTCAGGCCGGGCGGCCAGCGTGTCATGGAGCGATTGCTCGATATCGGCCTCAGGCAGCAGCGAGGACGCGACCGGGGTGCTGCACAGCGATGCGCGCAGCCTGTCCGCTTCGAGGTCCTGTCTGGTGATGGCCATGGATGCAAGGATAATCCAAAGCGTATTGATCCGTCGCAAGGAAGCCACAGGCGGAGAGTGGGGTGTGTGTCACAGGCAACGGTTTGCCATGCGCCCGCCGGGCCGGCAAGTCTCTACAATGAGGGCCTGACTTCTTGGAGAACCGGTCATGGCGCGTACGCTTACCGTGGTGTTCGGCAGTGGCAAGGAATTCGATTTCACGCTTGGCGATGCCGAGCTGGCAGCCGTGACCGAGGAGGCCGCGTGGCGCTGGTTCGACCGCGAATATGCCGAACTGGACTGCCAGGCATCGAGCCCGGTGGGCAAGGTGCTCGTCATCGACAAGATCTTGAACGTGGCCAAGTTCTCGGGCGAGAACCGTTTCAGTGGCAATGCCGAGTGGGCGCAGGATTTCGCAAGGCACGCCGGCCGGCTGCTGGACCGCGACAAGGTCCGCGTGGACGTGGGGAATGCGGCGATCGGGTTCTGAACCCTCGAGTTTCAGATTCCACGATGTAAAAACGGACGCCGAGGCGTCCGTTTTTATTGGGTCAGGTCAGGCCGAGGCTCAGACCGACAGCAGTTCCACTTCGAACAGCAGCGTGGCGTTCGGCGGAATCACGCCACCGGCGCCACGGGCACCGTAGCCCAGGTCGGCCGGGATCACCAGACGGCGCGTGCCACCCACCTTCATGCCCTGCACGCCTTCGTCCCAGCCACGGATCACGTGGCCGGCGCCCAGCGGGAACACGAAGGGGTCGTTGCGGTCCTTGCTCGAATCGAACTTGCGGCCAGCCTGGTCGTTCTCGTACAGCCAGCCGGTGTAGTGCACGGTCACGTGCTGGCCTGCGCGGGCTTCGTCGCCAGCGCCGACAACGGTGTCTTCGAATTGCAGGCCGGAGGGAGTGGTTTGCATCGCAATCTTCCTGTTTTTGGTTGATGAAGCGTTATCTGGGGCTCGGGCGGCGACCCGCTCAGCCGGCGGCGCGCTGGAGCACGTCGAGCGTCAGCTGCACGTTGTGGTCGTCGTCGCTGACCCAGATCTCGGCGTCCTGGATGGTCACGGACAGGCGCATGGCGCGCTGCGCCATGCCGGCCAGTGCCTCCACGGCTTCCGACGGCACATTGTAAATGGTCACGTTGCGCAGCTTGCTGGCCTTGCCAGCCATGCCCTTCCACCATTCGCGCGCGCTGGCGCTCTGATAGGTATAGACGGTGACGCGGTCCGCGCGGGACGAGGCGCGCCGCAGCCGGGATTCGTCGGGCTGGCCGAGTTCCACCCAGTGGGCGATCTCGCCGGTCAGCGTCTTGTCCCAGAGGTCGGGTTCGTCGGGCTCGTCGAGGCCGCGCGTGAAGGTGAGGGACTCGGACGCCTCGCAGGCGAAGGCCAGCAGGCGCACCATCATCCGCGCGTCGTTCTCGGACGGATGCTGGGCGATGGTCAGCGTATGGCTGCCGTAGTAGGGCCGATCCATGTCCGATACGGACAGTTCGGCCTTGAAGATGGTGGACTTGAGCGCCATGGAATCACGGGAAATGCGGGCTCGCGCCGGCCACGGGATGCCATCCGGCACGGCGCGCGAAGGCCGCATCATACGTGATCCGCGTGGGCAGGCGATGGAAAACCATCGCCCGAAGGTGCGTTGGCGCGCGGAGCCCGGGCGGGCCTTCGCTCAGGACTTGCGCTTGTGGCTGACCCAGAAGCGCAGCACCGCCGACACCAGCACGAGCGCCAGGAACGCGGCGGCCGCCACCAGCGCGAGCCCGGCCTTGCTGTTGATCTGGCCTTCGAGCGCCACGCTGACCAGCAGCGTGCCGACCATGACGGCTAGCAGCGGCAGCAGCAGGGCGCCACGGCCATAGGTCTGGTAGGCCCAGAGCGGGAATTTGCGGACGGTTTGGGCAGGGACGCTGCAGGCCAGGCAGGCGCCGGCTGCGGCCAGGGACGCCGCAACGACGTCTCCGACGTGAATAGTGATCATCTCGACTCGCGAATCGCCGGATACGCTGGGGGCGGAACGCGGCAGGATGGGAACGGGCAAGGCGCTGATTTTACTGAAATTTTTCCCGGCAAAGGTGACGCGGGGTCGTCATCGGGCTCGATATCGGCGATCGATTTCCCCTATTCAGGATGGCGGCGCGCTGCCGTCCGCCCCGGGCTACTGCGCGGGCGTCGCTTCGACGGAAATGTGGAGCGTCACGGTATCGCCGACGTCGGGCAGGAACCGTGTCATGCCGAAGGCACTTCTGGGCAGGCTGGCGTGGAAATCTCCGCCGCAGACGTCCCGGCCCACGCCGAACAGCACCACGCGCCCGCAGCTGAAGCGGTCCGCCTCCAGCCGCAGCGGCCGGGTCACGCCCAGCAGCGACACCTGACCCTCCACGGCCACGAGCTTGCCGCCTTCCACGACGAACCGGTTGCCCTGGAAGCGCGCGACCGGAAAATTCTGGGCATCGAAGAATTGTGGCGAACGCAGCACGACATCGAGGCTGCGATTGCCGGTGTCGACCGACTCGGTATCCACCGTGAAGTCGATTGACCCCGCCCCGGTGGCCGGGTCATAGACGATGCGGCCATCCAGCTTGTTGAAGCGGCCGCGCACCGTGGTGCGGTCGAAATGGCTCGCGCCGAAGTAGACCGCGGTGTGGGTGGGATCGACGTTGTAGTTCACGGGCGCCGCCCAGGCCGGGAGGCTGGCACCTGCCAGGGCGCCAACGAGGGCAGCGATCAGCAGGGGCCGCATGTCAGTGGACGAACACCGGCAGCAGGAACAGCCCGATCACCGTCAGCAAGCCGATGGTCCAGCACAGCGTGCGCAGCGTGGCCCGGTCGGTCAGGTAGCAGACCGTATAGAGAATGCGGGCGACGACGAACACCACCGCCAGTTCGTCGATCCGAGCCTGCGGCGCGCTCATGTGCGTGGCAATCAACACGCCGGCCGCGAAGAACGGGAAGGCCTCGAAGTGGTTACGGTGGGCGAGGTCGGCGCGCCGCGCCCGCCCACTCTGCTTCTCCAGCCAGCCTCGCGGGTCGTGGTTATCGAAGCCGCCACGCCCGCCTGCCTTGGCGATGGCCACCGTCAGTACGGGCAGCAATCCCGCCACCAGCACACACCAGAACGCAATCGGCATATCGGTCCTTTGTGTCCCTTCGGTTCTCGGGTTCTATATCAGGCGGCCACCACCTTGATGCGCACGCCGGCCATGGTCACCACCTGCCCGGCGCGGATCTTGGCGGTCTTGCGCGACTCGGCCGCGCCATCCACCGAGACCTCGCCGGCCGCCACCAGCGCCTTGCCGGCGCCGCCGCTGTCACAGACGCCGGCCAGCTTCAGCAGGTCGTTCAGGGCGATGAACTCGCCCTCGAGCGGAAATTTGATCGTTTGTGTCGTCATCGTCACTTGCCCCAGCTATCTTTCAGGCCAACCGTGCGATTGAAGACGGGCTTGCCCGGCTGCGAATCGGTACGGTCTGCCACGAAGTAGCCGTGACGCTCGAACTGGAAGCGGTCTTCCGGCTTGGCGTCGCGCAGGCCCGGCTCCAGGTAGGCCTTGACCACCTTCTTGGAATCCGGGTTCAGCGCCTCGAGGAAGTTCTTGCCGCCGGCGTCGGGGTTCGGGTCGTTGAACAGGCGGTCGTACAGGCGCACTTCGGCTTCGACCGCATGCGGCGCGCTGACCCAGTGGATGTTGCCCTTGACCTTGACGCTGTCCGCGCCCGGCGTGCCGCTCTTGGTTTCCGGCAGGTAGTTCGCGTGCACGGCCACCACATTGCCGTCCGCGTCCTTGTCCACGCCCGTGCACTCGATCACGTAGCCGTAGCGCAGGCGCACCTTGTTACCCGGGAACAGCCGGAAGTAGCCCTTGGGCGGCGTCTCGGTAAAGTCGTCGCGCTCGATCCACAGTTCGCGCGAGATGGGGAACACGCGGCGGCCCAGTTCGGGCTGCTTGGGGTGCACCGGCGCCGAGCATTCCTCGGTCTGGCCTTCCGGGTAGTTGTCCAGGATCAGCTTGACCGGGTCGAGCACGCCCACGCTGCGCGGGGCGCGCGCGTCAAGGTCGTCGCGCACGGCGCCTTCCAGCGTGCTCATGTCGATCCAGCTATCGGCCTTCGACACGCCCACGCGGTCGCAGAACAGCTGGATCGATTCCGGCGTATAGCCCCGGCGGCGGATGCCGACGATGGTGGGCATGCGCGGATCGTCCCAGCCGTCCACGCGGTTTTCGTCCACCAGCTGCTTGAGCTTGCGCTTGCTGGTGATGGCGTAGGTCAGGTTCAGGCGCGCGAACTCGTACTGGTGCGGCAGCGGGTCGCGGAACACGCCAGCTTCGCGCAGGTGCTGGAGCACCCAGTCGTACAGCGGGCGGTTGTTCTCGAACTCCAGCGTGCACAGCGAATGCGTGATGTTCTCGATCGCGTCCGAGATGCAGTGCGTGAAGTCGTACATCGGGTAGATGCACCACGCATCGCCGGTACGGTGGTGATGGGCGTGGCGGATGCGGTAGAGCACCGGGTCGCGCAACACGATGTTCGGTGCGGTCATGTCGATCTTGGCGCGCAGTACGTGCTCGCCATCGCCGTACTTGCCGGCGCGCATGTCGCGGAACAGCGCGAGGTTCTCTTCCACCGTGCGGTCGCGGAACGGCGAGGGCTTGCCCGGCTCGGAGAAGTTGCCACGCGTGGCGGCGATCTGCTCGGCGGTCTGGCTGTCCACATAGGCGGCGCCGCGCTCGATCAGCGTTTCCGCAAAGGCGTACAGTTGCTCGAAGTAGTCGCTGGCGTAGTACAGGTGCGGCTTGCCGCCCGGCGCTTTGGCGTCCCACGAGAAGCCGAGCCAGTGCACGGCGTCGATGATCGAGTCGACGTACTCGGTGTCTTCCTTGACCGGATTGGTGTCATCGAAGCGCAGGTGGCACTGGCCGGCGTAGTCGCGCGCCAGGCCGAAGTTCACACAGATGCTCTTGGCGTGGCCGATGTGCAGGTAGCCGTTCGGCTCCGGCGGGAAGCGCGTGATGACCGGCGGCAGCGCGGCGCCCTGGGTGTCCGTCCGCCCGGCGTAGGTGCCCGCGGCCAGATCCTGGTCGATGATGCTGCGCAGGAAGTTCGAGGAGGCCGGGTTGTCGGTCTTGTCGGTAGGCTTGTTGTCTTGGCTCATGGTGGCGCCGCGTCGCACGCGGCCAATGGCATGGTGTGGGGCCCCGGGACGTGCTCCGGCTCCCCTTGTTCGGTGGAATGGCGGGATTTTACCGTGCCTGCGGGGCAACCCGGCGGTGCGCCGCTATTTTCAGAATCGGCTCACAGCGCGGTGGCCACAAGTGGTGCAGAATCCACGGCAGGTCATCGCATGCCGCCATCGTGGCATGAAAAGGTTGGGCCATGTTGCGGGAACACAACCCATGAACACTGCTTCCTCTCCTGATTCGTCCGTCCCGGCCATTTCGGCCGGTTCGTCAGCCTCGGCCACCTTGCCGGCGGACGCCCTGGCCGGTCTCTGGCACGGCGCCGGCCTGCCGCCCGAGGCGCTTGCGCACCTGGCGCTGACCGGTGCGGACCCCATCCTGCCATCGAGCTTCGCCGTGGGCACGGCGGCGCAGGCCAGCCTCGGGGCGTCCGCGCTGGCTGCGGCGGCGCTCTGGGCGCAGCGCACGGACCGCTGGCAGGACGTGGCGGTGGACATGCGCCACGCGCTGGCGGAATTCCGCAGCGAGCGCTACCTGCGCGTGAACGGCGGGCCGGCGCCCGAACTCTGGGACAAGATCGCCGGCCTGTACCCGTGTGGCGACGGGCGTTGGGTCCGGCTGCACACCAATTTCCCCCATCACCGCGACGGCGTGCTGCGCCTGCTCCAGTGCGCGCACACCAAGGACGCGGTGCGCGCGGCGCTGGGCCGATGGGAGGCCGAGGCGTTCGAGTCCGCCGCGTCGGACGCCGGGCTCGTGGTGGCCGCCATGCGGCCCTATGACACCTGGCGCGCGCACCCGCAGGCGCAGGCCATTGCCGGGCTGCCGCCGGTGACGATCGAGAAGATCGGCGAGGCGCCGCCCCAGCCCCTGCCGCCGCTGGCGGACCATGCCGAGATCAATGTCGATGCCCGCCCGCTGACCGGCGTGCGCGTGCTCGATTTCACGCGGATCATCGCCGGCCCGGTGGCGGGGCGCACGCTGGCCGCGCATGGCGCCGATGTGCTGCTGGTGACGGCCGCGCACCTGCCGGCCATCGCGCCGCTGGTGATCGACACCGGGCGCGGCAAGCGCTCCTGCCAGCTCGATCTGCGCGACCCGGACGACAAGCGCACGCTGCACAAGCTGCTGCATGGCGCCGATGTGGTGGTGCAGGGCTATCGCCCGGGCGGGCTGGCCGAACTGGGCGCCGGCCCGGAGGCCGCGGCGCGGGCGCGGCCCGGCATCGTCTATGTGTCGTTGTCGGCCTACGGGCACGTGGGGCCGTGGGCGGGCAAGCGCGGCTTCGATTCGCTCGTGCAGACGGCCACCGGCTTCAACGACGACGAGGCGCGGGCGGCCGGCAGTGCCGAGCCCAAGCCGCTGCCGGCCCAAGTGCTCGACCACGCGGCGGGCTACCTGCTGGCGTTCGGCGCGATGGCCGCGCTGCACCGGCGCGCGGTGGAGGGCGGAAGCTGGCACGTGCGGGTGTCGCTGGCGCAGGTGGGGCAATGGCTGCGTGGGCAGGGCCGCGTGCCGGAGGGCTGGCGCGTGCCGGACCCGCATTTCGACGAGATGTCGGACCTGCTGGAGGTAGAGGAGTCGGGGTTTGGAGAGCTGACCGTGGTGCGCCATGCCGCCCGGCTGTCCGAGACGCCCGCGCACTGGGCGCTGCCCTCGGTGCCGCTCGGCACCCACGCGCCGGAGTGGCTGCGGCGTGGGTGAATTTTCTCCCCTCTCCCTTTGGGAGAGGGGAGCAAGACAACGGACCGTCAGTTCGCGCCGGTCAGCCTTGCCATCCAGTCGGCCATGTCCTGCTCGATGGCGGAGCCGGCGCGCTGGGCTTCCAGGATCCGGGCGCGGTCGGTGGCGGGGCGGTTCTGGCTTAGCTTGAACTTGCCTTCCACGCGCGTCGGCACCAGCCGCAGCCCGACGATGGCGCCTAGCATCTTCTGCTGGAAATCCTCGGGCAGGTCGCGCCACTGCTGGGCGTAGCCCGGCTCGTTGCGGCTGATCAGCCGCTTGAGCAGCGCGTCCTTGTCAGTGGCGTCGTGGACCGTGGTGATCTCGCCGTAGACATGCACGGCCACGTAGTTCCAGGTCGGCACGGACAGCTTCTGGTCATAGAGCGACGGCGACACGTAGCCATGCGGGCCCTGGAACACGAGCAGCGCGCGCGGGGTCTGCTCGAGCCACTTCCAGTGCGGATTGGCACGTGCGACGTGCCCCTCGATGCGCCAGCCGCCCTCGGACGCCCGCTCCGCCACCACGGGCAGGTGCGTGGCGAACGGCAGGCCATCCGCATCGGTGCCGACCAGCGTGGCGAAGGCGTAGCGGCGCATGACCTCGTCGATCAGGTCAGGGTTGTCGCTGGCGAAGTGGGACGGCATGTACATGGCAGATTCTCTTTTTGTGGGGGTGGGGCAGGCCGTGAGTACCGGCTAGTACAGCGTCTTGCGCATGCGCTCGGGCAGTTCGCGGTCGTACGTGGCGCCGTCGATGGCGTTCTTGCTCAGTTCGGCGACCATGGTGCCCGTGCTCGGCAGGCGCTCGCGCGGAATCTGGGTCTCGGGCGACCACAGCGCCGAGCGCACGAGGGCGCGGGCGCATTGGAAGAATACCGAGCGGATCGAGATCACCAGCACCGTGGTCGGCGCCTTGCCGTCATGCACGCAGCGCGCGATCAGCGCGGGGTCGGTCGAGATCTTCGCCACGCCGCTCACGCGCAGCGTTTCGTTGACGCCCGGCACGAGGAACAGCAGGCCCACGCGCGGGTCGTTGACGATATTGCGCAGGCTGTCGATGCGGTTGTTGCCGCGCCGGTCCGGCAGCAGCAGCGTGCGGTCGTCCAGCACCTGCACGAAGCCGGGCTGGTCCCCGCGTGGCGAGCAGTCGCCGCCGTGCGCGTTCATCGTGGACAGCAGGCAGAACGGCGAGGCATCCACGAAGGCGCGGTAATGCGGGTGCAGGTAGTCGACTTCCTTGGCCAGCGAGGCGCCGGCCGGCTCCGCGTACAGCGTTTCGAGGTCGGCGAGCGCGGCAATGTCGTGTGAGGTCATGGCGGAGAGGGGGGGAGGCGGGGGATCGAATCTTGTCAGATCGTAATAGTGCCACGTCCGATCTCGACCACGCGGCCGCCCACGCGGATCGCGCCATCGGTGGTCACGGCGAGGTCCAGCCGGCAGCGGCGGTCGACCTGTTCGCCCTGATCCACCTCGTACGTGGCCGGCAGCGCGTGACCCGTGGCCAGCAGCCAGCCGCCGAGGTTGGCGCAGGCCGAGCCGGTGCCCGGGTCTTCGGCCACGCCGCCGCCCTGCTTGGTGAAGAAGTAGCGCACGAGCACCTTGCCGGGCTGCGTCGGGTCGAAGGCGAACACATAGGCGGTCTTGCGGCCCAGGCTGCTCTGCGGCCACTGGTCGAGCCGGCTGCTGTCGGGTGCGGCGCGGCGCACGGCGTCCGGCGTCTTCAGCGGCACCAGCAACTGGTCGGCGCCGGTATCCACCCACATCGGCGAGCCGGCCAGATCGTCGGCGGACAGGCCCAGCAGGGAGGCCATGTCGGCATCGGGCAGGCCAGCCGGTGCGGTGCGCGGGGCGCCCTCGTGCGGCGCGGTCAGGGTCCAGCGGTCGCCGGCGGCGGTCACCGGTACCAGGCCGGCCTTGAATTCGAGGGTGAGCGCATCCCCGGTTTTTGCGAGGTCGCGCACCACATGGGCCGTGCCCAGCGTCGGGTGACCGGCGAAACGCATCTCGTAGCCCGGGGTGAAGATCCGCACGGCCGCCGTCGCGCGCTCGGACGGCAGCACGAAGGTGGTCTCTGAGAGGTTGAATTGCAGCGCCAGCGCCTGCATCGTGGCGTCGTCCAGGCCGCGCGCGTCCTCGAACACACAGAGGGGATTGCCGCCAAGCGTGGTCTCGGCGAAGACGTTGACGATGCGGAAGGCGTAGGAGGCCATGGCGGGAACGGGCAGGAAATTGGACGAATTGCCAGTGTAGTGCGCACGGCGCGGCGCACCATGCACAGTTCCACGCGCCGCGAACAGAACAGTTGGCGCGCCGCCCGGCCGTCGGCCATGAAAAAAGGCGCCAGGGTTGCCCCTTGGCGCCTTGCAGGACGGCTACTGCGGTACGGCGGTACTGCGGTGCTTCTCTATATATATAGTGCGGTCGATCAGAAGCCCACGGCCTGGCCGTCGCGGCGACTGTCGCTGGCGGCCACGTAGCCCTGTTCGGCATCGTCGGACAGGCGCCAGATGAACTGGCCGGAGCCGAAGTCCATGTAGGGGTCGTTCACGGACTTGAGCTGGTGGCCACGATCCTTCAGGCCGGCCACGGTGGTCGGGTCCATCGTGCCTTCCACGTCGAGCGTGAAGTCACGGTTGACCTTCCAGCGCGGCGCGCAGCAGGCGGCCTGCGGTTGCTGGTCGTAGTCGAGCATGCGCACCACGGTCTGCACGTGGCCCTGCGGCTGCATGTCGCCGCCCATTACGCCGAAGCTCATCACCGGCTGGCCGTCCTTGGTCAGGAAGGCCGGGATGATGGTGTGGAACGGGCGCTTGCCGCCAGCCACCACGTTGGCGGACTTCGGATCCATCGAGAAACCCACGCCACGGTTCTGCAGGCTGATGCCGGTGTTCGGCACCACCACGCCCGAGCCGAAGCCCATGTAGTTCGACTGGATGAACGAGATCATCATGCCGTTCTCGTCGGCGGCGGTCAGGTAGATCGTGCCGCCGGTCTTCGGCATGCCAGGCGTGAACGGCGTGGCGCGCTGCATGTTGATCAGCTTGGCGCGGGACTTCAGGTAGGCCGGATCCAGCATCTGCTCGGGCGTGACTTCCATCGTGCGCGGGTCGGCCACGTAGCGGTAGAGGTCGGCGAAGGCCAGCTTCATCGCCTCGATCTGCAGATGCTGCGAGTCCACCGAGTCCACCGGCAGCGAGCCGACGTCGAACTGGTCGAGGATGCCCAGCGCGATCAGCGCGGCAATGCCCTGGCCGTTCGGCGGAATCTCGTGCACGTCGTAGCCGCGATAGGACTGGCTGATCGGCTTGACCCAGTCCGGGCGATAGTTGCGCAGGTCGTCCAGCGTCATCGCCGCGCCGCATTCCTTGCTGAAGGCGGCGATCTTCTCGGCGATCTCGCCTTCATAGTAGGCGCGGCCCTTGGTGGCGCCGATCTTGCGCAGGGTGTCGGCGGCGGCCTTGAAGACGAACTTCTCGCCCACGTTCGGCGCGCGGCCATGCGGCATGAAGGTGTCGGCGAAGCCCGGCTGGGTCTTCAGGTCCGGCACGGCGGCGGCCCACTTGTGCGCTACCACGGGCGGCACGGCGTAGCCGCGCTCGGCGATCTCGATCGCCGGCTCCATCAGGTCTTCGAACGGCAGCTTGCCGAACTTCTCGTGCAGCGCGGCCCAGCCGGCCACCATGCCCGGCACGGTGACCGCATCCCAGCCGCGGATCGGGCGATTGGCGAGGCCGTTGCCGTCCACGCCGTACTTGTTCTTGAAGTACTCGGGGTTCCAGGCGGCCGGGGCCACGCCCGACGAGTTCAGGCCGTGGAGTTCCTTGCCGTCCCAAAGAATCGCGAAGGCGTCGCTGCCCAGGCCGCACGAGACCGGCTCCACCAGCGTGATGGCGGCGGCAGCGGCGATGGCCGCATCGACGGCATTGCCGCCCTTGAGCAGCATGCGCAGGCCGGCCTGCGCCGCCAGCGGGTGCGAGGTGGAGACCACGTTGCGCGCGAACAGCGGAATGCGCACGGTGGGGTATGGGTTGGTCCAGTTGAAGTTCTTCATGGTTGTCTCTCTCTTAGTCCACCTGAATCTTGCGATCCTTGATCAGCTTGCCCCAGCGGGCGCTGTCCTTCTTGACCATGGCCGCGAACTGCGCTGGCGTGCCGCCGACCGGTTCGGCGCCGAGCTTGCCCAGGCGGTCGCGCACGTCCTGCGACTGGATCGCCTTGTTGAACTCGGCGTTGAGCCGGGTGATCACGTCAGCCGGCAGCCCCTTGGGGCCGTAGATGCCGAACCACGTGTCCGACTCGAAGCCCGGCAGGCCCGATTCGCTTGCCGTCGGCAGGTCCGGCGCCAGCGGCGAGCGCTTGAGGCTGGTCACGGCCAGCGCCTTGAGCTTGCCGTCCTTCACGTGCGGCATGCCGGAGACGATGCTGTCGAACAGCACCTGCACCTTGTTCGAGATCAGATCCGGCACCGCCAGCGCCGTGCCGCGATACGGGATATGGGTGATGAACACGCCGGCCTGCGCCTTGAACGCCTCGGCGGTCAGGTGCACCACGGTGCCGTTGCCGCTGGAGGCGTAGTTCAGCTCGCCCGGATGCTTCTTGGCGTAGTCGATCAGCTCCTTCACATTCTTCACCGGGAGCTGGTTCGGCACCACCAGCACGTTGGTGGCCACGGCTACCTGGCCGATCGGCGTGAAGTCGGTCTCGGTGTTGTACGGCAGGTGCGTATTGATATAGGGGCCGATCGAGTGCGTGCTGGTCGTGGCGATCAGCAGCGTGTAGCCGTCGGCGGGGGCCTTGGCGGCCATGTCGGAGCCGATGGCGCCACCCGCGCCCGGACGGTTATCCACCACGATCTGCTGGCCCATGTTGGTGCCCACCTTCTGGGCGATCGCGCGCGCCAGCAGGTCGGTGGCGCCGCTGGCCGGGAACGGCACGATCAGCCGGATCGGCTTGGACGGATACGTATCCGCGTGCGACGGCGCGGCAACCAGGGTCAGGCTCGTGGTAAGGCCGATGCCGAGCAGGCGTAGCCAGGAAGTCATTCTTCTTCTCCGATGCGGATAACGGGCAGGCAGGCAGGAAAAACCGAGCCAAATCAAGGCTCGCCCATCATTATTCCGCGCGCCGGGTCACAATGAAAGCTAATATTCCTTTTGT
This sequence comes from Cupriavidus sp. KB_39, assembly GCF_052114485.1. NCBI lineage: Bacteria > Pseudomonadati > Pseudomonadota > Betaproteobacteria > Burkholderiales > Burkholderiaceae > Cupriavidus > Cupriavidus sp. KB_39. Next base: position 48,923 of record NZ_JBFREV010000005.1, read on the forward strand.
GATCAACAAGAAAACCTTGTGAATCGACTCACATGAGTACCATCCGATTTCTCCGCACCTTCGTCGCCGTGGCCGAGCAGGGCTCGTTTGCCGCCGCCGCCGGCCGCGTGGCGCTGACGCAGGCGGCGGTCAGCCTGCAGATGCGCTCGCTCGAACAGGAACTGCGCCGTGAACTGTTCGACCGCAGCGGGCGGGTGGCCGTGCTGAACGCGGACGGCCGCGAACTGCTGCCGCAGGCGCGCCGGCTGCTGGCGCTGTACGAGGAAATGCGCCTGCCACAGGGGGGCGCCGAGGATATGGCGGGCGCCGTGGCGGTGGGGGCGGTGGTGTCGGTGATGGGCGGGCTCTCGCACGTGGTGGCGCGGCTCAAGCGGGCCTATCCGGCGCTGGACGTGCGGCTGGTCGGCGCCAAGTCCATCGATCTGGCCGAGCAGGTGGAAAGTGGCGAACTGGACGCCGCGTTCCTGGTGGAGGGCGCGGGCCGGCCCGCCGGCACGCTGCGCTGGACGCCGCTCTACCAGGAGCCGCTGGTGGCGATTGCCGCGCGCGGCAGCCCCGGCGAGACCGCGCGCGAGGCGCTGGCCGCCAATCCCTTCCTTCGGTTCGACCGGGGCCAGCGCACCGGCGCGCTGGTGGAGCGGGCGCTGCGGCGCGCGCACCTGCGTACCAACGAGTTCCTCGAACTGAATTCGATCGAGGCGCTGGTGGAACTGGTGCGGCAGGAGGTGGGGGTGACGGTGGTGCCGCTGCTGCGGCTGGCGCGCTGGCACGAGGATCCCGCGCTGCGCCTGCTGCCGCTGCAGGCGGGCGGCGAGCCCGTGGTGCGCACGCTCGGCATGCTTGAGCGGCGCGACCACGGCCGCGCCCATGTCACGGAGGCGATCCGGTCAGCCTGCGAGGCGCTGTTCGCCAGCTAGGCGTAGTGGGCGGCTATGGCCGGTCGGCGCCCGCGCGACGGGATGCCTGATGTGTCGATGGCTGCACATGTGCCGGGGTGGCTGCCATCCCGCGTGGGGATGACCCCGGCCGCCGCGGCGGCGCCGTCGCGGCCAGGATATGCCGTAGCGACAGCAGCATCCCGGCCAGGAACAGCAAGGTCCAGAGCGTGCCCGCCGCCTTGCCGGCCGGGGACAGCTCGACCAGCCGCATCGCGAAGAGGTCCGGGAAGCGCCGCGCGGCATCGGTCATGGCGGTCTTGGGGTCGTTGGTCTTGGGGAACACCAGCGGCTCGCCGGCCAGGCTCATCTGGATGCCGGTCCAGACGCCGATGTGCTGGTAGGGCAGGGCCGAGTTCTGCGGCCGCGCGCCGGGGAACTCGCCCACGATCACATGCCAGTTGATCAGCGTGGGCGCCAGGTTGAGCAGGAACGAGATGACCAGCAGCGGCACCGCCGTGCGCCGGGCGTGCTGCCACATCCATTGCAGCGCTGGGGCCGCCGCGAAGAACAGCACCGGCAGCAGCGGCACCATGTAGCGCGGGCCCCAGCCGAAATGCCCCCAGTTCTTCATGTGCGCGATCATCAGCAGGTAGCAGACCCCGGACGCCAGCGCCGCGTACAGCAGGTGCTTCTGGCGCGCGGGCAGCGTGTGGCGCATCTTGAATACGAACAGGGCCAGCAGCAGCACCGGCGCGAACAGGAACAGGCCCATGTTGGGGCTGGCCAGCAGGCCGAGCAGGCCGGTCAGCGGGTTGCCGTTGAGCGCGAGGCTGTCCGAGAGGTGCAGGTCGGCGGCGATGGCGGGGCGCAGGAACAGGCCGGTGCGGATGTGGTTGTAGTAGAAGGCGGGCAGCATGGTGATGCCGAGCGCCACCAGCAGCACCGCGAAGCCGGTCTTGTGGCGCGCGCGCTCCATCCACAGCAGCCAGAGCACGCCCATGCCGAAGAACGGCAGCAGTGAGTAGCGGAACGAGCAGGCCAGCCCGAGGGCCACGCCGGCGGCCACGAAGACCCACAGCGACGTGGGCGGCCGTAGCGCGCGGGCCATGAAGTACAGCCAGGCGCAGAGGCTGGCCGCAGCCGGGGTCACATCCCAGGCCGTCTTGGCGTAGGGCATGAAGGTCGTGCCGGCGTAGAACACCAGCGCCAGCCCGAAGGCCGCGCGGGCGGAGCAGAACTCGCGCATCAGCAGGAACATGAAGATCACGCCGAGCGTGTTGTACGCCGCGTAGACGAACGAGGTGATCAGCTTGCCATACGTGCGGCCAACGTAGCGGTCGCGTACCAGGTGGTAGGAGTCGATATCGTCGAGCGCCTCGTCGATCAGGGCGCCGGGCATCATCAGCAGCAGCGCGCCCACGTCGTGGGGTTCGTAGTAGAGGCCGTCAGGGCCCTTGTTCCAGTACGTCAGCAGGGGCGGATTGACCGGACTGCCGAGCTGCCCCGTGGCCGCCAGCAACTGCGCTGAACGGTATTGCTCGCCCGCGTCGCCGCTAGCCAGCCGTCCGCTGGACAGCAGCATGGCGAGGCTGAAGAAAAACACAATGACCAAGGCGGTGACCATCCCGGCGGGCGTCGTGGCAGACCCGTGGGACAACCCGTGCGGTCGATGGCTTGCGGTACGCATCATGGCAAGTCCTCTGGGCGCATGTAAGGGAGGGAATACACGCGCATGTTGCCGGGACGCCGGGGCACCTTATGTACGTTCCGACACCAATCGCACCATTGCCATTGCCGCCAACAATGACCATCGCGCATGCCGCATGGCCATTGGCGTTTCAGGAAGAAAGCGCATAAAAAAAGGGCGCCATAAGGCGCCCTGAGCTTGCGTTGTGTGGCCGGTACCCCCGGCCAGGGTAAGCCTTATTCTTCCTGGAACGCTTCTTCGCGCTTGGACTTGATCGACGGCATCGCCACGATCGCCACCAGGATCGCCGCGGCGATCAGCAGGCCCATCGACAGCGGGCGCGTCACGAACACGGTGAAGTCACCACGCGACAGCAGCAGCGAGCGGCGGAAGTTCTCTTCCATCATCGGTCCGAGCACGAAGCCGAGCAGCAGCGGCGCCGGTTCGCACTTGAGCTTGATGAACAGATAGCCGATCACGCCGAAGGCCGCGGTCTGGAACACGTCGAACGTGGTGTTCTGGACCGAGTACACGCCGATGCAGCAGAACGTCAGGATGGCCGGGTACAGGAAGCGGTACGGCACCTTGAGCAGCTTGACCCAGATACCGATCATCGGCAGGTTCAGGATGATCAGGATGAAGTTGCCGATCCACATCGAGGCGATCAGGCCCCAGAACAGCGCCGGGTTGCTGGTCATGACCTGCGGACCGGGCTGGATGTTGTGGATGGTCATCGCGCCTACCATCAGCGCCATCACGGCGTTGGGCGGAATGCCCAGCGTCAGCAGCGGGATGAAGGAGGTCTGTGCCGCGGCGTTGTTGGCCGATTCCGGACCCGCCACGCCTTCGATGGCGCCCTTGCCGAACTCATGCGCGTACTTCGAGGTCTTCTTCTCGAGCGAGTAGGCCGCGAACGAGGCCAGTGCCGCACCGCCGCCCGGGAGGATACCCAGCGCCGAGCCCAGGGCCGTGCCACGCAGGATGGCCGGGATCATGCGCTTGAAGTCTTCCTTGGTCGGGAACAGGTTGGTCACATGATCCGTGAACGTCTCGCGGTGTTCCTTCTGCTCCAGGTTCGCGATGATTTCCGCGAAACCGAACACACCCATGGCCACCGACACGAAGTTCAGGCCGTCGGTCAGCTCGGGGACGTCGAACGAGAAGCGCGCCGCGCCCGAGTTCACGTCGGTACCGACCAGGCCCAGCAGCAGGCCCAGCACGATCATCGAGATGGCCTTTACCAGCGAGCCCGAAGCCAGTACCACGGCACCGATCAGGCCGAGCACCATCAGCGAGAAGTATTCGGCGGGACCGAACTTGAACGCCAGTTCCGACAGCGGGGCCGCGAAAGCAGCCAGGATCAGCGTGGCCACGCAGCCGGCGAAGAACGAGCCGATACCCGCTGTGGCCAGCGCCACCCCGGCCCTGCCTCGCCTCGCCATCTGATAGCCATCGATGGTGGTCACCACCGACGACGATTCACCCGGCAGGTTCACCAGAATTGCCGTGGTGGAGCCACCGTACTGGGCGCCGTAGTAGATACCGGCCAGCATGATCAGCGCCGCCACCGGGGGCAGCGTGTAGGTCACCGGCAGCAGCATGGCGATCGTGGCCAGGGGCCCGAGGCCCGGCAGCACGCCGATCAGGGTCCCGAGAATACAGCCCGCGAAGGCGTATGCCAGGTTCTGGAAGGTCAGGGCGGTGGAGAAGCCCAGACCAAGGTTGGTCAACAGTTCCATTTCGGCCGTCTCCTCAGTTCGCCAGGAAAGCCGGCCACACCGGCATCTGCAGGTTGATGCCGTACACGAAGGCGCCCAGGCTGATCACCACGAGGATGATCGAGTTGAGGATAGCTCCCTTCCAGCTGAATTCATGGCTGGCCATCGAGGAGACCAGCACCAGTACGAGCACCGACAGCACCATGCCAAGCGGCTTGAGCAGCAGGCCGAACAACACCACGGCACCCAGGATCCACAGCAGGCTCTTGATATCCCAGCGGGCCAGCTGGTCTTCCTCGCCCTTGGACGACAACGATCCCCACAGGACTAGCGCGCCAAGTATGGCGAGCACGATGCCGAGCCAGAACGGGAAGTATCCCGGTCCCATCTTGGCGGCCGTTCCCATGGAATAGCCACGGGCGACGAAGGAAAAGCCGAATCCGACCAGGACAAACATCAGGCCGGAGGCAAAGTCCTTTTGGCTACGTATGCGCAAAATGATTCTCCTCGATATAAAGCTTGAAATCCGCGTGCGGTGATTGGTGTACGCATGTTGCGCACCGTCCCGAAGGGACAGCTCCCCCCAACCCCGTCACGAGCAGGGTGGAAGTTAAAAGCGCATCCTTTCAGCTACCTTTCATATGTCTGCAATCAGGGTCAACTTCAGGGTATCTCCCTACGCAGACGTCTGAAAGTCAGGCGAAAGTTGTCCGAAAGCCGAACGTAAGTCGTTGACAAGGCAAGGGAAATTGCGCGGAAGGGGTGTCGCGGCGAGGTGCCGCCGCCGGTACCGGGCGGGGCGGCGGGAGGGCGGCGGAGGGGCGTGCGCTATCATCGGTCGCACTCCCCCGGCCCAGCGTGGCGCAATGAAAGGAATCGATTGGAAAGTATCGACCATGCCATCCTGATCGGCGCCGTGGTGATGACGCTGGGCATCCTGCTCGGCGTGTTCTCGGCGCGCTTCGGCGTGCCGTTCCTGCTGGTGTTCCTGGCGGTCGGCATGCTGGCCGGCGTGGACGGGCCCGGCGGCATCCGCTTCGCCAATACCTGGCTCAGCTTCCTGGTGGGCAATATCGCGCTGGCCGTGATCCTGCTCGACGGGGGCCTGCGCACGCGCTTCGCCACCTTCCGCGTGGCGTTGCGGCCATCGCTGTCACTGGCGACGGTCGGGGTGGGGATTACGGCGGTGCTGGTCGGGCTGTTCGCGGCGTGGATGCTCGGCATCGACTGGAAGCTCGGCCTGCTGCTCGGCGCCATCGTCGGCTCCACGGACGCCGCGGCGGTGTTCTCGCTGCTCAACGGCAGCGGCATCCGACTCAAGGAGCGGGTGGCGAGCGTGCTGGAGATCGAGTCGGGCATCAATGACCCCATGGCGATTTTCCTGACCCTGACGCTGATCGAATGGATCACGGCGCCGGACGGCCTGACCGCCAGCGCGCTGGCGTGGCGGCTGGTGGTGCAGTTCGGCGTGGGCGGGGTGCTCGGCGTGGTGCTGGGCCTGGGCGTGGCGCGGGTGATGGAGCGCATCCATGTGGCCGAGGGCCTCCAGGCCATCCTGGTCTGTGCGGCCGGCTGCATGGTCTTCGCGCTGGTCCAGTCGGCGCACGGCAGCGGCTTCCTGGCGGTCTACCTGACCGGGATGATCGTCGGCAATCGCGAACGGGCCGTGACCGACGACACCATGCGCGCCATGGACGGCATGGCGTGGCTGGCGCAATCGGTGATGTTCCTGCTGCTCGGCCTGCTGGTCACGCCGAGCCGGATCTGGGAGGTGGCGCTGCCGGCGGGCGCCGTGGCGTTGTTCCTGATGGTGGTGGCGCGGCCCGTGGCGGTGTGGATCGCGCTGCTGCCGTTCCGCTTCAATGGGCGCGAGAAGGGGTTCCTGGCGTGGATGGGCCTGCGCGGCGCGGTGCCGATCGTACTGTCGCTGTTCCCGCTGCTGAAGGGCATGGAGGACTCGGGGCTGCTATTCCGGGTGGCATTCGCCGTGGTGCTGTTCAGCCTGCTGTGCCAGGGCACGACAGTGGCGCTGGCGGCGCGGCTGGCCCGGGTGCTGCGGCCGGCGTACAACGACCCGGTCTCGCGGGAGCGCCTGCAGGGCACCCGCTCGCCGGCGCTGGAATTGATGCAGTTCTCCGTGGCGGCCAACGCGCCGGTGGTGGACCTCCGCGCCGACCAGCTCGAACTCCCTCCGCGCAGCCGCCTGATGACCGTGGCGCGCGACGGCGCGCTGGTGCCGCTGGAGCAGGTGGTGCTGCGCGCGGGCGATGCCGTCTCGGTACTGGCCCCCGGCGGCTCCGTGCCGCTGCTGTCGCGGCTGTTCCAGAGCGCGGCGCGCGCCCCGGCCTGGGCGCAGCTCTCGCACGATTTCCTGCTGTCCGGCGATGCCCTGCTGCGCGACGTGGCCGCCCTCTACGCCACCCGCCCCCTGACCGCCGACGAGGCGGCCCGGTCCCTGGAAGACGCGATGCTGGCGGTATTCCCCTCGCCCCCCGTGGAAGGCGACGCCCTGGAAATCGCCGGCCTCCGCCTGACCGTGACCCGCATGGAAGGCCCGAAGATCGTCCAGGTCGGCCTGCTCCTGCCACGCGGCCCGGCCACCGAGGACACGATCAAGGACAAGATGTGGCAGTTACGGCGCAAGGCGCCTTGACGGGTCGTCCGCCCCTCAATCCACCTTCGCCCCCGACACCTTCACCACCTGCCCGTACTTCTTCAGTTCGCGCTGGATCAGGGCGCCGAACTGCTCGGGGGTGGTGGGGGCCGGCTGGGCGCCGATGCGGGCCAGGCGGGCTTTCATATCGTCGGTCTTGAGGATGGCCACGATGTCGTGGTTGAGGCGGTCGACGATCTCGCGCGGGGTGCCGGCCGGGGCCAGGACGCCGAACCACGTCGAGATGTCGAACCCTTCCAGCCCGAGGCCCTTGCCGGCTTCGGCGATGGTCGGCAGTTCCGGGAACGCGGCGGCGCGGGCCGGCGTGGTCACGGCGAAGGCCTTGAGCTTGCCGGCCTTGATATTGGCCGATGCCGAGGCGAGGTTGTCGAAGATCAGGTCGGTCTGGCCCGACAGCACCGACAGCTGCGCCGGCGACGCCCCGTTGTACGGGATATGGACCATGCTGACGCGGGCCATGCTCTTGAACAGTTCGCCCGACAGGTGGCCGGCGCTGCCGTTGCCGCCCGAGGCGTAGTCGAGCTTGCCCGGATGCTTGCGCGCGTACTCCACGAGGTCACGCACCGTATTGATATGCAGCTCGGCGGCCTTGCCCGGGTGCATGACCAGCACGTTCGGCACGTCGGCGACCAGCGTGATCGGCGCGAAGTCCTTCACCGGGTCGTACGGCATCTTGGCGAACAGCGTGGGATTGATGGCGTGCGTGGCCACGGCGCCCATGACGATGGTGTAGCCGTCGGCCGGTTGCTTGGCGACGTAGTCCGCGCCGAGGTTGCCGCCCGCGCCGGGTTTGTTCTCGACGACGACCGGCTGGCCCAGGCTTTCGCGGAGCCGTTCGCCGATGGCGCGCGCCACGGTGTCCAGCGGGCCGCCGGCGGGGTAGGGCACCACGAACTTGATCGGCTTGGTCGGCCAGTTTGCCGGGGCCGGGGCAGCGGCATGGGCCGGCGTGGCCAGGGTGGCCGCCGCCAGCGTGGCGGCGGAGGCGGCCATCTTCGTGGCCGTCAGCAGGGTCTTCAGCATCTCAGGAGTCTTCAACGGATCGATGAAAAGGTCAGCGCGCGCCGATGCCGCGCGCCATCATCACGGCGCAGAGCGGCAGCAGGATGAACACATGGGCCTCGATCATGACCCAGCGGCGGGCGCGCTTGATCTCGTCCGGCATCGGCACGAAATCGGGCAGCTTGCGCGCCTGCTTGCGCCAGCGTGCGATGGCGAGCGTCGGCGGCAGCGAGCACAGGGCAATCAGCACGAACACGGTCATCTTGGCGTGGAACCACGGGTTGTGCAGGTAGAAATCCACGCCCTTGGCGCCGTAGAACAGCCGCAGCAGGCCGGTGGCGAGCACCACCATGGCCGACAGGAAGTAGAGCAGGTCGTACAGCGACAGCCGGCGCACGATGGCCGGCGTCATCCCGGGGCGCAGCACCACGGCCTCGGCCGCCAGCAGCGTGACCAGGAGGAAGATCGCCAGAAAATGGAAAAACGCCAGGAAGGCATCAGTCAGCATGCATGCTCCTAATTAGTCAGGGGACGCAAACAGAAAATCTCGCCTTCGGCTGCGGCCGGCGTGGCTCCCGAGTCGGGGTGAATCGGGGTCAGACCACGCCCTTGGCGCGCAGTGCGGCGATGTGCTCCGCACTGTAGCCGAGTGTCTCGCCCAGCACCACCTCCGTGTGCTCTCCGAGCAACGGGGGATGGCGCAGCGCCTCGGGCGGCGTGGCGCTCATCTTCATGGGGCTGCCCACCAGCTTGACCTCGCCGGCCGTCGGGTGCGGCAAATCGACGCGCAGGCCGCGCGCCAGCACCTGCTCGTTCTCGAAGACCTCGTCGAGCGTGTTGATCGGGCCGCAGGGCACGCCGGCGCGCTCCAGATCCAGGATCCACTGTTCGCGGGTGCGCGGCAGGATCATCTCGGCCAGGATCGGCACCAGCACGTCCCGGTGCGCCACGCGCTGCGGGTTGGTGGCGAAGCGCGGGTCGTCGGCCAGTTCCGGCCGGCCGCCGGCCGTCACGAACTTGCGGAACTGCCCGTCGTTGCCTACCGCGACGATGATCCAGCCGTCGGCGGCCTGGAAGGTCTGGTAGGGCACGATGTTCGGGTGGGCGTTGCCCCAGCGGCGCGGCGCCTCGCCGCTGGCGAGGTAGTTGGTATTCATGTTTGCCAGCATCGACACCTGCACGTCCAGCAGCGCCATGTCGATGTACTGGCCCTCGCCGGTCCGGTCGCGGTGGGCCAGGGCAGCCAGCACGGCGATGGTGGCGTACTGGCCGGTCATCAGGTCCGAAATGGCCACGCCGGCCTTCTGCGGGCCGCCGCCGGGCAGGTCGTCCCGCTCGCCGGTCAGGCTCATGAAGCCGCCCATGCCCTGGATGATGAAGTCGTAGCCGGGACGCTGGGCGTACGGGCCGGTCTGGCCGAAGCCGGTGACCGAGCAATAGATGATGTCCGGCTTCACCGCCTTGAGCGATTCGTAGTCGAGGCCATACTTCTTGAGTTGGCCGACCTTGTAGTTCTCGAGCACCACGTCGCTCTGGGCGGCGAGGTCGCGCACCAGCTGCTGGCCCTCGGGCGTGCTGATGTCGCAGGTTACCGAGCGCTTGTTGCGGTTGGCGGCCAGGTAGTAGGCGGCTTCGGCCGTGTCCCGGCCATCCTCGGTCTTGAGCCAGGGCGGACCCCATGTGCGCGTATCGTCACCTGCGCCGGGGCGCTCGATCTTGATCACGTCGGCGCCGAAGTCGGCGAGGTTCTGGGCGCACCATGGCCCGGCGAGGACGCGGGTCAGGTCGAGGACGCGGAGATGGCTCAAGGCTCCCATGGCAGTGGCGGCTCGGTAGATATAGTGGGGGAGCACTCTACCACCGGCCCGCCGCGCCGATGCACCCGCACGGGGCGGCGCCAGGCCAACGGTGGGCGATATTCGGCCATCGCCAGCCCGCCCGGTGCGCGCCGCCGGGCGGCCGCCCGCGAGAATGCCCCGGGAGGGGGCTTGCCCCGTATAATCAACGGTTTGCAAATCTAACCTGACTGACTGCGCCCTGCCACGATGCGGGATGCGCCCGATACAACATGAAAGTCTCCGACATTCGCAGCAAGTTCCTGCAGTACTTCGAGTCGAAGGGCCATTCCGTGGTCCGCTCGTCCAGCCTCGTGCCGGCGAACGACCCGACGCTGCTGTTCACCAATTCGGGCATGGTGCAGTTCAAGGACGTGTTCCTGGGCACCGATAAGCGTCCCTACTCGCGCGCTACATCGTCCCAGCGCTCCGTGCGCGCCGGCGGCAAGCACAACGACCTCGAAAATGTGGGCTATACGGCACGTCACCACACGTTCTTCGAGATGCTGGGCAATTTCTCGTTCGGCGACTACTTCAAGCGCGAAGCCATCCAGTACGCCTGGGAACTGCTGACCAAGACCTACCAGCTGCCGGCCGAGAAGCTCTGGGTCACGGTCTACGCCGAGGACGACGAGGCCTACGACATCTGGGCCAAGGAAGTCGGCGTGCCGGCCGAGCGCATCGTGCGCATCGGCGACAACAAGGGCGCGCGCTACGCCTCGGACAACTTCTGGCAGATGGCCGACACCGGCCCGTGCGGCCCGTGCTCGGAAATCTTCTATGACCACGGCGCCGATGTCTGGGGCGGCCCCCCGGGATCGCCCGAGGAAGACGGCGACCGCTACATCGAGATCTGGAACCTCGTGTTCATGCAGTTCAACCGCGACGAGCAGGGCAACATGACGCCGCTGCCCAAGCCGTGCGTGGACACCGGCATGGGCCTCGAGCGGATTGCCGCCGTGCTCCAGCACGTGCACAGCAACTACGAGATCGACCTGTTCCAGGCGCTGATCAAGGCCGCCGCGCGCGAGACCCATCTGGACGACCTGAACCAGAACTCGCTGAAGGTGATTGCCGACCATATCCGCGCGTGCTCGTTCCTGATCGTCGACGGCGTGATCCCGGGCAACGAAGGCCGCGGCTACGTGCTGCGCCGCATCGTGCGCCGCGCGATCCGCCACGGCTACAAGCTGGGCCAGAAGACGCCGTTCTTCCACAAGCTGGTGCCGGACCTGGTGGCGCAGATGGGCGAGGCCTATCCGGAGCTGGCCGAGGCGCAGTCGCGCGTGGTGGAAGTGCTGAGGGCCGAGGAAGAGCGCTTCTTCGAGACCATCGAGAACGGCATGACCATTCTCGACACCGCCGTGGCCGACCTCAAGGCCAAGGGCGGCAAGGTGCTTGACGGCGAACTGGCGTTCAAGCTGCACGATACCTTCGGCTTCCCGCTCGACCTGACGCAGGACGTGGCGCGCGAGCAGGAGATTGCGGTGGACGAACCCGCGTTCGACGCCGCCATGAACCGCCAGCGCGAGCAGGCCCGTGCGGCCGGCAAGTTCAAGATGGCCGCCGGCCTGGAGTACACGGGCGACAAGACCGTGTTCCACGGCTATGACGAACTGGGCTTCGAACGCGCCCGCGTGACGGCGCTGTACGTCGACGGCGCGTCCGTCGACACCATGCAGCCGGGCCAAACCGGCGTGGTGGTGCTGGACAACACCCCGTTCTACGCGGAGTCCGGCGGCCAGGCGGGCGACCAGGGCACGCTGGTGGCGGGTGCGGCCGTGTTCAACGTGGCCGACACGACCAAGGTGCAGGCCGATGTGTTCGGCCATCAGGGCACGCTGACCAACGGCCCGCTGAAGGTGGGTGACACCGTGGCGGCGCAGGTCGATGCCATCCGCCGTGCACGCACGGTACGTAACCACTCGGCGACCCACCTGATGCACAAGGCGCTGCGCGAGGTGCTGGGCACCCACGTGCAGCAGAAGGGCTCGCTGGTCGATGCCGACAAGACGCGTTTCGACTTCTCGCACAACGCGCCGCTGAGCGACGCCGAGATCCGTCAGGTCGAGGAAATCGTCAACGCCGAGATTTTGGCCAACGCGCCGACGCATGCCGAGATCATGCCGTTCGACGACGCGGTGAAGAGCGGCGCGATGGCGCTGTTCGGCGAGAAGTACGCGGACGATGTGCGCGTGCTGTCGATCGGCACCTCGAAGGAACTCTGCGGCGGCACGCACGTGACGCGCACCGGCGACATCGGCTTGTTCAAGATCGTGGTGGAAGCGGGCGTGGCAGCCGGGATTCGCCGCGTGGAAGCGATTACCGGCGACAACGCGCTGCATTACCTGCAGTCGCTCGACGCCCGCCTGAACGAAGCCGCCGCCGCGCTGCGCGCGCAGCCGTCGGAACTGGTGCCGCGTATCGGCCAGGTGCAGGAGCAGGTGCGGGCGCTCGAGAAGGAACTCGAGAAGCTCAAGAGCAAGCTCGCGGCATCGCAAGGCGACGAACTCGCCGAGCAGGCCATCGACATCAACGGCCTGAAGGTGCTGGCCGCCCAACTCGACGGCGCCGACGTGAAGACGCTGCGCGAGACCATGGACAAGCTCAAGGACAAGCTCAAGAGCGCGGCCATCGTGCTGGGGGCAGTGTCGGATGGGAAGGTTTCGCTGATTGCTGGTGTGACCGCCGATGCGACGGGCAAGGTCAAGGCTGGGGAGCTGGTGAACTTTGTGGCCCAGCAGGTGGGCGGCAAGGGCGGCGGCCGGCCGGATATGGCGCAGGCTGGGGGGACGGAGCCGGCGAATCTGCCGGCGGCGCTGGCTGGGGTTAAGGAGTGGGTGGCTGGTAAGGTTTGAGGGATTTACTAGCTGTTGAGAAGGGCGCTCTGGGGTTTGGGGCGCCCTTTTTGTTTTTGTTGCGCTCAACAGCCAACACCACAGAACCAAACCCAAAACCTACTTCATCAACCCCCTAACCAAATCCATCGGCAATGGAAACACAATAGTAGAACTCTTATCCCCAGCAATCTGCGTCAGCGTCTGGAGATACCGCAGTTGCATGGCCTCAGGCTGCTGCGCCAGCATCTGTGCCGCCTCCAGCAGTTTCACCGAAGCCTGCAATTCCCCTTCCGCGTGGATGATCTTGGCCCGCCGCTCGCGCTCGGCCTCCGCCTGGCGGGCGATGGCCCGGATCATGGTCTCGTTCAAATCCACATGCTTGATCTCGACATTGGACACCTTGATGCCCCACGCGTCGGTCTGGGCGTCGAGCACCTTCTGGATGTCGAGGTTGAGCTTCTCGCGCTCGGCTAGCATTTCGTCCAGTTCATGTTTGCCGAGCACGGACCGCAGCGTGGTCTGGGAGAGCTGGCTGGTGGCCTCGAGGAAGTTGGCCACCTGGATGATGGCCCGCTCGGGGTCCACGACCCGGAAATAGACCACCGCGTTGACCTTGACCGACACATTGTCGTGAGAGATCACGTCCTGTGGTGGCACGTCGAAGACGACCGTGCGCAGGTCCACGCGGACCATCTGCTGTATGCCGGGGATGAGCAGCACCAGCCCGGGCCCCTTGACGCCCCAGAATCGCCCGAGCATGAAGACAACCCCGCGTTCGTATTCGCGCAGCACGCGGATCGCGGCCACCACGAGCAATGCCAGCAGGAAGATCAGCCCACCAAAACTGAATCCGAATGCCATATCACGCTCCGTTGTGTTCCAGGGATGCGGCCATGTCGGCCACGACTTCCAGTACCAGCCCGCGCCGCCCGGTCACGCGTACCCGCTGGCCGCGCGCGAGCGGGCCGTCGCCATGAATTCGCCACTGTTCGCCGTGCACCATCGCCCAGCCGTCGGCGGGCGTATCGTCGATGACCGTGGCCAGGCTGCCGACCAGCGTGTCCGCGCCGCTGACCAGGGGGCGCTTGCGCGAGCGCATCAGCATCGCGGACATGCCGACCAGGAACAGCGCCGACACCCCGGCCAGCGCTGCGATCACCGTGAGCGGCACGCCGAAGCCGGGCACGTCGGTATCGATCAGCATGACCGCGCCAAACGCGAAGGCGACGATGCCGCCCACCCCGAGCGCGCCGAACGTCGGCAGGAAGAATTCGGCCACCATGCAGCCGATGCCCAGCGCGATCAGCGCCAGCCCCGCATAGTTGACGGGCAGCATTTGCAGCGCAAACAGGCCGATCAGCAGGCAGATGGCGCCGACGATGCCCGGCACGACCATGCCCGGCGTGGAGAACTCGAACATCAGCGCGTAGATGCCGATCATCATCAGGATCAGCGCCACGCTGGGTTCGGTGATGACGGCGAGCAGCCGCGCTCGCCAGTCCGGCGTGACCGTGACGATGGGCGCATCGTTGGTGTGCAGCACGCGCGATACGCCGGCCGCCTGCAGGCGCTTGCCATCGACCTGCCGCAGCAGTGCTGGCAGGTCCGGCGCGACGAGGTCGGCCACGTGCTGGGCCACTGCCTCGTCGGCGGAGAGGCTCACGGCCTCGCGCACCGCGCGCTCGGCCCAGTCGGCGTTGCGCTGGCGCAGCTGGGCCAGCCCGCGCAGGTAGGCGGAGGCATCGTGCATCTGCTTGCGTGCCATGGTGTCTTCGGTGCCGGGCGCGCTGGCTGGTGCACTGGCGGGGGAAGATCCGGGCGAGGCACCCGGCTTCGGGCCGCCGACACCGATGGCAACCGGACTCGCCGCGCCCACATTGGTCCCGGGCGCCATGGCGGCGATGTGGCTGGCATAGAGGATGTAGGTGCCGGCGCTCGCGGCCCGCGCGCCGCCCGGGTAGACGAAGGTCGCCACGGGTACGGGGGAGGCGAGGATGGCCTGGATGATGTCGCGCATGGCCACGTCGAGCCCGCCGGGCGTGTCCATCTCCAGCACGATCAACTGCGCGTTCTGCTTCTGCGCCTGCGCCATGCCGCGCGTGGCGAAGCTGGCGCTGGCTGGCCCGATGGCGCCCTTGATCGGGATGACATAGACGGGGGCCACGCCAGCCTTGGCGGCGGGCGTTGAAGCGCCTTGGGCGTAGACCATCGCGGGCAGGGCGAGGAGCATGGCCAGCCCCATCGCCATCCGGCAAACCAAAGATCGTAGCGGCGCGAAGACGAATGTCATGGCGGGGCGCGGCCCGCGAGTATGCCGTGGCAGCGCCACTTTCAGTGTAGGCGACCGGCCACATCTTGCACGCCGCAGCGCGGGCAAGGAATCCGAAGCGGAAGGGGTCAGGCAGCCTTTTGCGTGATGTCTGATACACCCGGCAGCATGTCGGCCAGCGCTGCCAGCGCCGCGCTGCCCATCGCCGGATGCCACGCCAGCACGGTGGTCACGTCCCCTTCGTCGCCGAGCGGGTGGATGCTGATCTGCGGCAGGTCGCGGTATAGCGTCAGCACCGAGCGCGGCATGATCGCCACGCCGATACCGGCCGCCGCGCAGGCGACGATGGCATGGTAGGAGCCCAGTTGGATCACCCGCCCCGCCGCGTGGCCGTCGCGACTGCACCACTGCTCGAAGCGCGTGCGGTAGTTGCAGCCGGCCTCGAACGCGAGCAGCGTGTGGCGCTCCAGGTCGGCGGCGGAGTGGATCGGCGCATGCTGCGCGCTGGCGATGATCACCAGTTCCTCGGTAAAGGCGGGCCGGGTGACCAGTTCGGCATCGCCGAGCGGCTCGGCGACGAAGGCGCAATCGACCTCGAAGCGGCGCAGGGCGTCCAGCGCCTGTCGGGTTGGCAGCGTCACGAGTTCCAGTTCGACGTCCGGCCACGCCTGGTGATAGCGCGCCAGTACCGTCGGCAGCCGGCTGGCCGCCGTGCTTTCCATCGACGCCACCCGCAGCCGCCCGTGCGGCCGCGCCGGCTGCACCGCGTGGCGAGCCTCGTCGGACAGTTGCAGGATGCGCCGCGCGTAGTCGAACAGCGTCTGCCCGGCCGGGGTGAGCACCATGCGCTTGCCGTCGCGCAGGAACAGCTCCACGCCGAGCGACTGCTCCAGTTGCCGGATGCGCGTGGTCACGTTCGACTGCACGCGGTGCAGCCGCGTGGCGGCGCGTGTGATGCCTCCGGCCTCCACCACGGTGCGGAAGATTTCGAGTGCGGCGAGATCCATGATCGGCTTCCTTCTTGAATTGAGATTGATGCTATCTCAATAATTCATTTTATGTGATGGATGAATGCGACTAGGATAGTCAGGAATCCCGCTGGCCGCCAGCCGAACCCGCCCCCCGATCATGTCTCTCGTGAATACCGATGTCTCCGCCGCCCGCGCGGCCCCGCAAACTGCCGGACCCTGGGCGGTGGCCATGGCTGGCTTCGTGTCGCTGGCGCTGGCGATGGGCATCGGTCGGTTCGCCTTCACGCCGCTGCTGCCGATGATGTTGCATGACGGCACCGTCACGCTGGCCGAGGGCGGGGCGCTGGCCACGCTGAACTACATCGGCTACCTGCTGGGGGCGCTGCTGTGCCTGTTCATCCGCCCCGATCCCGTGCGGATGGTGCGCGTGTCGCTGGTGCTCACCGTGGTGCTCACGCTGGCCATGGCGCTGCCGGGCGGCATGCCCGCGTGGCTGGCATGGCGCACGATTGCGGGCATCGCCAGCGCGCTGGTGATGGTCTACGCCACCGCGTGGTGCATGCAGCGACTGGCCGAACTGGGCCATCCCACGCTGGGCGGGCTGATGTTCTGCGGTCCCGGCGTGGGGATCGTCGTGACCGGGCTGTCGGCGTTCGGCATGGTCGGCGCGCACTGGCTGGCGAACTGGGGCTGGATCGCCTTCACGGTGCTCGGCGCGTTGTTGCTGGCGCCGGTCTGGCGCGTGTTCGGCGCGCCGCCGCCGGCCCTGCAGGCGCGGGCCGGACAGCCGGGGAGTGCAGGGCATGCGGAGGCAGTCGCCCCGACACCCCGGCTGGACCTCGAAACCTGGGCCCTGACCGTGGCCTACGGCCTCGCCGGCTTCGGCTACATCATCACCGCGACCTTCCTGCCCGTGATCGCCCGCCAGGCCATGCCCGGCACGGTCTGGGCGGACCTGTTCTGGCCGATCCTGGGCGCTGGCGTGGCCATTGGCGCCTTCCTGGCCACGCGCGTGGGCATGCATCACGACAACCGCCGGCTGGCGATGATCCTGTACGCGGTGCAGGCGGTTGGCGTGGCCGTGGCGGCATTCTGGCCGACCGTGCCGGGCTTCGCGCTGAGCAGCCTGCTCGTCGGCCTGCCGTTCACGGCGCTGGTGTCGTTCCTGATGCGCGAGGCGCGCCGGCTGTGGGGCAGCGCCGCCCCGAAGCTGATCGGGCTGATGACGGCCGCCTACGCGCTCGGGCAGATCGCCGGCCCGCCGCTGGCCACCACGCTGGTGGCGCGCACGGCCGGCTTTGCGGCATCCCTGGCCACCGCCGCCGCCGCGCTGCTGGTGGGGGCGGGCATCCTCGGCTGGATGGTCCGCGCCATGCCGTTGCGGGACGCTGCCGCCCCGCGCTGACTGCGCTACAGTTACGCCTGCGCCGCCTACTCGACCGGGACTGAACCCGCACGTGTCTGGAGCACGCCTCGCAGCAGGGCGGCCGCGGAGCGAATGTCCCCATGTCTTTTGCCTTGCAGCCCGCGCGTGCCGCGGGCCCGGCCGTTCCCGTCAGCGCCGAGGAGGCGCGCGTGCGCACCGACCTCGCCGCCGCCTACCGGCTGGCCGCGCTGGAGCGCTGGGACGACCTGATCTACACCCATATCTCGGCCACCGTGCCCGGTGAGCCGGACCACTTCCTGATCAACCCGTTCGGCTTCGCGTTCGACGAGATTCGCGCGTCGGACCTCGTCAAGATCAATGGCCGGGGCGAGGTGGTCGGCGAGACCGTGCACCCGGTCAACGTGACCGGCTTCGCCCTCCACGCCGCCGTGCACGCCGCGCGGGCCGATGCGCACTGCGTCATGCACCTGCACAACACCGCCGGCATCGCGGTCTCGGCGCAGGCGGACGGACTGCTGCCGCTGTCGCAGCACGCCATGCGCTTCCACGGCCGCATCGGCTATCACGACTACGAGGGCCTGGCGTTCACCCCGGCCGAAGGGGCCCGGCTCACGGTGTCGCTGGGCCAGCACCCGGCCATGCTGCTGCGCAACCACGGTACGCTGACGGTGGGCCGCACCGTGGCCGAGGCCTACGTGCTGATGGCCACCCTGATCAAGGCCTGCGAGATCCAGCTCGGCGCGCAGGCGGGCCGCGCCACAGTGCAGCCGCCGGCTGACGTGGCCGAGCGCACTTCGATGCAGCTGTACGACAACGGCGTCGTCGAGGGCGAGATGGAATGGCCCTCGCTGCTGCGCAAACTCGATAGAATCGATCCCTCTTACCGAGACTGAGTCTCGCAAAATCCCTAAAAACGGAGTCAGCAGCATGCCCACGTTTCACGTCGAGATGTTCGAAGGCCGCACGGTCGAGCAAAAGCGCAAGTTTGTCGAGGAAGTGACGCGCGTCACCTGCGAGACGCTGGGCTGCTCGGTGTCGGCAGTGGACATCATCATCACCGATATCAAGCGTGAGAACTGGGCCACCGGCGGCGCGCTCTGGATCGACAAGAAGTAAAGACCCGCCCATGCAGCACTTCGCCTCCGACAACTACGCCGGCTTCTGCCCGGAATCGCTGAAATACTTCCTCGAGGCCAACGCCAGCGGCCACGAGAAGGCCTATGGCGACGATTCCTGGACCCAGCAGGTCTGCGACCGCATCCGCAACCTGTTCCAGACCGACTGCGAGGTCTTCTTCGTCTTCAACGGGACGGCGGCCAACTCGCTGGCGCTGTCGTCGCTGTGCCAGTCGTACCACTCGGTGATCTGCCATGAACTGGCGCACATCGAGACGGACGAGTGCGGCGGGCCGGAGTTCTTCTCGAACGGCTCCAAGCTGCTCACGGCGCCCGGCGTCAACGGCAAGCTGACCGCCGATGCGGTGGAGGCGCTGGTCACGCGGCGCACCGACATCCACTATCCGAAGCCGCGCGTGGTCTCGCTCACGCAGTCGACGGAAGTCGGCACGGTCTACACGGTGGAGGAGGTGCGCGCCATTGCGGCCATCGCCAAGCGGCGGCAACTGCGCGTGCACATGGACGGCGCGCGCTTCGCCAATGCGGTGGCGGCGCTGGGCGTGCATCCGTCCGAGATCACCTGGCGGGCTGGCGTGGATGTGCTGTGCTTCGGCGGCACCAAGAACGGCCTGCCGATGGGCGAGGCCGTGGTGTTCTTCGACCGCCGCCTGGCCGAGGACTTCGCCTACCGGGTGAAGCAGGCCGGGCAGTTGGCCTCGAAGATGCGCTTCATTTCCGCGCCGTGGTTGGGCATGCTCGAGAACGATGTCTGGCTGTCCAACGCCCGCCATGCCAACGCGATGGCGCAACTGTTGCACCAGCGCATCGTCGACATTCCCGGCGTGCGCATCATGTTCCCGACCGAATCGAACGCGGTCTTCGCCGAACTGCCGCTGCCGGCCTTCGAGGCCTTGCGCGCCAAGGGCTGGCTGTTCTACACCTTCATCGGCGCGGGCGGTTGCCGGCTGATGTGTTCGTGGGACCTGCAGCCCGAGACCGTGGAAGCGTTCGCCGCCGATATCCGCGCGGCCTGCGCCCTCTGAACCCCTGGAGCCCCCTCCGATGCAACCGTACCGTTTCTGCCCCCAATGCGGGGCGCCGCTGGAGCACTTGCCGATGTCCGGCCGCTATCGTTATGCCTGCGTGCAGGACGGCTGCGGCTTCGTGCACTGGAACAACCCGCTGCCGGTGCTGGCGGCGGTGGTCGAGTACGAGGACAAGCTGCTGCTGGCGCGCAACGCGGTATGGCCGGAGGGGATGTTCGCGCTGGTCACCGGCTTCATGGAGCGCGACGAGACGCCCGAGCTGGGCGTGGCGCGCGAACTCAAGGAGGAGACCAATCTCGACACGGAATCCGCGTCGCTGATCGGCGTCTACGAGTTCATGCGCAAGAACGAGCTGATCATCGCCTATCACGTGAAGGCGACGGGGCGCATCGAACTGTCCGAGGAACTGGCCGAATACAAGCTCGTGGCGCCCGAGAAGATGCGGATCTGGAACGCCGGCACCGGCTTTGCCGTGGCCGATTTCCTGGAGCGGCGCGGGCTGCCCGTGCGCTTCTTCGACCGCGCCTCGGGCGAGGACATCCCCGACCCGCGCCGGCCGACGGACTTCAGCCTTGTCGCCGCTTCGTTACAATACGGCATCGACCAAAAATAAGTGGGATGAGAGGAATGGACTTCCAGAAAGAAGTGGACGCGCGCGGCCTGAACTGCCCGCTGCCGATCCTGCGGACCAAGAAGGCGCTGGCGGACATGGCCAGCGGCGACGTGCTCAAGGTGCTGGCCACCGACCCGGGCGCCACGCGCGACTTCCAGGCCTTCGCCAAGCAGACCGGCAACGAGCTGCTGTCGCACGCCGAGGTGGACAAGGTGTTCGTGTTCTACATGAAGCGCCGCTAAGACCGCCTGGCCCCCGGCCATAAAAAAAGCCGCCTCGATCGAGGCGGCTTTTTCATGCCGGGGCGGAACGCTTATCCGCGCTGGGCCAGATAGGCGCTGAACTCGTCGCGCACTTCCGGGTGCTTCAGGGCGAACTCGACAGTGGCCTTCAGGTAGCCGAGCTTGCTGCCGCAGTCGTAGCGCACGCCGTTGTAGCGGTAGGCCAGCACCTGTTCCTGGTCGAGCATCGACTGGATGGCATCGGTCAGTTGGTACTCGCCGCCGGCACCCGGCTTCAGTTCACGGATGTGGTCGAAGATGCGCGGCGTGAGGATGTAGCGGCCCACCACGCCAAGGTTCGACGGGGCGTCCTCGGGGGCCGGCTTCTCGACGATGCCGGACATCTTGATCACGCGCTCGTCCCATTCGCGGCCTTCCACCACGCCGTAGGAGCGGCTTTGTTCCGGCGCGATCTCTTCCACGCCCAGGACCGAGCAGTTGTAGTGGTTATAGACGTCGACCATCTGCTTCATGATCGGCACGTCGCCGTCGAGCAAGTCGTCCGCCAGCATGACCGCGAACGGCGTGTCGCCGACCAGCTTGGCCGCGCACAGCACGGCGTGGCCCAGGCCCAGGGCCTCGGGCTGGCGCACGTAGTAGCACTCCACGTGCGCAGGCTTGATCGAACGCACCACATCGAGCAGGGCCTGCTTGTTCTTGGCTTCCAGCTCCATTTCCAGTTCGTACGCCTTGTCGAAATGGTCCTCGATGGCGCGCTTGGAGCGGCCCGTGACAAAGATCATTTCCGTGATGCCGGCGGCCATGGCTTCTTCCACGGCGTACTGGATTAGCGGTTTGTCCACCACTGGCAGCATTTCCTTGGGACTCGCCTTGGTCGCGGGGAGGAATCGGGTACCTAGCCCAGCGACCGGAAAGACGGCCTTGGTGACGCGGTTTTCCATTTCAGCTTTCCTTTTCAATCCGGTGTAACACCGTGCCGTACAGGGAGGGCGCCGTCTGTCCGGCTTCGTCCGACGCTGACGTAACAGTCACATGTCGTTACACATGAACGAGGCCGGATACCAGTCGAGTTGCAACTTTCGTGCCGGTGGCGCAGAAGTGGCGAACCCGTCAGGCGGGCAGACGCTGTAGTTGATCCTGGAGCTTGGCCAGCGTCTGTTCGAAATCCGACAAACGCTGTGTTTCCTGCGCCACAACCGCGGGCGGCGCCTTGGCCACGAAGGCTTCGTTGGTCAGCTTGCCCCGGCATTTGCCGATTTCATTGCTGATCCGGTCGATCTCCTTGCCCAGGCGCACGCGCTCGGCTGCGACGTCGATCTCGATCTTCAGCAGCAGGTGATTGCCGCCGACGATGGCCACCGGCGCCCCGGCGCCTTCCTTCTGGAGGGCGACCTCGTCTTCGAACACCTTCACCTCGGAAAGTTTCGCCAGCGCCTGGATTTGCGCCGCCGCGGCGTTCAGGAAGGTGCTGTCGCCGTGCGTGTAGAGCGGAATGCGCTGGGCCGGCGAGATGTTCATCTCGCCCCGCAGGTTGCGGCAGGCGTCCACCACGGCCTTGAGCTGGGCCACCCAGGCTTCGGCGGCTTCGTCGATCTTGGCGGCGGCCGGCAGCGGGTAGGCCTGCAGCGCGATGGTCTCGCTGCCGTCACCCTTGGCGCGGCCGGCCAGCGGGGCCACCTTCTGCCAGAGTTCCTCGGTAATGAACGGGATGATCGGGTGCGCCAGGCGCAGTACCGTCTCCAGCACGCGCAGCAGCGTGCGGCGCGTGGCGCGTTGCTGGGCCTCGGTGCCGGTCTGGATCTGCACCTTGGCGAGTTCCAGGTACCAGTCGCAATACTCGTCCCAGACGAACTTGTAGATTGCGCTGGCGATATTGTCGAAACGGTATTCGTCGAAGCCCTTTTCGACTTCGCCTTCCACGCGCTGGAGCAGCGAGACGATCCAGCGGTCTGCCTGCGAGAAGTGCAGGTAGCCGTCCGGGCCGCAGTCGTTGCTGCACGGGCCCATGCCGCAATCATGGCCCTCGGTGTTCATCAGCACGAAGCGGGTGGCGTTCCAGAGCTTGTTGCAGAAGTTGCGATAGCCCTCGCAACGGCCCGTGTCGAAGTTGATATTCCGGCCCAGCGTGGCCAGCGAGGCGAAGGTGAAGCGCAGGGCGTCCGCGCCGAACGCGGGAATGCCGTCCGGGAACTCCTTCTTCGTCTTCGATTCGATGCGCGGCGCGTCCTTCGGGCGGCGCAGGCCCGTGGTGCGCTTCTTGAGCAGCGGGGCCAGCTCGATGCCGTCGATCAGGTCCACCGGGTCGAGGGTGTTGCCCTCGGACTTGCTCATCTTCTTGCCTTCGGAGTCACGCACCAGGCCGTGCACGTACACGGTGTGGAACGGCACCTGGCCGGTGAAGTGCTTGGTCATCATGACCATGCGCGCCACCCAGAAGAAGATGATGTCGTAGCCCGTGACCAGCACCGACGACGGCAGGAAGTGCTCCAGTTCCGGCGTCTGCTCGGGCCAGCCGAGTGACGAGAACGGCACTAGCGCGGACGAGAACCACGTGTCGAGCACGTCTTCCTCGCGGCGCAGCGGGCCGGTGCTGCCGGCCGCCTGCGCCTTGGCGCGGGCGTCTTCCTCGGTGCGGGCGACGAAGCAGTTGCCGGCGTCGTCGTACCAGGCCGGGATCTGATGGCCCCACCAGAGCTGGCGGCTGATACACCAGTCCTGGATGTTGGCCAGCCACTGGTTGTACGTGCTGTTCCAGTTCTCGGGCACCAGCTTGATCTCGCCGCTCTGCACGGCGTCCAGCGCCACTTCGGCGATCGAGCGACCCGGATAGAACGTGCCCTCGGGGGCCGGCTTGCTCATGGCGACGAACCACTGGTCGGTCAGCATCGGCTCGATCACGCTGCTGGTGCGCTCGCTGCGCGGCACCATCAGCTTGTGCTTCTTGACCTCGCCCAGCAGGCCCTGTTCCTTCAGGTCGGCCACCATCTTGTCGCGGGCCTCGAAGCGGTCCATGCCGGCGTAGGCGGCCGGCGCGTCGGCGACGATCTTGGCGTCCAGCGTCAGGATCGAGAGCTGCGGCAGGTTGTGGCGCTGGCCCACCGCGTAGTCGTTGAAGTCATGGCCCGGCGTGACCTTGACCACGCCCGTGCCGAAGGCGCGGTCGACGTATTCATCGGCAATGACGGGGATCTGGCGATCGGTCAGCGGCAGGTGCACGAACTTGCCGATCAGGTGCGCGTAGCGCTCGTCCTCGGGGTGGACCATCACGGCGGTGTCGCCGAGCATGGTTTCCGGGCGCGTGGTGGCCACGGTCAGGTGCGTCAGGCCGTGCACGGCGTCCGGCTCGGCCAGCGGGTAGTGGATGTGCCAGAGCGAGCCTTCCTCCTCCACGCTGTCCACTTCGAGGTCGGACACGGCCGTGCCCAGCACCGGGTCCCAGTTGACCAGGCGCTTGCCGCGATAGATCAGGCCCTGTTCGAACAGGCGGACGAATACCTCGGTCACGGCCTGCGACATCTCGGGCGACATCGTGAAGTACTCGCGCGTCCAGTCGATCGACGCCCCCATGCGGCGCACCTGGCGCGTGATGGTGGAGCCCGACTCCTCCTTCCACTCCCAGACCTTCTCGACGAACTTCTCGCGGCCGAGGTCATGGCGCGACACGCCCTGGGCTTCCAACTGGCGCTCCACCACGATCTGCGTGGCGATACCCGCGTGATCGGTACCCGGCACCCACAGCGTATTGGCGCCGCGCATGCGCGCGTGGCGCGTCAGGCCGTCCATGATGGTCTGGTTGAACGCGTGGCCCATGTGCAGCGTGCCGGTCACATTGGGCGGCGGCAGCTGGATGGCGAAATCGGGACGATTGGCGTCCATCGTGGGCTGGGCGATGCCGCGGCGCTCCCATTCGGGGCCCCACTTCTCCTCGATGGCGGCGGGTTCGAAGCTCTTGGCAAGGGACTGGTCTTGGGCGGTCATGCTGGGGATGTCGAGGTATGCGGGTCGGGGCTGGGCGGTGGGCGGACTGATCGAAATCCATCGAAACCAGTCGGCGCGCCACGGCGTCGGGCCGGGAAAACGTCAAATTATAGGGGAGGCGGGGGTGCCGGTGCGCATTTGCCGACGCCGACGGCTGCCGGGTGCCGCTGGCGGCCCCGGTCCCCCCGGTATAATTGCCGCCATTCCCCGGCCCCACGCGGCCAAAAGGCCCCTTCCCCGATGTCCAGCCTGCTTGCCAATCTCAACGCCGAACAACTCGCCGCCGTCACGTTGCCCGATGAACCGGCCCTGATCCTGGCGGGGGCGGGCAGCGGCAAGACCCGCGTGCTGACCACCCGCATCGCCTGGCTGATCCAGAACGGCCGGGTGTCGCCGGCCGGCGTGCTGGCCGTGACATTTACCAATAAGGCGGCCAAGGAGATGCAGACCCGCCTGTCGTCCATGCTGCCCATCAACACGCGCGGCATGTGGATCGGCACCTTCCACGGGCTCTGCAACCGGATGCTGCGCGCGCACTTCAAGGACGCCGGGCTGCCGCAGACCTTCTCGATCCTGGACACCCAGGACCAGCTTTCCGCGCTCAAGCGGCTGCTGAAATCGCTGAATGTCGATGACGAGAAGTATCCGGCCAAGAACGTCCAGTACTTCATCAACAACGCCAAGGAGCAGGGGCTGCGCCCCCGCGACGTGGAGGCGAACGACGATTTCAACCGTCGTTTCGTCGACCTGTACGCCGCCTACGACGAGCAGTGCCAGCGCGAAGGCGTGGTCGATTTCGCCGAGTTGCTACTGCGCTGCTACGAACTGCTGCGCTACAACGACGCCATCCGCCAGCACTACCAGCACCGCTTCCGCCACGTGCTGGTGGACGAGTTCCAGGACACCAACGTGCTCCAGTACCAGTGGCTCAAGCTGCTGGCCGGTTACGGCACGGGTAGCGCGGCGGCCGTGTTCGCCGTGGGCGATGACGACCAGAGCATCTACGCGTTTCGGGGTGCCAACGTCGGCAATATGCGCGACTTCGAGAGCGAATTCCGCGTGCGCCACCTGATCAAGCTGGAGCAGAACTACCGCTCGCATGGCCACATCCTCGATTCGGCCAACCACCTGATCGCCCACAACGCGCGGCGGCTGGGCAAGAACCTGCGCACGGACGCGGGCCACGGCGAGCTGGTGCGGGTGTTCCAGGCCGGCTCGGACGGGCAGGAGGCCTCGTGGATCGTCGAGGAGATCCGCGACCAGATCGCCCAGGGCATGTCGCGCTCCGAGATCGCCATCCTGTATCGCAGCAATGCGCAGTCGCGGGTGATCGAGCACGCGCTGTTCTCGTCCGGCATCGCCTATCGGGTGTATGGCGGCCTGCGCTTCTTCGAACGGGCCGAAGTGAAGCATGCGCTCGCTTATCTGCAGTTGATCGAAAACCCGCGCAACGACGCGGCGTTCGGGCGGGTGGTCAACTTCCCGACGCGCGGCATCGGGGCGCGTTCGCTGGAGCTGCTCCAGGACGCCGCGCGCCAGTACAACGTCTCGCTCTCCGAGGCCGTGGCCTACGTGCCGGGCAAGGCGGGCAGCACGATGGGCGCGTTTATCCGCCTGATCGAGCAGATGCGGGCCGAGACGCGGCGCATGACGCTGCCGGAGACGGTGGAGTATGTGATCAACACCAGCGGCCTGATCCAGCACTTCCAGAACGAGAAGGAAGGGCAGGACCGCATCGAGAACTTGCAGGAACTGGTCACCGCCGCGCAGGCTTTCGTGGTGGAAGAGGGCTATGGGCTCGACGCGCTGGCCAGCGTGCTGCCCGCCAACCGGATCGGCGACGCCGCGCCAGTGCTGGCCGATGGCGACCAGGTGCTCCAGGTGCTCGATCCCGAGCAGTTGCCGGTGGTGATGACGCCGCTCGTGGCCTTCCTGACCCATGCCTCGCTGGAGGCCGGCGACAACCAGGCCCAGGCTGGCCAGGACGCGGTGCAGATGATGACCGTGCACGCGGCCAAGGGCCTCGAATTCAACGTGGTGTTCATTACCGGGCTGGAAGAGGGCCTGTTCCCGCACGAGAACAGCGCGATGGAGGCCGATGGGCTCGAGGAGGAGCGCCGCCTGATGTACGTGGCGATTACCCGGGCGCGCGAGCGGCTCTATATGTCCTTCGCCCAGAGCCGCGTGCTGCACGGCCAGATGCGATATCACATCCGCTCGCGCTTCTTCGAGGAGTTGCCCGAGGCGTCGCTGAAGTGGATCACGCCGCCGGCACAGGCCTACGGTGCATACGGTGGTGGCAGTGGCGGTGGCTATGGCCGCAACCGCCAGGGCGGCGGGGAGCGGGAAAGCGGCTGGGGCCGCGACTGGTTCAAGAAGCCCGAGGACGTGCCCTACAGCGGCACCCGGCCCACGGGCGGCATGGACACCGGCAAGAACTACGCCGAGGAAAAGCGCGCGGCCGACACCGGCTTCCGGGTCGGCCAGAACGTGTTCCACAACAAGTTCGGGGAAGGCAAGATCACGGCGCTGGAAGGCGAGGGCGCCGATGCGCGCGCCAATATCAACTTCAAGCGCCACGGCGCCAAGTGGCTGGCGCTGGCGGTGGCCAAGCTCGACACCATCGACTAAAGCCGGGTCCTGGCCGGGGGCAGCTCCGGCCAAGTGCTTAATACGTCACGGATTGACGTTCTGGGTGTCGGTGGCCTCGGCCGGCACGATGTTGAAGCAGCCGCGATAGGTGGCGTAGAACGAGCAGTACAGGATCGCCAGCATCAGCAGCGAGTACGGCGTGACCAGGAACGACAGCACCGTCTCCGCGCCGATCGCGGCGAAGATTACCTCCAGGAACAGCGGCAGCGCCACGATCAGGACGGCGAACAGGCCGGCGTAGGCGAAGAACGCGCCCCGGTTGCGCCAGCAGGCCGTCCAGCTGAAGAACAGCGCCTTCACCGGCGGCACGCCGTGCCAGGCAGTCAGCATCGGCGCGAACCAGAACAGCATCGCGATCGGCGTGTAGAGCGCTGCCCCGGTCAGCATGGCCAGGTAGAGCTGGCGCATCGCGTCCGGCGTGGGCTCCTCGCCCTTCAGCACCACCTGCGCCAGCGCGCCGATATCAACCAGCGACGTGGCGATCAGGCTCAGCAGGAACACCAGCGCCGCATAGATGCCGCCCAGCACGAACAGATGCCGCATGGCCTGCTTGCCATTGCTGCGGAACCCGGCCAGCAGCACGGTCGGTAGCACGCGCTTGCTCTGGATGACATCGCGGCAGGCCGTCATCACCCCCACGTTGATGCCCGGCGTGACCACCAGCAGCGCGATGATGCCGAACAGCGGCACGAAGATCGCGAGCTGCGCGGCAATCAGGTAGATGAACAGCAGCATCAGGAACGCGAGCGGGTTCTTGCGGAACAGCCAGATACCCTGGCGGAACCAGACGTAGCCTTCCTTGGCGGGAACTTCCAGTAGTTGCATGGCGAATCAGATCCAGGGGAGCGGTGCGGCGTCGTCGAGACGGCGGCGCAGGATGCGTTCGAAGTGGGTCGGATCGTGCGGCTGGAGCATGTCGGCCTCGCGCGGCAGGAAAAAGTCCCACAGACGCGATACCCAGAAGCGCAGCGCGCCCGCACGGAGCATGTCCTGCCAATGCGCGGCCTCGGTGGCCGTGAGCGGCCTCACCGCATGATAAGCCCGCAGCATGGCCTGCGCCCGGTCAACGTCCAGCGCGCCGGTGGGCAGGTCGATACACCAGTCGTTCACGGTCACGGCCAGGTCGAACAGCCACTTGTCGTTGCCGGCGAAGTAGAAATCGAAGAAACCGCCGAGTTGCGGCGCGCCGCTGGCGTCGGTGTCGAACAGGACGTTGTCGCGGAACAGGTCGCAGTGGCACGGGCCGCCGGCCAGCGCGGCGTAGTCGGCGCTGCCGAAGAACGCGGTCTGGTGGGCGATCTCGCCGGCCAGCAACTGGCGCTGGGCCGGGTCGAGGAACGGCAGGATCTCGGGCTCGGTCTGGCGCCACCAGGCCAGGCTGCGCAGGTTGGGCTGCTGGCGCGGATAGTCCTGCCCGGCCAGGTGCATGCGGGCCAGCATGGTGCCCACCTCGGCGCAGTGGCTGGCCTGCGGGGACAGTTGCGACGCGCCGGAGAGCCGCGTGACGATGGTCGCCGGCTTGCCCTTGAGCGCGCGCAGGATTTCCCCGTCGCGCGCGGCCACGGGCGCCGGCACGCTGATGCCGTGTCGGGCCAGATGGTCCATCAGGTGCAGGTAATACGGCAGCTGCGCGAAGGTCAGCCGCTCGAAGATGGTCAGCACGTACTCGCGCGTGACGCCATCCTGCTCCATGGTCAGAAAGAAATTGCTGTTCTCGATCCCGGAAGCAATGCCGCGCAACGCGCGGACTTCGCCAAGGTCGTAGTCAAGCAGCCAGCGGGCGATCTCGTCCTGCGAGACCGTGGTGAATACGGCCATACTGTTTTATTGGTGCGAATCGGGCGCGGCAGGCCGGTCTGGACAAAAACCGTCCGCCGCCGCGGCATGACTGCCGGAGGGCCGGCGCGATCCGGTCGGGCGTTGCCGTCCGGCCGGGTCGTGGGTGAAAAGGGTCGTTGAGACGCTCAGAACTTCAGGTTGACCGACGGCACGCGGTTCACGTCATGGTCACGAATCTTGGGCGAGCTGTCTTCCGGCTTGCTCATCTCGTACTTCGTGCCCACGCCGGAGCGTACCTGGATATCGGTGGCCTGCCCCTTGTTCCGGTACTCGGTCACCTGGGTCCCATCGCGCTCACGCAGCACGAAACTCGGCTCGCGCGGCTGGTTGAGCTGGCTTTTCGACGCGGGCGCGATCGGCTGATTGTTGATCTGGTTCAGTTCTTGTTGTGTCAGCGCACTGCTTTCCGCGTTGCCCTGTGCGGCGGCCAGGGCCGGCACGAGTGCCAGCACGGTCGCGGCGAGCACGGCAGCCGGGTGCGAGGGGGAGGTCATCTGGGGCTCCTGTGCGTGCGGGCCGGCAGGCCCCGCCACGCGGATTGAGTCTGCGGCCCGGCGGCGCCGGACCTGGCAGACTGACAGGCTTCCATTCTAGCAATTCCTGCCGCCCACGGGCCGCTCTCGTGACCCCCGGGGCACCCCGGCACGTGCTGCCTGCGCCCCCTGGCTGGCCGGGGACGCCGCCAATGCCTTACAGATAGAACATTTCTTCCTTAGGCGGAATCGGGTGATCGCCGCCGCGCTTCTCGTAATAGTCATAGACCGCCTCCAGCACTTCCTGGGGCTCGTCCACGATCTTCATCAGGTCGAGGTCGTGCTCGGCGATCAGGCCCATCGGCAGCAGCGTGAAGCGGAACCAGTCCAGCAGGCCCTTCCAGAACCGGCTGCCGTACATCACCACCGGCACCGAGCGCGACTTGCCGGTCTGCACCAGCGTGAGCACCTCGGCCAGCTCGTCCAGCGTGCCGAAGCCGCCGGGCATGACGATGAAGGCGTCCGAATTCTTCACGAAGGTGACCTTGCGCGTGAAGAAGTGGCGGAAGCGCATGGCGATGTCCTGGTACGGATTGCCCTGCTGCTCGTGCGGAAGCTCGATGTTCAGGCCGACGCTGGCGGACTTGCCGGCGTGCGCGCC
Organism: Cupriavidus sp. KB_39; assembly: GCF_052114485.1. Classification (NCBI taxonomy): domain Bacteria; kingdom Pseudomonadati; phylum Pseudomonadota; class Betaproteobacteria; order Burkholderiales; family Burkholderiaceae; genus Cupriavidus; species Cupriavidus sp. KB_39. The sequence goes on from NZ_JBFREV010000005.1 coordinate 78,803, forward strand.
CTTGTTCGCCGCTTCCATGATGCCGGGGCCGCCGCCGGAGATCACCGCGAAGCCGGCGTCCGAGAACAGCCGGGCAATCTCGATGGTCTTCTGGTAGTACGGCGAGTCCTCGCGCAGGCGCGCGCTGCCGTAGATCGAGACCGCCGGGCGGATCTCCGAGAGGTACTCGGTCGCCTCGATGAACTCTGCCATAATCGTGAACATTTGCCACGAGGCACGCGCCTTCTTCGCGGTGGCGCGGTCTTCATCCGCCAGCGCGCGCAGGCTCGGAATCATCTTGCGTGGGTTGGCACGCGCAGCTGCCGCCGCGGCAGCTGCATCCTGGGCTTCGGGCGATTTGCCCGCCGCCGCGGCATCGGCTTTCGCGGCGATGGCGGCGGCATGCGCCGAGGCCTTCTCGGGCGGCGGGTTCACGGTATCGCCGGAGATGTCGGAAACGTCCGTATCGGCCAGGGGGCCGGTCGCTGCGCCACCAGCAGGGGCGCCAGTCAATTTAGAGTCCATGGGAATGTCGGATAGTCAAAAAACGCTTTTGCTCGTCGATGGATCGAGCTACTTGTATCGCGCGTATCACGCTCTGCCGGACCTGAGGAATGGCGAAGGGCTGCCTACAGGGGCAATCTACGGCATGATCAACATGTTGCGCAAGCTGCGCAACGACTTCCCGGCAGAGTATATCGCTTGCGTGTTCGACGCCAAGGGCAAGACGTTCCGGGATGCGCTATACCCCGCATATAAGGAACATCGCCCGTCCATGCCCGAGGATCTGGCCAGGCAGATCGAGCCGATCCACGAGGCCGTGCGCGCGCTGGGCTGGCCGATCGTGGTGGTGGAAGGCGTGGAGGCCGACGACGTGATCGGCACACTGGCCTGCCAGGCCACGGCACAGGGCGTGCGTACCGTGGTATCCACGGGCGACAAGGACCTCGCGCAGCTGGTGAACGACCACGTCACGCTGGTCAACACCATGAGCGGCGAAGTGCTCGATCCGCCCGGTGTGGTGGCCAAGTTCGGCGTGCCGCCGGAGCGGATCGTCGACTATCTCTCGCTGATTGGCGATGCGGTGGACAACGTGCCCGGCGTGCCCAAGGTGGGTCCGAAGACCGCCGTGAAATGGCTTGCCGAATACGGCACGCTCGACACCATCATGGCCGGTGCCGATGGCATCAAGGGCGTGGTGGGCGAGAACCTGCGCAACACGCTCGACTGGCTGCCGCGCGCCCGGGAGCTGGTCACGGTCAAGACCGACTGCGACCTCAGCGACGCCGTGGCGGACTTCCACGCGCTGCGCGAACTGGGCGAGGACAACGAGAAGCTGATCGCCTTCTTCTCGCGCTATGGTTTCAAGACCTGGCTGCGCGAGGCCACGGGCGAATCGCTGCCGAACGCCCGTGCCGCCGCCCGCTCGTCGCGTGCCGGCGCCGCGCCGGCGCCTTCGCCGCAGGGCGGGCTGTTCGATGGCCCGGCCGATGTGTCGACCGACCTGCCGGCACCCGACACCACCCCGGCCGAGATCCGCTACGAGACCGTGACCACCGAGGCTGCACTCGACGGCTGGATCGCCCGGATCGTCGACGCGCCGCTGACCGCCATCGACACGGAAACCACCTCGCTCGACCCGATGCAGGCCCAGTTGGTGGGCCTGTCGCTGTCGGTGGAGCCCGGCGAGGCCGCCTACATCCCGGTCGCCCATCGCGGCCCGGACGTGGCCGGCATGGATAACCACGGCCAGCTCTCGCGCGACTACGTGCTGGAGCGCCTGCGCCCGTGGCTGGAAGACCCGGCGCGGCCGAAGCTAGGCCAGCACCTGAAGTACGACTCGCACGTCTTCGCCAACCACGGCGTCAAGCTGCGCGGCATCGCCCAGGACACGATGCTGGAAAGCTACGTGCTGGCCTCGCACCGCAATCACGGCATGGACAGCCTGGCCGAGCGGTTGCTGAACCTGAAGACGCTGACCTACGAGGAAGTCTGCGGCAAGGGCGCCAGCCAGATCGGCTTCGACCAGATCGACCTCCAGCGCGCCACCGAGTACGCGGCCGAGGATGCCGACGTGACGCTGCGCCTCCATCGCAAGATGCATCCGCAGCTGGACGCGGCAGACGGGCTCAAGTACGTGTACGAGAATATCGAGATCCCGGTCTCGGTGGTGCTTCAGAAGATCGAGCGCAATGGCGTGCTGATCGATGCCGCGCGGCTTGGCGCGCAGAGCGCCGAACTCGGCCAGCGCATGATGGAACTGGAAAAAGCCGCCTTCGAGGCCGCTGGCCAGCCGTTCAACCTCGGTTCGCCGAAGCAGATCGGCGAAATCCTGTTCACGCAGATGAAGCTGCCGGTGGTCAAGAAGACCGCCAGCGGGGCGCCGTCCACGGACGAAGAGGTGCTGCAGAAGCTGGCGGAGGACTATCCGCTGCCCAAGCTGCTGCTCGACTATCGGGGTCTGTCGAAGCTCAAGTCCACCTACACGGACAAGCTGCCGAAGATGGTCAACCCGCAGACCGGACGCGTGCACACGAGCTACGGCCAGGCCACGGCCGTGACGGGCCGGCTGGCCTCGACCGAGCCGAACCTGCAGAACATCCCGGTGCGGACCGAGGAAGGCCGGCGCATCCGCGAGGCGTTCATCGCCGCGCCGGGCAACGTGATCGTCTCCGCCGACTACTCGCAGATCGAGCTGCGCATCATGGCCCATATCTCGGGCGACGAGAACCTGCTGCGCGCGTTCGCCAACGGCGAGGACATCCACCGCGCCACGGCGGCCGAGATCTTCGGCGTGGAGCGCGAGGCGGTGTCCAGCGAGCAGCGCCGCTACGCCAAGGTCATCAACTTCGGTCTGATCTACGGCATGAGCGCGTTCGGGCTGGCCAGCAACCTCGGCATCGAGCGCGAAGCGGCCAAGCACTACATCGACCGCTACTTCATGCGCTACCCGGGCGTGGCCCACTACATGGAAGAGACGCGCCAGACCGCGCGCGAGCAGGGCTACGTGGAAACGGTGTTTGGCCGCCGCCTCTGGCTGCCCGACATCAACGGCGGCAACGGCCCGCGCCGCCAGGGCGCCGAGCGCGCCGCCATCAACGCGCCGATGCAGGGCACGGCGGCGGACCTGATCAAGCTGTCGATGATCGCCGTGCAGGACTGGCTCGAGCGCGACAACCTCGGCACGCGCCAGATCATGCAGGTGCACGATGAACTGGTCCTCGAAGTGCCGCAGGCCGAACTCGAGCTGGTGAAGACGCGCCTGCCCGAGCTGATGTGCTCCGTGGCGACGCTGCGCGTGCCATTGGTGGCCGAAGTGGGCAGCGGCAGCAACTGGGAAGAGGCGCATTGAAGGTGACGCCTCTCCTGCATGCGGATGCGTACAGGAGAGGCGTTGCGGTGAATGCGCGACATCATCGCGTGGAGGCTTGCCAGTTCTATTGCCGTGCAGCAAACTGGCAGCAACGAACATGATCCGCGCGACGCCACAACGACAACATAATCCTCGCCGACGCGGGTCGACACCGGTTTCCAAATAGAGAAGATCGGGTAGACCATGAGCACCACGGATGGCAGTACAACCGGTAGCGAAGTAGCGGCAGGCACGGCGGCACACATCGGTACGCAAGCCGATACACGGGGCGAGACATCGCCCAACCCATCGCCCACCCCATCGCCCAACGCCCAGCGCGACGCGCTGCGCGCGACGCAGGCATCCACCCATCGGATCATCGTCGTTGGCGGCGGGGCCGGCGGGCTCGAACTCGTGACCCGGCTCGGCGACAAGCTGGGCAAACGCGGCCAGGCCCAGGTGGTGCTGGTGGACCGCTCGCCCACGCACATCTGGAAGCCGCTGCTGCACGAAGTCGCCGCCGGCAGCATGGATCCCAACACCCACCAGCTCGAGTACGTCGCGCAGGCGCGGTGGCACCACTTCGAGTTCCAGCAGGGCGAACTGACGGGCGTCGATCGGGCGCGCAAGGTCATCCAGGTGGCCGCGTGCGTCGATCTGGATGGCACGGAGCTGCTGCCCGCACGCGAACTCCCCTATGACACGCTGGTCCTGGCCATCGGCTGCGTCACGCACTTCTTCAACGTGCCCGGCGCGGCCGAGCATGCGATCGCGCTTGATACCGTCGAGCAGGCGGAGCGCTTCCGCCGCAAGCTGATTGCCGCGTGCGTGCGCGCCCAGAACGGGCGGGGCCGCACCGGCGAGGACGGCCGGCCGCGCGTGGACGTGGCGATCATCGGCGCCGGCGCCACGGGCGTGGAACTGTCCGCCGAGCTGCGCAACACCGCGCACGTGCTCAACGCCTACGGCCTGCACCAGTTGGACCCGCGCCGCGACGTGCGCATCCACGTGATCGAAGCCGGCCCGCGCATCCTGCCGGCGCTGTCCGAGCGCGTTTCCGCCGAGACCACCAAGCTGCTGCGCAAGCTCGACGTGGACGTGCTGACCGCCGAGCGCGTGACGCAGGTCACCGACGACGCCGTGCTCACCGCCAGCGACAAGCGCATCGACGCCGACCTGACGGTCTGGGCGGCCGGCATCACCGCGCCGGGTGTCCTCCGCACGCTCGGGCTGCCGGTCAGCAAGCAGGGCCAGATCGTGGTCGGTCCCACGCTGCAAACCGAGGCCGATCCGGACATCTTCGCGTTCGGCGACTGCGCCAGCTGCCCGTGGCCGGAGAAGCAGACCGCCGTGCCGCCGCGCGCGCAGGCGGCGCACCAGCAGGCCACCTTCCTCTATGACGCGATCCGCGCACGCATGGACGGCAAGCCGCTGCCGAAGTTCGGGTTCAAGGACTTCGGCTCGCTGGTGTCCCTGGGGCACTTCAGCGCGGTCGGCAGCCTGATGGGTGGGCTGATTGGTGGGTCGATGTTTATCGAGGGGCTGATGGCACGCTTCATGTACACCTCGCTGTACCGGATGCACGTGCTGGCGCTCCACGGCGCCATCGGCATGGGGCTCGATACGGTGACGCACTGGCTGCGCAGCAAGACCAGCCCGCGCGTAAAGCTGCACTGAGGCACTGAGGGGAGGGGGCGCACGGGGCGGCAAAGTGCGCTTAGAATCGCTGGCGTTGCGTGAGCATCGTATGCGTTACGCCAGCGAACCCAAGGAGCCCGCCCCATGTTGCAGCCTGAAGTGGAAAGCCTCGTCCCCGGCCAGACGTTCGATCGCCGGCGTTTCGTCAAGACCGCGCTGGGCTCCGCCTTTGCGGCGGCGGCCCTGCCGGTGGCGGCCGAAACCATCAAGACCGACTTCAATGGCCTGACCGCCGGCGAAGTGACCATCCCGTCCGGCGGCTTCAACATGCCCGCCTACCGCGCCCAGCCCGAAGGCAAGACCAACCTGCCCGTGGTGCTCGTGATCAGCGAGATCTTCGGGGTGCATGAACACATTGCAGACATTTGCCGACGCTTCGCCAAGCTCGGCTACCTGGCCATCGCGCCGGAACTGTTCGCGCGGCAGGGCGACCCGGGCAGCTTCGGCACGATCCAGGAATTGCAGACCAACGTCATCGCCAAGGTGCCGGACGCGCAGGTCATGGGCGACCTGGACGCCGCCAGCACCTGGGCCGGCGCCCATGGCGGCGACCTGAACCGGCTCGGCATCACCGGTTTCTGCTGGGGTGGACGCGTCACATGGCTCTACACCGCCCACAGCCCCCGGGTGAAGGCCGGCGTGGCCTGGTACGGCCAACTGGTGGGTGAGCCGACGCCGCTCAAGCCGCGCAGCGCGCTGGAGAGCGTCAACCAGCTCCACGCGCCCGTGCTGGGACTGTACGGCGGCAAGGACACCGGCATCACGCAGGAGCACGTCGCGAAGATGAAGGCCGCGCTGGCAGCATCGCCCGATGCCAATGCGAAGGCCTCGACCTTCGTGGTCTATCCCGAGGCCGGCCATGCCTTCAATGCCGATTACCGATCCAGCTACGTGGAAGCCGCCGCCAAGGATGGCTGGCAGCGCTGCCTCGCCTGGCTGAAGGCGAACAAGGTCGCCTGAGCCGGGGAGGGCGATTGACCCCGCGCTGAGTCGGACCATTGCGGACATTGCAAAGTCGGTGCGGACATACGTACAATGCGGCTTTCCAGTTTTTGCAACCTTGTTGCGTTAATCGGTATGCGGGCGGCCTGACCGTCGCATACCGGGCGCCGGGAGCCCATCATCCATTCCACGCTTCTGTACATCCTGCTGGCGGCGACCATTTCGGGCGTCGGGAGCATTCTCGGGGCGGCGCTGCTGTCGCTGACCGTGGCCTCGCGCGTGGTCGACCGCATGGTGAGCTTCTCGGTAGGGGTGCTGCTGGCCACGGCGCTGCTTCACTCGCTGCCCGAGGCGTTCGAGTCCGGCGCAGACCCGCGTGCGCTGTTCGGCACATTACTGGCTGGCCTGCTGGGCTTCTTCCTGCTGGAGAAGATCTCGCTGCTGCGCCACTCGCACCACCATGAGGGCGATGGGCACCACCATCATCACGGCCACGACCGCGAGGAAGCGGGCCGCAGCGGCCTGACCATCCTCGTCGGCGACACCTTCCACAACTTTGCCGATGGCATCGTGATTGCCGCTGCCTTCCTGGCCGATCCCAAGATCGGCGTGGTGACGGCGCTGGCGATTGCCGCGCATGAGATTCCGCAGGAAGTCGGCGATTTCATCGTGCTGCTCAACGCGGGGTTCTCGAAGGCGCGCGCCTTTGCATTCAACCTGTTGTCGAGCCTGGCGGCCGTGGTCGGCGGCGTGGTGGGATATTTCCTGCTGGACCAGCTGAGCGGCTGGATTCCGTACGTGCTCGTGATTGCATCGAGCAGCTTCGTCTACATCGCCGTGAGCGACCTGATGCCGCAGATGCAGCGCCGGCCGCGCCTCAAGGAATCGGCGGTGCAGGTGGTGCTGGTGGCGGCGGGCATCGCGGCGATCGTGTTCATCACGAACGGCGTGCGCGAGGAACACGACCACCACCGTGGGGCGAAGACGGAGGCGGCGTCGCGCTGACGCCGCTTCGCGCCTGGGGATTCAGGCCCCAGTCGCCACCGGCCGCTTCGGGTCGGCGCACCACTCGCTCCACGACCCCGGATAGAGCGCCGCGCCGGTCAGCCCGGCCACTTCCATCGCCAGCAGGTTGTGGCAGGCGGTCACGCCGGAGCCGCACTGCATCACCGTATCGGCCGGCGCCTTGCCGGCAAACACCTGGCCGAACTCCGCACGCAGCGTCTCCGCCGGCTTGAAATGGCCGTCCGCGGCGAGGTTGTCCTTGAAGAAGCGATTCACCGCACCGGGAATATGGCCGCCGACCGGGTCGAGCGTCTCGTTCTCGCCGCGGAAGCGGTCGGCGGCGCGGGCATCCACGACCAGCCGCGCGGGGCTGGCGAGATTGGCCAGCAGCGCCTCGGCATCGACGGTCGGGACCAGCGACGCCTTGCGCGACAGGTCGCCGCCAGTGCCGTTATCAGTGTCCGTATCGGGCTCCGGGGTTGCCCCGCGCTCGAGCGGCAGCCCAGCCGCCACCCAGGCATTCTTCCCGCCATCGAGCACCGTCACGGCCCCATGGCCAATCCAGCGCATCAGCCACCAGAGCCGGGCCGCGAACATGCCGCCCTGGGCGTCATAGGCCACGACCAGCGAACCATCGTTCACGCCAAGCGCCCGTAGCCGCGCGGCGAACAACTCCGCATCGGGCAGCGGATGCCGGCCGTTGAAGCCGGTCTTGGGCCCGGACAGTTCGTTATCGAGATGGAGGTAGTAGGCCCCCGGCAGGTGCCCCTGGTGATAGGCCTCGCGCCCGGCGGCCGGGTCGGCGAGATCGAACGAGCAGTCGAACAGCACGACATCGTGGGTGCCCTGACTAAGCAGTTGGTTCAGCTCGGTGGCGGTGATCAGTGGAGTCGGCATTGCGGTGAGCATGGGGTTTGGCGATGGCCTCCATGCTACACCGGGGGATCGATCAGTGCGGTTTCGCGCGTCGGCGGAGCTTGCGCCGGAGGAACAGGCCAAGTGCCGTCAGGACGGCCACCGGCGGGAACGAGAGGATCAGGTAGTAGTAGGTCGTCAACGACTCGATGCCCCTTGGCTGATAGTCCCTTGTGAGCCAGTCGATGAAACGGCCCACTGACTCAGGGTATTCAGGGAAATAGTCGGGATAGCGGCTCCATACGAGCCCATGGATATGCGTGGCGACGACCAGCCAGATCACCAGCAGGACTGCATTGCGGAGCCGACTCATCTGACGACCACTTTCCCGTAAGCGAGGAGCGTTGTTCTCGGGATCAAACGTTTGTTCGAGGCCGTCAGCAAATGACGTAGGACGTGAAAGTCATTAGCACGATCGATCGTGATGAAGCCCTTGCTGATGCCACGTCTACCTTTTGGGTGCAATCTGAAGTTGCCTCGACGAACTTCATTGCAGAACGTCCAATCGTCCATGCGGCCATCGTCGGCGTACAGCGCGAACCAATCCGTTTGGCGTTCGTACCATTCGTAAAACCACCCCAGTCGACCGCCAGATTCACGATCAAGGATGTAGTACGTGCCTGGTGGAATGGGGCCATGGTCCGGAATACAGATGCTCGTTCGCTTGTTGATGTGGGGAGCTAGGCCAGAAAAGGCAGGAAACTCGGCACTTCCTGCACGGAAGGCACTCATCGGCTGGTCGTTCAACACAAAACTGCGCTGCTGCATGGCAAGGCTCCGTCGTCGCGTTCAGACGGGAGACTCTATCCATTCATCATCCGACGGATCTGACCCGCATCAAGGCGGGTCGGCCTTTCGGCGTTCTGCTACACCTCGGGATGGACTTCCGCCTCCGCCGATTTCACTGGCGTGGCCGGGGTCGGGTGCTTGTCGGTGTCACGGGCGCGGGTGAGGGTGGTGGCGATGCCGCTGGCGATGATCAGCACCATGCCGAGCCAGGAGATCCAGTTGAGCTTGTCGTCCCAGACCAGGATGCCCCAGAGGCTGGAGAACACGATGCCGGCGTATTGGAGGTTGGCGGTCAGCAGGGTGTTGCCGCGCTTGTAGGCGCGTGTCATCGAGGTTTGGCCCAGCGTGGCCAGGATGCCGATGGCGAGCAGCAGGCCGGCGCCGTGCCAGGTGTGGTGGCTGACGCCCGAGTAGAGCATCCAGACCAGCCCGCAGACCATGCCCACGCTCGAGAAGTAGAAGACGATGCGGCCCTCGGGCTCGCCGAGCTGGCCGAGCTGGCGCACCTCCACATAGGCCAGCGCCGTGAACACGCCAGAGATCAGTCCGATGAGGCCGCCGGTCAGCTGGTCCTTGCCGACCGACGGCTGCAGCAGGCACAGCACCCCGGCGAACGACAGCAGGATTGCGCCGATCAGCTTGCGGTCCGCGCCGCCCGCCGTGCCGGCCAGCGCCGCGCTGGCGCCCAGGATCAGGGCGATCCAGACCGGCGACATGTAGTTCAGCGTCATGGCCGTGGCCAGCGGCAGCAGCGTGATCGAGGTGAACCAGAGCAGCAGGGCGGTCACGCCGAACAGGCTGCGCTTGATGTGCGTGGCCATGTGCGGTGTGCGCACGGAGATGCCTTGCGAGCGCAGCATGATCCACATGATCGTCACGCCGATGATGCTGCGGTAGAAGACGATCTCGCCTGTGGTGTAGAACTCGGATGCCAGCTTGACGCCCACCCCCATCAAGGAAAAGGCGAAGGCGGCGAACAGCATCCAGAGCGATTGCATGGCGGGGGGCGAAAGAGGTGGAACGGCGGCCGGCCGGGCTTCGTGGTGGCCGGCGCAGCGCGGGAAAACCCCGATTCTAACAGTGGCCAGATGGCCACTCCAACGCAAAACGGACCGTTTGCACGGTCCGTTTCTGGCTGGCTACAGGGCTTGGGCGAATAGCGGGCGATAACCGACCACGGTGGTGGCCCGCCGGCGCCTCAGCCGGTGTACTGCATGGCTCCCCGATACCATTCGTGGAAGTGCTGCATGCCGTCTTCCATCGGCGACTGGTACGGACCGGTCTCGCTGACGCCGCGCTTCATCAGCGCCTGGCGGCCGGCGTCCATGCGCTCGGCGATCTCGTCGTCCTCGATGCACGTCTCCATATAGGCGGCGCGCTCGGCCTCGACGAACTCGCGCTCGAACAGCGCGATTTCCTCGGGGTAGTAGAACTCCACCACATTGCGGGTCTTGCGCGGACCCACCGGGTGCAGCGTCGAGATGACCAGCACGTTGGGGTACCACTCCACCATCACGTTGGGGTAGTAAGTCAGCCAGATCGCGCCGTGCTTGGGCAGCTTGCCGTTGTTGAAGCGCAACACCGCGTCGTGCCACTTTTGGTACGTCGGGCTACCCGGCCGCTTCAGGCCCTGGTGCAGGCCCACGGTCTGCACGCTGTGCCATTCGCCGAACTCCCAGGTCAGGTCGTCGCACGAGACAAAGCTGCCCAGTCCCGGGTGGAACGGCACGACGTGGTAGTCCTCCAGATAGACCTCGATGAAGGTCTTCCAGTTGTAGTCGCACTCGTGCACTTCCACGTGGTCGAGCATGTAGCCGTCGAAGTTCAGGTCCTCGGCCACCCCCATGCGCGCGAGGTCCGCGCGCACGTCGCGGGCGCCCTCGAACAGCAGGCCGTTCCAGTTCTGGAGCGGCGACCGGTTCAGGTGGACGCACGGCTGCTGCGCGAAATGCGGCGCGCCGAGCAGGTCACCCTTGAGGTCGTAGGTCCAGCGATGGAGCGGGCAGACGATGTTCTTGGCGTTGCCGCGGCCGTTCAGCATGATGGCCTGGCGGTGGCGGCAGACATTCGACAGCAGCTCGATACCTTCCGGATTGCGGACCAGCATGCGGCCCTCGTCCTCGGCGGCGAGCGTGTGGAAATCGCCCGTCTCCGGGACCATCAGCGTATGGCCGACGTATCCCGGGCCCTTCTTGAACAGCAGTTCCAGTTCTTGTTGATGCAGCGCCTCGTCAAAGTAGACATCCACGGGCAACTGCGAATCAGCCGGCGCCAGCTTGAGCGCGGTGCTGAGATTGGACATTATCCCCACTCCCTAGTAACAGGCGAAAGCAGTGAACAACCCAACCATCGAAATATGAGAAATCGATTTGGGAAACCCTGTCAGACGAGCCGGGCGCGGTCCGGTTCCCCGGCGGGACTGGCCGAAACTGAGTTCGGTGCAGGCGGGCACAGGGCGGGAGCGGCGTTACCACAAAGACACGCAAAAGCTGGCAACGGGCGGCCCTTGGCACGGCGTCGCCGATCTCGCTGACGAGGGCGGAATTGTACCCGAGCCGAAAAGTTAAGGGTCTGATTATTTTGCCTTTTTAGCGAAAAAGTCGACCCGGGTCGTCATGGAGGTGCCCTTTGGATCGCATTCGGAATGACGACCATAGCGCACAAGTCACTTCCATGAAATGGGGTGATCGATAGATAACATTTCGTGCGTGTACGCCACGTTGACGATACGTATCTGCGGCCAAGTCCGGGATTGGCGTAAAATCCCTAATTCCCCTGAACAAGGCCCGACATGCCAAAACCCACGACCACACCGGTCCAGCCTGACGACGCGCCCGCAGCCGGCGCGCAGCCAGCCTCTTACGAGGCCGCCATGGCGGAGCTGGAAACCCTAGTGGCCAGCATGGAAAGCGGCGAACTGCCCCTCGAGGCCTCTTTCACCGCGTACCGTCGCGGTGCCGAACTGGTGCGCTACTGCCAGCAGAGCCTGGAGCGGGTGGCGCAGCAGGTCAAAGTACTGGAAGGCGACGCGCTGAAGCCGCTGGCTGGCGAGTCCCGTCCCGATAACAACAGCAACGGCACAGATTTCGAATGAGCGATTTCGCTACCTGGATGCGGGCGCAGGGCGCCCGGACCGAGGCCGCCCTGGACTCGGCACTGCCGTCCACGGACACAATTCCACACACCTTGCACGAGGCCATGCGCTATGCTGTCCTCGGCGGTGGCAAGCGGGTACGCCCGCTGCTGGTACACGCGGCCGGTGAAGTGGCCGGTGCCACACCCGAGGCATGTGACGCGGCGGCCTGCGCGGTGGAGATGATCCACGCTTACTCGCTGGTCCACGACGACATGCCCTGCATGGACGATGACGACCTGCGGCGCGGGCGCCCCACAGTGCACAAGGCCTATGACGAGGCCACCGCGCTGCTCGTGGGTGACGCATTGCAGACCCAGGCGTTCATCCTGCTGGCCCGCACCCCGGCGCTGGCGCCCGAAGCGCGCCTGAAGCTGGTGGACGAGCTGGCCGTGGCCTCGGGCTCGGTCGGCATGGCCGGCGGGCAGGCCATCGACCTGCAGAACGTGGGCTTGGCGATGTCGCGCGACGCGCTGGAAGCCATGCACCGGATGAAGACCGGCGCCCTGCTGCGCGCGAGTGTGCGCATGGGAGCGTTGTGCGGAAGTATCGATCCCGCCGGCCTGGCCGCGCTGGACCGCTACGCGGCTGCCGTGGGATTGGCGTTCCAGGTGGTTGACGATATTCTGGACGTCACGGCCGATACGGCAACCCTCGGCAAGACCGCCGGCAAGGACGCCGCCAATGACAAGCCGACCTATGTGTCGCTGATGGGCCTCGATGCCGCGCGCGCGCTGGCTGCCCAGTTGCGCACCGATGCCCACGAGGCATTGGCGGGATTCGGCACCCGGGCAGGCCGGCTGGCCGAACTGGCCGACCTGATCGTGCTGCGCTCCAATTGAACTGACAAGCCGGACATAGAGAATCCGGCGGCCGAACGGACATCATGACCTACACGCTGCTCAACAAAATCGACGAACCCGCAGACCTGCGCAAGCTGGATCGACGCCAGCTCGACACGCTGGCTGACGAACTGCGCGCCTATGTGCTGGAATCGGTCTCCCAGACCGGCGGGCACCTGTCGTCCAACCTCGGCACGGTGGAGCTGACCATTGCGCTCCACTATGTGTTCGATACCCCGTCCGACCGCGTGGTCTGGGACGTGGGCCATCAGAGCTACCCTCACAAGATCCTGACCGGCCGCCGCGACCGCATGTCCACGCTGCGCCAGTACGGTGGCATCTCGGGCTTCCCGCGCCGCGCGGAGAGCGAGTTCGACACCTTTGGCACCGCCCACTCGTCCACCTCGATCTCGGCCGCGCTGGGCATGGCCCTGGGCGCCCGCACCAAGGGCGAGAAGCGCGTCGGCATCGCCGTGATCGGCGACGGCGCGATGACCGCCGGCATGGCCTTCGAAGCGATGAACAACGCCGGCGTCTACAAGGACCTGCCGCTGCTGGTGGTGCTGAACGACAACGACATGTCGATCTCGCCGCCGGTGGGCATGCTGAACCGCCACCTCGCGCGCCTGCTCTCCGGCCAGTTCTACGCGGCCACCAAGAAGGGCATCGAGCGCGTGCTGTCGGTGGCCCCGCCGGTGCTGGAATTCGCAAAACGGCTGGAAGAACATGCCAAGGGCATGGTCGTGCCGGCCACGCTGTTCGAGGAATTCGGCTTCGACTACATCGGCCCGATCGATGGTCACGACCTGAACTCGCTGGTGCCGACGCTGCAGAACATTCGCCAGCGCGCGCTGGAAGGCCACGGCCCGCAGTTCCTGCACGTGGTGACCAAGAAGGGCCAGGGCTACAAGCTGGCCGAGGCCGACCCGATCCTGTATCACGGCCCCGGCAAGTTCAATCCGGCCGAGGGCATCCGCCCGTCTGCCAAGCCGTCGCGCAAGACCTACACGCAGGTTTTCGGCGAATGGCTGTGCGACATGGCCGCCGCCGACAAGCGTGTGATCGGCGTGACGCCGGCCATGCGCGAGGGCTCGGGCATGGTCGAGTTCGAGAAGCGCTTCCCGGACCGCTACTACGACGTGGGCATCGCCGAGCAGCACGCGGTGACCTTTGCCGGTGGCCTGGCCTGCGAGGGACTGAAGCCGGTCGTGGCGATCTACTCGACCTTCCTGCAACGCGGCTATGACCAGCTGATCCACGACGTGGCGCTGCAGAACCTGCCCGTGGTGTTCGCGCTGGACCGCGCCGGCCTGGTGGGCGCCGATGGCGCCACGCACGCCGGTGCCTACGACATCGCCTACCTGCGCTGCATCCCCAACATGATGGTGATGACGCCGGCCGATGAGAACGAGTGCCGCCAGTTGCTGACCACGGCGTTCCAGCAGGATTGCCCGACTGCCGTGCGCTATCCGCGCGGCGCCGGCGCCGGCGTGGCTACCGAGGCCGCGCTGACCGCGCTGCCGGTAGGCAAGGGCGAGATGCGCCGCGAGGGCCATGCCCGCGCGGGCCAGCGCGTGGCGTTCCTGGCGTTTGGCTCGATGCTGCACCCGGCACTGGGCGCGGCCGAGGCACTGGACGCCTCCGTGGCCAACATGCGCTTCGTCAAGCCGCTGGACGTGGAGCTGGTGAAGTCGCTGGCCGCGAACCACGACTACCTCGTGACTGTGGAGGAGGGCAGCACGATGGGCGGCGCTGGCAGCGCGGTCCTGGAGGCGCTGGCCGAGGCTGGCATCGACATTCCGGTGCTGGTGCTGGGCCTGCCCGACAAGTTCATCGATCATGGCGATCCGGCGTTCCTGCTGTCGCAGTGCGGCCTCGACGCCGCCGGCATCGAGCGTTCGGTGCGCGAGCGTTTCGCCATCGCCGAGGCGCCCGTCAAGGTCGCCACGCCGCGCGTGGCCTGATCCGCACGGCAGTTCCAGGCAGTAAAAGCCGGCGCGGCCCATCCCGCGCCGGCTTCTTTTTTCACACTCGTTGCGCGGGGGATGACCGCCGCGACCGTAAAGGAAACCGTAGATGAACGACATCAATCCCGCCTTCGTCATGCCCGACGTGCAGTCGAGCGTGGACACCCGCCAGATCGTGATCCAGCGCGTGGGCGTCAAGGGCGTGCGCTATCCGCTCTCGCTGAAGACCCCGGCCGGCGTAGTGGCCACCGTGGGCACCTTCGATCTCGATGTACGCCTGCCGGCGGACCAGAAGGGCACGCATATGTCGCGCTTCGTGGCGCTGCTGGAGGACCACCGCGCCCCGCTCGACCTGGCCGCGTTCCGCACGCTGCTGGACGACATGCTGGTGCGCCTGGAAGCCGACGCCGGCCGCATCGAGGTCACGTTCCCGTATTTCATCTCGAAGACCGCGCCGGTGTCCGGCGTGGAATCGCTGATGGACTACGCGGTCACGCTGACGGGTGAGGTCCGCGACGGCCAATCGCGCCTGTGGTTGACCGCGCTGGTGCCGGTGACCAGCCTGTGCCCGTGCTCGAAGAAGATCTCGCAGTACGGCGCGCACAACCAGCGCTCGCATATCACGATGCGCGTGGAACTGGTCGGCGACCTGCCCGTGGAAGCGCTGGTGCGCATGGCCGAGGAAGAGGCGTCGTGCGAACTGTGGGGTCTGCTCAAGCGCCCGGACGAGAAGTTCGTGACCGAGCGCGCCTACGAGAACCCGAAGTTCGTCGAAGACCTCGTGCGAGACATCGCGATGCGGCTCAACGCCGATGCGCGGATCGTCGCGTACACGCTGGAAGCGGAGAATTTCGAGTCCATCCACAATCACAGCGCCTACGCCGTGATCGAGCACGACAAGCGGCAGCCCGCCTGAGCGCGTCGTCGCCAAGAAAAAAGCCACCCTCGGGTGGCTTTTTTACTCGTTGCACGGCGGATCAGAGGAGGTTCACCGCCGGCGTGCCTGCCAGCACCTCCGCCACCTTCATGCTGGCCGTAGCCGGCTGCCGATCGGACCTGGAGGATTCCCTCGACCTTAGGCCTCAGGCGGGCAGGCGGATGTCGGCCAGATCCCAGCGCGGCGTGACGCCGTAGTCGTAGCCGTGACGGGCCACCTGCGGCGCCGCCTGGAGCCGCATGGCGCCGGCAAACGCGATCATCGCACCGTTATCGGTGCAGAAGGCGAGGTCGGGGTAGTAGACGTCCACCTTGCGGCGGCGGCCCATCTCGTTCAGGCGCTCGCGCAGTTGCTGGTTGGCGCCCACGCCGCCGGCCACCACCAGGCGCTTGTGCCCGGTCTGCTTGAGCGCGGCGAACGACTTGGCCGAAAGCACGTCGACGATGGCATCGACAAAGGCGCGCGCGAGGTTGGCACGATCCTGCTCGCACGGATTCGAAAGCTTGCGGGTTTGTGTCAATACGGCGGTCTTGAGCCCCGCGAACGAGAAATCGAGATTGCCCGAATGGAGCATCGGCCGGGGCAGGTCGAACGCGCCCGGCGAGCCGAACGCGGCCATCCGCGACACTTCCGGGCCACCCGGATAGCCGAGGCCGAGCAGCTTGGCGGTCTTGTCAAAGGCTTCGCCGGCGGCATCGTCGAGGGTCTCGCCCAGCAGCGTGTAGTCGCCCACGCCCTTGACCTCCATCAACTGCGTATGGCCGCCCGAGACCAGCAGCGCGATGAACGGGAAGGGCGGCGGTGCGTCGGTCAGCAGCGGCGAGAGCAGGTGGCCTTCCAGATGATGGACGCCCACCATGGGCACGTTCAGCGCGAATCCGAGTGCGTTGGCGACGGAAGCCCCCACCAGCAGCGCGCCGGCGAGCCCCGGCCCCTGGGTGTAGGCGATGGCGTCGATGTCCTGGCGCGTGCGGCCGGCGTCGTCCAGCACCTGGCGCAGCAGGGGCAGCACGCGGCGGATATGGTCGCGCGAGGCCAGTTCGGGCACCACGCCGCCGTATTCGCGGTGCATGGCGATCTGCGAATGCAGCGCGTGCGCGAGCAGGCCGGCCTCGGTGTCATAGAGGGCCAGCCCGGTTTCATCGCAGGAGGATTCGATACCGAGGACGAGCATGGAAAACAGGAACGGCCAGTGCGATAAACGCTGAATTGGCGTCGATCGTGCCGGCAAGTGCGCATAAATAGGGAAGGACAGCAGGGTAGCACAGCGGCAGGCGGTGCGCCGGCGCGGCTTTTCGCTACAATCCACGCTTCTTGAAAGGCAGGTATGACAACAGGGGCGATGAAGGGCAAGGCCGAGCGGTTCGACGTGGCAGTGCTGGGCGCGGGTGCGGCCGGCATGATGTGTGCCGCCGTGGCCGGGCAGCGCGGGGCGCGTGTGGTGCTGATCGACCACGCGACGCGGCTCGCTGAGAAAATTCGCATCTCGGGCGGTGGCCGCTGCAATTTCACCAATCTCCAGGCCGGCCCGGCCAACTACCTGTCATCGAACCCGCATTTCTGCCGGTCGGCGCTGGCGCGCTACACCCCGCAGGACTTCCTGGCGCTGATGCGCCGGTATGACATCGGCTGGCATGAGAAACATCGCGGCCAGCTGTTCTGTAATAACAGCGCCGAGGACGTGATCCAGATGCTGCGCGCCGAATGTGACGCGGGCAGCGTGCACTGGCGCACCGGCTGCACCATCGATGAGATTCGCCGCGAAGGCGATGACTATCTGCTGCTGACCACGCAGGGCACGGTCCGCGCCGGTGCGGTGGTCGTGGCGACGGGTGGTTTGTCGATCCCGAAGATCGGCGCCACCGATTTTGGCTATCGCATCGCCCGCCAGTTCGGGCTCAAGATGATCGATACGCGGCCCGCCCTGGTGCCGCTTACGTTCGATGGTCAGGCGTGGCAGCCCTTCGTGCCGCTTGCGGGAGTGTCGATGGAAGTCGACATCAGCACCGGCAGCGGCAAGGCGGCCGGCGCGTTCAAGGAAGATCTGCTGTGGACGCACCGCGGGCTGTCCGGCCCGGCCGTGCTGCAGATTTCCAGCTTCTGGCGCCCCGGCACGCCGATCGAGATCGATCTGTTCGATGGCGAGGATGCCGCCGACTGGCTGATCGGACATAAAAAGGGCAGCCGCAAGCATCTGGCGAACCTGCTCGGCGAACGCCTGCCGTCGCGGCTGGCCGACGCATGGTGCGCGGCGGCCGGCCTGCCGGGCGCCCAGCCGGTGGCGGACCTGCCGGACAAGGCGCTGCGCCAGCTTGGCGACGCGCTGAACCGCTGGCAACTGGTGCCCTCGGGCACCGAGGGCTACAAGAAGGCCGAAGTGACGATCGGCGGCGTGGACACGCGCGGGCTGTCCTCCGCCACGATGATGGCGCGCGAGGTGGACGGGCTCTACTTCATCGGCGAGGTGGTCGACGTGACCGGCTGGCTGGGCGGCTACAACTTCCAGTGGGCCTGGGCATCGGCCGTCGCGGCCGGCGAAGCAGTGGCGGAAGCATCACGTGGCGCGAGCGCTGTGGCGTAGCCGGCACGGTCCGTCCAGGCGGGGCCGATGCGCGTGCAGCGTCACAGGCCTTGCGCTACAATCGGCGCTCTCATCACGCTGGCAAGGGCTGGCAGCCGGCAGTCTCTTCTTTCCTTTTTGGCCAAATGACGACGATTCGCCTCAAAGAAAATGAACCGTTCGAAGTCGCGATGCGCCGCTTCAAGCGCACCATCGAGAAGAACGGGCTGATTACCGAACTGCGCGCGCGAGAGTTTTACGAGAAGCCGACCGCCGAGCGCAAGCGTAAGCGGGATGCCGCGGTGAAGCGCCATTACAAGCGCATCCGCAGCCAGACGCTGCCCAAGAAGCTCTACTGATCGCGCCTTGCGTCAGCTCCGAACCCGCTGCGGGCATGGCTCCGGCGGGTTTTTGCGTTAAGGTCCAATTATCGGTCCGGGCGACGCCGCGCTGGCGCGCGCCTGGTTGCTGTCCATCCATTCTTTCGGAAATCTGCCATGTCCCTCAAAGCCCGCATCAACGACGACATGAAGGCCGCCATGCGCGCCCGTGAATCCGAGCGGCTCGGCACCATCCGCCTGCTCATGGCCGCTATCAAGCAGCGCGAGGTGGATGATCGTGTGGAGCTGGATGACGCCGGCATCACCGCCGTCGTGGACAAGATGCTCAAGCAGCGCAAGGACTCCATCTCGCAGTTCGAGCAGGCCGGCCGTACCGACCTCGCTGACAAGGAGAAGGCCGAGGTGGAAGTGCTGACCGCCTATATGCCGGCCCAACTGTCCGAGGCCGAAGTGGCTGCCGAAGTCCAGAAGGCCGTGACCGAGTCCGGCGCGGCCGGTCCGCAGGACATGGGCAAGGTCATGGGCTTGGTCAAGGCGCGCCTGGCAGGCCGCGCCGACATGACGGCCGTCTCGGCGCTGGTCAAGGCGGCGCTGACGGGCAAGTGATCGACTGGCAATCGGCAAATTCTGGATGTTGGCGTGGCGTTGGGCGAAGAAGCCGTCAGGTTGACGGGGCTTGGCGATGAAAGCCCGGTTTTTCGGGCGCCACGTTGCATCTGCACTACAATGATTCGATAGCCACCGGGCGACGTTCCGGTCACGCATTCACAGAAAAGCGGTCGCCAACGCGGCAGGCCGCCCTCCATCAGGACGGTCAGTCGGGTGATTCCGCAATCCTTTATTCAGGACCTGCTCAACCGTGTCGACATTGTCGATGTGGTGGGCAAGTATGTGCAGCTGAAGAAGGGCGGCGCCAATTTCATGGGCCTCTGCCCGTTCCATAACGAGAAATCCCCGTCGTTCACGGTGTCGCCGACGAAGCAGTTCTATCACTGCTTTGGCTGCGGCGCACATGGCTCGGCCATCGGCTTCCTGATGGAGTATTCGGGCCAGTCCTATCCCGATGCGGTGCGCGAGCTGGCGCAGTCCGTGGGGGTGACGGTGCCCGAGGAGCGCGACCGCCTGCCGCCGGCCCAGCGTGCCGAGCAGCAGGCCAAGACCGTGGCGTTGTCCGATGCCATGACGCGCGCCACCGAGTTCTATCGCAAGCAACTGCGCGGGGCGCCGCAGGCCATCCAGTACCTCAAGGGGCGGGGCCTGACCGGCGAGATCGCGGCGAATTTTGGCCTGGGCTACGCGCCGGACGACTGGCAGGGCCTGGAAGCCGTCTTCGGCAGCTACCGGGACGACAATGTGGCTGCCCCGTTGGTCGAGGGCGGGTTGCTGATCGAGTCGAGCGAGAAGCGCGATGCCGACGGCAAGCCGCGCCGCTATGACCGCTTCCGCGACCGCATCATGTTCCCCATCCGCAACACCAAGGGGAATGTGATCGGCTTTGGGGGCCGGGTGATGGGTCAGGGTGAGCCAAAATACCTGAACTCCCCGGAAACGCCGCTCTTCAGCAAGGGAACGGAGCTGTACGGCTTGTTCGAGGCCCGGCACGCCATCCGCGAAAATGGCTACGTGTTGGTGGTGGAAGGCTATATGGATGTGGTGGCGTTGGCCCAGTTGGGCTTCGCCAATGCCGTGGCCACGCTTGGCACCGCGTGCACGACCGTGCACGTGCAGAAGCTGTTGCGCCAGACCGACGCAGTGGTGTTCTCGTTCGATGGCGACTCTGCGGGCCGGCGCGCGGCGAGGCGGGCGTTGGAAGCGTGTTTGCCGCACGTTGCCGACAACAAGACGATCCGTTTCCTGTTTTTACCGTCAGAACACGATCCTGACAGCTATGTACGGGAAGAGGGCACCGATGCCTTCGCCCGGCAAGTGCAGACCGCGATGCCGCTGTCGCGCTTCCTGCTCCAGGTGGTCACCGAGGAACAGGACCTGCGCCAGCCCGAGGGCCGCGCCCGTGCCCAGTACGAGGCCAAGCCGCTGCTCCAGTCGATGCCGGCCGGCGGATTGCGCCTACAGATCGTGCGCGAACTTGCCGATGCTACCGGTACGACACCTGCCGAGATCGAGGCCGTGTGCGGATTGGGCAGCGATTCGTCGCGGGTGGGGCGTTTCGCCCAGCCCAGGCCGCGCGCGCGCCGTCAGGCGCCGACCGGGCTGGAGCAGCGCGTGATTCAGTTGCTGATGAGCTATCCGTCGCTCGCTGGGCGTCTCGATGCCGATACGCGGGCGCTGCTGCTAGACAGTACAAGGCCGGAGGCCGAAGTACTCGCTCACTTGGTGGATGCCTGTGATGGCCTCCAGGGGGCGGTGAACTTCGCGGCATTCAGCGAGCATCTGGCGCAAACGCCCTATGCCGAGGTCTACGCGGGAGCCCGGACGGCGGTGCTCAAGGAAGAAATCGAGGAAGAGCCGGCGACGATGGAATTCGACGGCGCCATCCACAAATTATTGGCGGAACCCCTGCAGCGCGAGTTGGAAGCGCTCCAAAAGGCAGTTTCGGCCGGTGGGGCCAGCGACGCGGAAAAAACCCGCATGGTCTGGCTGGTGGCCGAGGTGCAGCGGCGCCGCCAGCTTGGCTTGCGGCCCGCCACGGCCGATGGAGCCTGAGCTGGCAGGGTGTTGAACAGGATGCAGTGGAAAGGTGAAATGGGGGCTTGAGTGCACAACGGTAGGTGTCCAGACGGGGATATCTGGCGCTTGTCCGGTGCTTAAGCCTTGATTTTTCAGGTGAAAACCTTACCTGAGTGGAAGCCGGGTGTTGGTGACGTGCTACAATGCCCGGTTTGGATTGCGAAATCTCTCTCCAGTACTGGCGAAAGTGAGCGTGCCAATGGCAAAGGCCAAAGCAACCGAAAGGGTAGCCGATAAGGCGCCCTCCAAAGCTCCCCAATCAGGGAGCGGCAAGGCGTCCGTGAATACAACGGCGGCGAAGACTTCGACCGCGACAGTCAGGACGACAACAGCCCGGTCTGCGCCAGCAAAGCCCGCGCACGGTGCAACTGCACCGGCAGGGACCACTTCCGCCAGGAATCGCATATCCGAAAAGACAAAGCCCTCGACTTCGGCACGCGAGAGCGGCGATAGCGCCAATACGAGCGGCATGCATGCCGCTTCTGCACCCGTGAAAGGCAAGAGTATCACCGTGGCGAAACAGCAGAATACCGAAGTCGAGAGCAAGCGTGCGGCAACGACGGCCAGCACCCGGAACGGAGCCGCCAAGACTGGCGCTGCCGCCGTGGCGCCAAAGGCCCGTGCCGCGACTCCCGCACCCGTTGCATCCGAGCCTCCCGCTGCCCCGGCCGTCAAGCCGGAGCCCAAGAAGCGTGGCCGCAAGCCCAAGGCCGAGATGCAGCAAGACGACAGCACCCCTGAAGACGTGACTGAAGAGTTTTACGAAAACGACGCGCCAGCGGCCGCCGCACCCGCCGCCACCGCTGCGCCCAAGACCGAGAAGCAGAAGGCCAAGGACCGCAAGGCCAAGGAAAAGGCGCTGCTCAAGGAGTTCGCCTCGACCCAGCAGGGCACCGAGGAGGAACTCGAGGTCCGCCGCCAGAAGCTCAAGGCGCTGATCAAGCTCGGTAAGTCGCGCGGCTACCTGACCTACGCGGAAATCAACGATCACCTGCCGGACGACATGGTCGATTCGGAAACGATCGACACGCTGGTCGCCACGCTGAACGACATCGGCATCGCCGTCTACGAGCAGGCGCCGGACGCCGAAACGCTGCTGCTCAACGACAACGCGCCGTCCGCCACGAGCGAGGAAGAGGCTGAGGAAGAGGCGGAAGCCGCACTTTCGACCGTCGATTCCGAATTCGGCCGCACCACCGACCCGGTCCGCATGTACATGCGCGAAATGGGCACGGTGGAGCTGCTGACGCGCGAGGGCGAAATCGAGATCGCCAAGCGGATCGAAGCGGGCCTGAAGGACATGGTCATGGCCATCTCGGCCTGCCCGGTCACGATTTCCGAGATCCTGGCGCACGCCGAGCGCGTGGCGAACGACGAGATCAAGATCGACGAGTTCGTCGATGGCCTGATCGACCCGAACGCCGACGACGTGGCGGTAGCAGCCCCGGCTGCGGCCGCAGCGGCAGCCGAGGAGGAAGATGTCGAGTCCGACGAGGAAAGCGACGGCGACGAGGAAGACGAGGACGACAGCGCTGCTGGCGGCGCGGCTTCCGCACGTCAACTGGAAGAACTGAAGCAGAACGCGCTGGAGAAATTCCGCGTGATCGCCGAGCAGTTCGACAAGATGCGCCGTGCCTTCGAGAAGGAAGGCTACAAGTCCAAACCGTACGTGAAGGCGCAGGAAGCGATCCAGGCCGAACTGATGGGCATCCGCTTCACCGCGCGTAACGTGGAGCGCCTGTGCGACACGCTGCGTGGCCAGGTGGATGAGGTGCGCAAGCTCGAACGCGCGATCCTGAACATCGTCGTGGACAAGTGCGGCATGCCGCGCTCGGACTTCGTCGCCCGCTTCCCGGGCAACGAGACGAACCTGGACTGGATCGAGACCGTGGTGGCCGACCACAAGGGCTACAGCACGATCGTCGAGCGTAACGTGCCGGCCGTGCACGAACTGCAGCAGAAGCTGATCGACCTGCAGGCGCGCGTGGTGCTGCCGCTGAAGGAGCTGAAGGACGTCAACCGCAAGATGTCCGAGGGCGAGAAGCGCGCCCGCGAGGCCAAGCGCGAGATGACCGAGGCCAACCTGCGTCTGGTGATCTCGATCGCCAAGAAGTACACGAACCGTGGCCTGCAGTTCCTGGATCTGATCCAGGAAGGCAACATCGGCCTGATGAAGGCGGTGGACAAGTTCGAATACCGTCGCGGCTACAAGTTCTCCACGTACGCCACGTGGTGGATCCGCCAGGCCATTACGCGTTCGATCGCGGATCAGGCACGCACGATCCGGATTCCGGTGCACATGATCGAAACGATCAACAAGATGAACCGGATTTCGCGTCAGATCCTGCAGGAAACGGGCAACGAGCCCGATCCGGCAACGCTGGCCGAAAAGATGGAGATGCCGGAGGACAAGATCCGCAAGATCATGAAGATCGCGAAGGAGCCGATCTCCATGGAAACGCCGATCGGTGACGACGACGACTCGCATCTGGGCGACTTCATCGAAGACACGAACACGCTGGCGCCGGCCGAGGCCGCGCTGCATGGTTCGATGCGCGACGTGGTGAAGGACGTGCTGGACAGCCTGACGCCGCGCGAGGCCAAGGTGCTGCGGATGCGTTTCGGCATCGAAATGAGCACGGACCACACGCTGGAAGAAGTGGGCAAGCAGTTCGACGTGACGCGTGAACGGATTCGCCAGATCGAGGCCAAGGCACTGCGCAAGCTGCGCCACCCGAGCCGCTCCGACAAGCTGAAGAGCTTCCTGGAAGGCAACTAAGCCCTCCAAGGGCCTCTAGCTCATGCCTGGTTAGAGCAGCGGACTCATAATCCGTTGGTGCCGTGTTCGACTCACGGGAGGCCCACCAACTTACGTGGTAGTAAAAAAGGGGTTACGGTTGATGCCGTAACCCCTTTTTTATTGCGGATGCAGCGCGCTATGGGTTCGAGGGCACCGGCGTCTCGTCAAATGTTGGCCCGCTGCGGAGCGTATCCAGCGTCCATTTTTTGCCGATTTTCAGCTTTTGCCAGGTTTCCTTCGGCTTTTGGGATTCCCCATCGCTGCGGATTGCGCGCTGCATGCCTGTCAGCAGATTCGTGCTAACGATGTCTTCCGCCCCCGAGGCGCGGTGGCGGTGATAGTACTCATAGCCGATCAGGCGCATGGCCGCGTCTTCGTAGCGGAACTTGTATTGGGTGGTGCTCATGCTCCAGCTGCCCGCACTCATCCACATCCTGAACTGGACATTGAGCAGGCCGCGCTGAATATCGATGCTGTCGAACGGATCGTCCGCCATTGGATTATCGTGGACGGGAATGAAGTTGTTGTTCTGCGTGAGTTTTCGGAAACCGCCAGCGGGGTTCGCCAAGGCGATGACCAGCATGCGCGGATTTTGGTCTACCTCTGGCTCGCCCAGTCCCTCGTTCTTCCATTGGTAAGCCTTGTCGGTACCTTGGAGGACGATGGCCAAATCAGGCTTCCCGTCGTGATTGAGGTCACCTTCGGCAGTGCCGAGCACCTTCCATCCGTTCGGTACAAAATCGGCCGCCGTTTTCCCGCCCGGCACAACCGACGGATAAACATACGGCGGAAACTCCTGCTCCCCGCAGCCAAAACTCACGGCTGGCGCTATGGCGGCGGCAATCAGGAGAAGCGTCTTCACATTGCTAAACGGCCTGGAAAGTGTCATCGCGCTCTGGGTGTGAATGGAAAGAACGCGGACGCTATCACGCCGCAAATGCGGCGCCTATCGCACAACTACGAAAGCGCGCCGCCGAGCCGCCAAACCACCCTTAACCCGCCACGGCCGGCAGCCGGAACGATGCCACCGTCGTGCGCAGCACCCCGGCCTGTTCCTCCAGCGCCTGCGCCGCCGAGGCGGCTTCTTCCACCAGTGCGGCGTTTTGCTGCGTGACCTGGTCCATCTGGGTCACGGCCAGACTGACTTGCTCGATGCCGGCGCTCTGTTCGGTCGATGCCGCGCTGATCTCGCCCATGATGTCCGTCACGCGGCGCACGGCCTGGACCACGTCGCTCATCGTCGCGCCGGCCTGGTCGACCTGGCGTGTGCCGGCTTCGACCTCGCTCACCGTTTCATTAATCAGCTGCACGATTTCCTTGGCGGCGGTAGCCGAGCGCTGCGCCAGCGCGCGCACCTCGCCCGCCACGACGGCGAAGCCGCGGCCCTGTTCACCGGCGCGCGCCGCTTCCACGGCGGCGTTGAGCGCCAGGATGTTGGTCTGGAAGGCGATGCCTTCGATCACTCCGGTAATATCGCCAATTTTGCGCGAGGCGAGCTGGATATCGCGCATGGTGTCCACCACCCGGCGCACGTCCTCGCCGCCGCGCGAGGCGGTGTCGGACGCCTGCGTGGCCAGCGCATTGGCCTGTCGCGCGTTGTCCGCGTTCTGCTTCACGATGGACGTCAGTTCTTCCATGCTGGCGGCGGTCTGCTCGAGCGCGCTCGCCTGTTCCTCGGTCCGTTGCGAGAGGTCGAGGTTGCCGGCGGCAATCTGCTGCGTGGCGCTGGCGATGGCATCGCTGCCGCCACGCATGGTCTGGATGGCGCTTACCAGGCCGCGCTGCATCTCCTGCAGGCCGCGCGTCAGGGCGCCCATCTCGTCCTCGCTGGTTACGCGGATGGTCTGGGTCAGGTTGCCCCGAGAAATTTCGCTGAAGTTCTCAAGCATGCGGCCCAGCGGCGCCGAGATCGCGCGTTGCAGGCCGACCGCACAACCCAGTGCGGCGATGATGCCCAGGCCGATGGCACCGGCCACCATCCATTGGAAGCGCTGCGCGCGGGCCGTGGCGTGCTCGTACATCGCCTTGGCCTGGTCGCTCTGGTTGCGCTCGAGGGCGTCCACGGCGGCGGTCAGTGCGACGAACAGCGGCGGAATCGTCACCATCACCGCCTTGTCGGCGCCGGCGGCGTCGTTGGCGCGCAGCGCGGCGATCAGCGGCTCCACGCCATCGCGCAGGAAGGTCGCCCGCTTGCCTTCCACCTCGGCGGTCAGGCGCTTTTCCTCTTCCGTTTTCGGAAGTGCCTGATATTTGCTCCACGCGGCCTCGGACTTCAGCCGATAGGTCAGCGCCTTCTCGATGGTGACCGGCACGTCGGCGGCATCCGGGTGGAACACGGCGCGATCCAGTGTGGTGCGGATCACGGCGGCGTTGAGCTGGGACTTGGCCACCAGCGCCGTGGAGGCCAGCTGGTTGGTGTAGATCTCGTGGATATCGGCGCGGGAATCGCGCATGCCCACCGCGCCGATGATGCCGATGACTGTGAGCAGGGTCCCAAGCAGGGCAAGCGCGGCGTTGAGACGTAGGCGGATGGAGAGCTTGTTGAACATGGCACGGCCAGGTTGATGACGATGACGCCTTTAACGGTCGCCAACCTGATCCGCTGAAGCCCCGATTGACAATGTCGACAAAGGTCGACAGGAATTCAGCAGCGCCCCACAAAACCGTTGGCATCCGTACGTGCCCAACGCATCATATGGGGATCGGAATTTCCCTATGACTGTCCTTCCACGGAGCGCAGAAACATGAGACTGATCGGTATGCTCGATTCCCCGTACGTGCGGCGCGCGGCCATCTCGCTGGCCTTGCTCGACGTGCCGTTCCGGCATGAATCAGTATCGGTGTTCAGCACCTTCGAGCAGTTCCGGGCGATCAATCCGGTGGTCAAGGCGCCTTCGCTGGTCTGCGACGACGGCACCGTGCTGATGGATTCCACGCTGATCATCGACTACGCGGAAGCGGTGGCACGGCGCAGTCTCATGCCGTCTGAGCTGGGCGCGCGCCAGCGGGCGCTGCGCATCATCGGCCTGGCGCTGGCCGCGTGCGAAAAGGCCGTGCAGGATGTCTACGAGCACAACCTGCGCCCGGCCGAGAAGCAGCACCAGCCCTGGCTGGACCGCGTGGACGGGCAGCTCGCTCGCGCCTATGCGCTGCTGGAACAGGAAATTTCAACCTGCGCCGTGCCGGCCGATGCCAGCACGCTGACCCAGGCGGACGTGACCACCGCTGTGGTCTGGACCTTCACCCAGACGCTGCTGCCGGGAAGGGTGACGCCGGCGCAACATCCGTCGCTCGCGGCATTCACCGCCGCCTTAGAGCAATTCGACGTTTTCCGCAATTGGCCACACGCCTGAAGGTGCGCCCGTTCGGAGGTGCGATACCCCACCAATTTCCCCACAAATGGGTGATGTCGGCGGAGGGACCTTCGCGCAAGATAGTCCCGGGGCAACAGGATCCTTGCCCCGCTACCACTTCAGCCCCGCGACCTCCCCGGCCTGCGGGGCTCTTTCATTCCGGGGTCCGGTTTCGGATGCTTCCTATCGGGCGCGCAGGATCGCCTCGATCTTCTCCGCCGCCGCGCGCAGTGGGGGCAAGTAGTGCGATTCCAGATAGGCCTGGTTGCGGCTGCCCAGCACCATGCTGAGCCCCAGGCCGGCCACGGTCTTGCCGGTCTGGTCGCGTAGCGGCACGGAGATCCCGGCGAAGCCATCGACCAGTTCACTGATCAGCGTGCAGAAGCCATCCGCTCGAACTTGTTCGAGCTTGCGCGCCAGCGCCGCCCGCGAGTCGATCGTGAACGGCGTCAGCTTGCGCAGTTCGGCGGATTCCAGATAGGTCACCAGCGCCGCGTCGTCCAGCCCCGCCAGCAGCACGCGGCCCAGCGAGTGGGCGTAGGCGGGCATGCGGCGGCCGATGGCCATGTCCACGCGCAGCATCTGGCTCGGCTCCTCGCGCGCCACCAGCACCACCGAGTCGCGGTCGAACATGCCGATCGAGCAGCTTTCGCCCGCCTCGGCACAGAGCGCCTGCAAATAGGGCCGGGCCAGTTGCGGCAGGTTCATCGAGGCAAAGTAGGCATAGCCGAGGTCCATCACCTTGGGCGTCAGCGCAAAGTAACGGCCGTCCTGCGCCAGGTAGCCGTTGTGCTCGAGCGTCAGCAGCAGCCGGCGCGCGGCGGCGCGGGTCACGTCAAGTTGCTCGGCCACTTCCTGCATGGTCAGCCGTTCCACGCCGCTCGCGTACAGGCGCAGCAGCGCCAGCCCCTTGGTGAGCGAATCGAGCAGCTCGTCCTTTTTCGGGGCGTCGTGGGGAACGTCGTTGGCAGCGGTGGCGTCGGAGCGCGTCATGCGAGGGTCGGGAAGGGCCGATAAAGGGCCAGATGAAGGGGAAAGTCAGGGTTTGTCGGGATGCGGCGCACACTTGCGTCCGGGCGTCCGATCCGTATGATAGGCGTTTTGCGAACATTTGTTCGGGAATCGTGGGTCAGTAGAAACCACGACACAAGAAGAACCAGGAGACAGCAATGAAGGTGATCACCACCCGGCAGGCGGCCGAGCTTGTCCAGAGCGGCTGGACCGTGGCCAGCGCAGGCTTCGTGGGCGCTGGGCATGCCGAGGGCGTGACCGAGGCGCTGGAGTCGCGCTTCCTGCAGGACGGCCTTCCGCGAGACCTGACGCTGGTCTATTCGGCCGGCCAGGGCGACCGCGGCGCGCGCGGGGTGAATCACTTCGGCAATGCCGGCATGACCCGGGCCATCGTCGGCGGTCACTGGCGCTCGGCCACGCGGCTGGCCACGCTTGCCATGAACGAGGACTGCGAGGGCTTCAACCTGCCGCAGGGCGTGCTGACCCACTTGTATCGGGCCATCGCCGGCGGCAAGCCGGGCGTGATGACGAAGGTCGGCCTCCATACCTTCGTCGA
Source organism: Cupriavidus sp. KB_39 (assembly GCF_052114485.1). Taxonomy (NCBI): domain Bacteria; kingdom Pseudomonadati; phylum Pseudomonadota; class Betaproteobacteria; order Burkholderiales; family Burkholderiaceae; genus Cupriavidus; species Cupriavidus sp. KB_39. Next base: position 107,671 of record NZ_JBFREV010000005.1, read on the forward strand.
TCCGCGCACCGCGCAGGATGCGCGCTACCACGGCGGCGCCATCAACCAGCGCGCGCACGACGCCATCGCGGCAGGCCGCGCCAACTGGGTCGAAGCGGTCGATTTCCGGGGCGACGAATACCTGTTCTATCCGAGCTTTCCGATTCATTGCGCGCTGATCCGCTGCACCGCCTCGGACACGCGCGGCAACCTGAGCACGCATCGCGAGGCGTTCCACCACGAGCTGCTGGCGATGGCGCAGGCCGCGCACAACTCGGGCGGCATCGTGATCGCGCAAGTGGAGTCGATCGTCGATTACCACGAGAACCTCCAGGCCATTCACGTGCCGGGCATCCTCGTCGATTACGTGGTGGTCAGCGAGGAGCCGGCGCACCATCAGATGACGTTCGCCGAGACCTATAACGCCGCCTATGTCACGCCGTGGCGCGGGGAGGCCGCTGCGGCGGCCGAAGCGGCCCGCGAGGCCGAGGCGCTGCCGGCCACCGCCGCGCCGCTCGACGCCCGCACCATCGTCCAGCGCCGCGCCGCGATGGAGATCGCGCGCCGCCAGCCGCGCGTGGTCAACCTCGGCGTGGGCATGCCCGCCGCCGTGGGCGCGCTCGCGCACCAGGCCGGGCTCGGCGGCTTCACGCTGACCGTGGAGGCGGGCCCCATCGGCGGCACGCCGGCGGATGGCCTGAGCTTCGGCGCCTCCGCCTACCCCGAGGCCGTGGTGGACCAGCCAGCCCAGTTCGATTTCTACGAGGGCGGCGGCATCGACCTGGCCATCCTCGGCCTGGCCGAACTCGACGGCCACGGCAACGTCAACGTGAGCAAGTTTGGCGAAGGCGAGGGCGCGCTGATCGCGGGCGTGGGCGGCTTTATCAACATCACCCAGAGCGCCCGCGCGCTGGTCTTCATGGGCACGCTGACGGCGGGCGGACTCGAGATCCGCGTCGAGGACGACCAGCTGCGCATCGTGCGCGAAGGCCGCGTCAAGAAGATCGTGCCCGAGGTGTCTCACCTGAGCTTCAACGGCCCGTACGTGGCCTCGCTCGGCGTGCCGGTGCTGTACGTGACCGAGCGCGCGGTGTTCGAGATGCGCGCCGACGCAAATGGCGAAGCGCGCCTGACGCTGGTGGAAATCGCCCCGGGCATGGACCTGCAGCGCGATGTGCTCGACCAATGCGCCACCCCCGTGGCCGTGGCCGATGACCTGCGCCAGATGGACCCGCGCCTGTTCCGCCCGGGCGTGATGACGCTCTGAATCTCGCGCGGTATCTATTAGTTAGTCAGTCGAAGAAGCAAGCCGGCCACGACCGGCCCATTGGAGGAAACACCGTGCATTACCAACGTCGTCGTTTTACGATTTCCGCGCTCGCGCTGTCCGTCGCCGCCACGCTGCCGCTGCTCGCCGCGCCCGCGCTGGCCCAGCAGGGCTACCCGGACAAGCCGATCCGCCTGATCGTGCCGTTCCCGGCCGGCGGCCCGACCGACACCGCCGCGCGCATCATCGGCCAGAAGATGGGCGAGAGCCTGAAGCAGACCGTGGTGATCGACAACCGCCCGGGCGCCTCGGGCACCATCGGCGCCGAGGCCGTGGCCAAGGCCGCGCCTGATGGCTACACGCTGCTGATGCTGGCCACGCCGACGCTGCTGGCCCCGCACCTGATTCCGCGCAAGAGCTACGACCTGTTCAAGGACCTCACGCCGGTGGGCGCGGCCTATGAGCTGCCGATCGTAATGGTGGTCAATCCGCAGTCGATGCCCGATGTGACCGACCTGCAGCAGTACATCGCCAAGGTCAAGGCCAAGCCCGGCGAGTTCAACTACACCAGCGCCGGTAATGGCAGCTTCGGCCATCTGTCGACGGAACTGCTGAAGAACCTCGGCCATTTCGACGTCCAGCACGTGCCGTACAAGGGCAGCGCGCCGGCGATTTCCGACCTGCTGGCCGGCCAGGTGCCGATGATGTTCGCGGACATGATCGCGGCGCTGCCGCACATCAAGGCCGGCAAGCTGCGGCCGATCGCGGTGGGCTCGGCCAAGCGCGTCAGCTTCACGCCCGATGTGAAGACGGTGGCGGAGCAGGGCTTCCCGGGCTTCGATGCGTCGTCGTGGGGCGGGCTGCTGGTGCCGGCCGGCACGCCGAAGGAGATCGTCGCCAAGCTCTCCGCTGAACTGAAGGCTGCGCTGGCCGATCCGACCGTCCAGCAGAAGATGCTGGGCGCCGGCACGGTGGCGTCCTACATGCCGCCCGATCAGCTCGCCACGCGCATGCGCAACGACTATGCGAAATGGGGCAAGGTGATCAAGGACAACAATATCAAGAGCGACTGAGGCTGGCCGTCGATTCAGACGGCCGTTTGGCGGTTCCTCGCCTATACCGGGGCGGGGGATGGGGCGGACCTTTGCCGATCAACATGTCGAACTTCGTTGATATTCCGGCCCTATCCTCCAACCCCTCTCCCTCCGGGAGCGGGGCGCCGCCAGTTGTTCAGCCCTGTGCCTGCAAGGTCTGCGCGTACTGCGACACGCCGTTCAGGTCGCGCAGATCCACGGTCAGCGCGCGCGAGGCCGGATCGATATTGATCTCGCCGAAAAACTGGAAACCGGCCAGCGGCGACAGGTTCTGCGCGGTCGGCGCCTTCTGAAACACCACGCGCGGCCCGAAGGTGTTGTCGAGCGGATTGGGACCGAAGCTGCCCGCGTTGAGCGGCCCCGCCACGAATTCCCAGAACGGATCGAAATCCCGGTAGACGGCCCGCTCGGGCGCGTAGTGGTGCGCGGCGCAGTAGTGCACGTCGGCGGTGATCCACACCACGTTCTTCAGGCCGGCCTGGCGCATCCGCGTCAGCAGCCGCGCGGTTTCCAGTTCGCGGCCCAGCGCCGGGCCGTCGCCATTGGCGATGGCCTCCCAGAGCGCGCGGCCCTGTGCATCCTTGCCATCGGGTACGCCGAGGCCGATCGGCATATCCGCTGCAATCACCTTCCACGTGGCGCGCGACGCCACCAGTTCCGCCATCAGCCATTCCAGCTGCGCGTTGCCGAGGAAAGGCGTGTCCTTGCCTTCCACGGTTTCGCGGTTGTAGCCGTTCGGGCCCCGGAAGCTGCGCATGTCGAGCACAAACACATCGAGCAGGGGGCCCTGGGCGATGCGGCGATGCACGCGCTCGTCCAGCCCCTGGCGGTGCCAGCGCATCGGCGCGTTCTCGAGGAAGGCACGCTGGCCGCGCGCCACCAGCACGCTGACGTCCTTCTCGGTGTAGCGCGCATCGCCGGACAGATCCTTCGACGCGGACCAGTTGTTGGTCACCTCGTGGTCATCCCACTGCCAGATCTGCGGCACCTGCCGGGCGAAGCGGCGCACGTTCTCGTCGAGCATGTTGTAGCGATGGCGGCCCCGGAATTCCTTCAGGGTCTCGGCCACCTTGCTGACTTCTTCGGTGACGACGTTCTTCCAGATCCGGCCGCCCTCGGCCTTCTGCTCGGCCTGGATGGGGCTGTCGGCGTAGATCGTGTCGCCACTGTGAATAAAGAAGTCAGGGTTGCGCTGGCGCATGGCGTCGTAGATGCGCATGCCGCCCAGTTCCGGATTGATGCCCCAGCCCTGGCCGACCGTATCGCCGGACCAGACGAAGCGCACGGGGCGGTCGGCGGCCAGCGAGGGGGTGCGGAAGCTGCCGTCCAGCCACGGACCCAGTCCGCGCCGCTCGCCCGGGGTCTCGAACGCCACGCGCACGAAATACGGCTGGCCCGGCGCCAGGCCGGTCAGCAGCGTGCGGGCGGTGAGGTCGGTCTCGGCGCTGGCCAGCGGCCCGGAGTGGCGGGCGGCGTTGCGGAACGACGGGTCGGTGCTGTATTCGACGACCATCCGCGCCGGGCGGTCGGCGCGGGCCCAGACCACGAGGCCGTCATCCGAGGGATCGCCCAGCTGAATGCCTGCCGGCGCACTGGGCCGGGCCGAGGACACCACGGCCGGCGCGGCGATCAATGTGCTGCTCAGCGCACTCATGCCGACGCCCAGACCCAGGAAGCGGCTCGATGTGCGCAGGAAGCGCCGACGGGCCAGATCGGTCGGGGAGGGCGCAAGTTGTGGCGTATTCGGCATGAATGGGTCTGGAATCGGGCTCAGGTGGGCCGCTGCCGGCACATCGTCGGGCCAGTATCGTCGCCGCACCATGTGACACGGCGTTGACATGACATCTGGCGATACTCACGATGCACCGGGCACTGATGGTAGAATCCAAGTCTTTGATTTTCTGGGCAATTGCCGATCGTGACCCAACGCCCCGCGTTGGCGCAGCCCGGCATGCCTTTCTCGAGACGCGTGTCAGTTGGCGCGGGCCTCGCCCGCCAGACACCGAAACCATGACGATGACGACCACCCCAGACCAGACCCCAGCCGCAGAGCAAACGTTCGAAAGCTTCGGGCTGGATTCGCGCATCCTGCGCGCCTTGACCGAACAGGGCTACACCACGCCGACGCCGATCCAGGCGCAGGCCATTCCGGTGGTCCTCCTCGGCAAGGACGTGATGGGCGCCGCGCAGACCGGCACCGGCAAGACGGCAGGCTTCGCGCTGCCGATCATCCAGAGCCTGCTGCCGATGTCGAACGCGAGTGCCTCGCCCGCGCGCCACCCGGTGCGTGCGCTGATGCTGACGCCGACGCGCGAACTGGCCGATCAGGTCTACGACAACGTGGCGCGCTACGCCAAGCATACCGACCTGCGCAGCACCGTGGTGTTCGGCGGCGTAGACATGAACCCGCAGACCGATGCGCTGCGCCGTGGCGTGGAAATCCTCGTCGCCACGCCGGGCCGCCTGCTGGACCACGTGCAGCAGAAGTCGGTGAACCTGTCGCAGGTGCAGATGCTGGTGCTGGACGAAGCCGACCGCATGCTCGACATGGGCTTCCTGCCGGACCTGCAGCGCATCATCAACCTGCTGCCGGCCCAGCGCCAGACGCTGCTGTTCTCGGCCACGTTCTCGCCGGAAATCAAGCGGCTGGCCTCGAGCTACCTGAAGCAGCCGGTGACGATCGAAGTGGCACGCAGCAACTCGACCAACGAGAACGTGCGCCAGATGGTCTACCGCGTGGAAGACGGCCACAAGCAGGCCGCCGTGGTGCACCTGCTCAAGCAGCGCGCGTCGGAAACCGATTCGCGCCAGTGCATCGTGTTCGTCAACAGCAAGATCGGCTGCTCGCGCCTGGCGCGTCACCTGGAGCGCGAGGGCATCAACGCCGCCGCCATCCACGGCGACAAGACCCAGACCGAGCGCATGCAGACGCTGGAAGGCTTCAAGACCGGCACGATCGATGCCCTGGTGGCTACCGACGTGGCCGCCCGTGGCCTGGACATCCCGGCCATGCCGTGCGTGATCAACTTCGACCTGCCGTACAGCGCGGAAGACTATGTGCACCGCATCGGCCGTACGGGCCGGGCTGGCGCCAGCGGCGATGCGCTCTCGATCTACGTGCAGGGCGGCGATGACCGCCTGCTGGCCGATATCGAGAAACTGATCAAGCGCAGCATTCCGCGCGGCGAGCTGAATGGCTTCGACCCGACCGGCGAGCGTGCGCGCACAGAGGAAACGGACCGTCGTCGCCAGCGTGCCGATGTGCGCCGCACCCGTGACAACGGCGGTGAAGCGGCGGCGGAGGCGGAAGCCGTGCCGGGCCGTCGTCGCCGCACCGAAAGCGGTGGCCGTCAGGCGTTCCGTCCGTCGGACGATCCGTTCTTCTCGCGCCCGTACGAGCCGTCGAACCATCACGCCAACGCGCAGCCGGCCGACGAGCAACTGGCTGCCGCGCTGAGCCGTGGCCGCCCGGCGCCGAAGCGTCCCGTGGCCGCGCTGCTGGGCGGCGCGCCGCGCAAGTCATAACAGACTGCCCGGGCAACAAAAAATGGCACCTTCGGGTGCCATTATTGTTTGGTGCGCGAGGTTCGGAAGAGCGCCCGGTCAGCGCTGCATCACCGCCCACTGCCCGGTTGCCGCCGCCAGCCAGGCCGGCACGCTAGTCTCGCCATTGGCGATGCCGAGATGCGTCCCGGCCATGCGCAGCGCTTCCAGCGGCGCGGCCGTGTCGATGGCCTGCGCGCCGCTCTGCTTACTGAGTTTCTCGCCATCGGCATTCACCACCACGGGCACGTGCAGGTAGGACGGCGTGGGCAGGCCCAGCAGATGTTGCAGATGGATCTGGCGCGGCGTGGAGTCGAGGAGGTCGGACCCGCGCACGATATGGGTGATGCCTTGCGCGGCGTCGTCGACCACGACGGCGAGCTGGTAGGCCCACAGGCCGTCCGCGCGGCGCAGGACGAAATCGCCGAGTTCCGTTTCCAGGTCCTGGCACTGGCGACCCTGCCAGCGGTCGTCGAAACAGATCATGGCGGCCGGGCCGTCCGGCACGCGCACCCGCCACGCGCGTGGCAGCTTGCCGTGCAGGCCGTTGCGGCAGGTGCCGGGGTAGCCGAGCGTCTGGTGGCGCTCGCGCACATGGATCAGCGAGTCGGCGATCTCCTTGCGCGAGCAGCCGCAGGGGTAGAGCTGGCCGCTGGCGTCGAGGCGGCGCAGCGCGTCGCCGTACAGCGACTCGCGGCGGCTCTGCCATTCGGGCGCCTCGTCGGCGTGCAGCCCGAGCCGTTCCAGGGTCTGCAGGATGTCGAAATCGGCGCCCTTCACGCAGCGCGGATAGTCGATGTCCTCGATGCGGACCAGCCAGTCGCCACCATGGGCGCGGGCGTCGAGCCAGCTGGCCAGCGCCGTGACCAGCGAGCCCAGGTGCAACGGGCCGGTGGGCGAGGGCGCAAAGCGCCCGCGATAGCGGGGCATCGGCAACTCCCTCAGGCCGGCTGGCTGGCTAGCGGCTGCTGCATCAGCGCCTGCGCAAGGCGGGGGTCTTCGAGCTTGCTGGTCCACCATTGCAGCGCCTTGCCGCGCGAGCTGGTGCGCCACGCCACCTTGAAATTGCCGGGCGCGCGCACTTCCACGGTCTCACGGGCCAGCAGCACGCCGCTTTCGATATGGGGCGCGGCCATCGGGGCCGGCAGCCAGCCGCAGCCGAGGCCACGGATCTGCGCCTCGAGCTTGTCACGCATGGTCGGCACCACCAGGACATCCTGCCCGGCCAGCACGCCGTGCGTACGCGCCGGCAGGTTGCGCGAGGTATCGCCCACGGCCACGATGCGGTGCTTGGCGATCTGCATCGTCGTCAGCGGTCCTTCCTCGGTGGCCAGCGGATGGTGCGAGGCCACCGCGAACACGAACGGCACCGACCCGAGCGGCCGCACCTGGAAGCCCTGCGTGCTGGGCGCCTCGTAGGCCCCGCCGATGACCAGATCGACCCGGTTGCTGACCAGCGCATCCCAGGCGCCGCCTAGCACTTCCTTCGAAAAGCGCAGCCGCGTGGCGGTGTTCTCGGCATAGAAATCCTGGATCACCGGCAGCAGCGCGCGAAAGTTGACGAGGTCGTCCAGGGCGATGCTGAGGTTGGCCTCCCAGCCCGTGGCGAGGCGCTTGACGCGCCGCGCGAGGTCGTCGGCCGCGTGGAGCAGGTGGCGGCCTTCGTCCAGCAGGGCGCGGCCCGCCGGGGTCAGTTCGGCGCGGTGACGGCGGCGGTCGAACAGCAGGACGTCCAGATCCTCTTCCAGCTTGCGGACCACATAGGTCAGCGCCGAGGGCACCTTGCCCATTTCGTGGGCGGCGGCGGCAAAGCTGCCCTTGCGCTCGATGGCGTCCAGGACTTCGAGGGATTCGAGGGAGAGTGGCATGTTCAGAAAATCTGAATGAATTCTTCTAACTGGGTGCCCGCCAATATACGCCGACTCCCCTAAACTGCCTAGCATCGAAACGCCGCTGACCCAAGCCAGTCCGATTGTGACAGGCAATTTTGGGAACCTCGGAGGCCACAAGGAGGGCCATCAAAATGATTGAAATCCGTAAGTCAGACGAACGCGGTTATGCGGACCATGGCTGGCTCAAGTCGTATCACAGCTTCTCCTTCGCAGATTACTACGACCCACGCCATGTTCAGTTCGGGCCGCTGCGTGTGATCAATGAGGATCGCGTGGCGCCGGGCATGGGCTTTGGCACGCACGGCCACCGGGACATGGAAATCATCAGTTATGTGCTCGATGGCGAACTTGCGCACAAGGACAGCATCGGCAATGGCAGCGTGATCCGCCCGGGCGATGTGCAGCGGATGAGCGCCGGTACCGGCGTGCGGCACTCGGAATACAACCACGCCGCGCACGACACCACGCACTTCCTGCAGATCTGGGTGATTCCTGCCGAGAACGGCATTGAGCCGGGCTACGAGGAGCGCAATTTCCCGGTCGAGGAAAAGCGCGGCAAGCTGCGCCTCGTCGTCAGCCCGGATGGTGCTGAGGGCTCGGTGGTGATCCATCAGGACGCGCGGCTCTACGCCGGGTTGTTCGATGGGGACGAGGCCGCCACGCTGGCCATCGCCCCGGGCCGCCGTGCCTATGTGCACGTGGCGCGCGGTGCGATCACGGTCAACGGCCAGGCGCTCGGGGCCGGCGATGCTGCGAAGCTCGAAGCGGTCGAGGCCATCACCCTGACCCAAGGCAGCGAGGCCGAAGTGCTGGTCTTCGACCTGCCCTGAACGCGACGTTAGCCTGTCGTCGTCCGCCCGCCGGTGCCCCCGGCGGGCTTTTTCATGGATGCGTTTAACACCTGCTTACAGGTCTTTCCCATTGACGGTGCGGCGTGACGCTATGCTATCGTCTGGCTATACCGCAATGCGACCGGACCGGCACTTCGCCGTCGCGCCAACGTCCGTCGCCACCGTCACGCGATGACCTTTGTTTCCATTCTTCTGGCGCTGATCGCCGAACAGTTCCGAGCCTTGGGCCGGAATAACCCTATTTACGACATCGTGCGCGTACTGGGGGAGCGGGCCGAACACGCCTTCGACACGGGCCGCCCGCGCGATGCCGCGCTGGCCTGGCTGACCGCGGTGCTGCCGCTCACGCTGGCTGCCGTGCTGGTCCACTACCTGCTGGCGTCGATCAGCGTGGCGCTGACCTTGGCCTGGAACGTCCTGCTGCTCTATCTGACCCTCGGCTTCCGCCAGTTCAGCCACTTCTTCACCGATATCCACGAGGCGCTGAATCGCGACGACCCGCATACCGCGCGCACGCTGCTGCACGAGTGGACCGGGTTGGACACGGTCGACATGCCGGTCAGCGAGATCGTGCGTCACACGCTTGAGGCGGCCATCATCGCCGTCCATCGCCATGTATTTGGGGTGTTTTTCTGGTTTCTGGTGCCGATTGGCCCGGGTGGTGTCGTGCTGTACCGCACCGCCGAGTTCCTGAGCCGGCAGTGGAACCAGCCGTCGAACGAGCGCAGCCCGGCGCTGGGGCGTTTTGCCTCGCAGGCGTTCTATGTGCTGGACTGGGTACCTTCGCGGCTGACGGCGATCGGGTTTGCCATCGTCGGCAATTTCGAGGATGCCGTGTACGCGTGGCGCAACCACGCGCGCAAGTGGAATGATGCGATCAACGGCATCCTGCTCGCCAGCGGCGGCGGGGCGCTCGGCGTGCGGCTTGGCGCGCCGCTGGCCGAGGACGACTCCAGCGTGATGCTGCGCACGAGTCTGGCCGGTGTGGACTACGCGCCGGGCATGGAAGACACCGCCGAGCCGGTGCCGCCCGAGTACGGCGCCGACCCCGGCGTGCGCACGCTGCAATCGGCGGTGGGGCTGGTCTGGCGCGCGGTCATCCTGTGGATGCTGTTGCTGGCGATGGTGTCGCTAGCGCTCTGGGTGGGCTGACCGCAGCCTTCGACCAAGATCCACCAAGAAGAAACGCCACGATCGTGGCGTTTTTTTATTCCCTTGGTTTTCCCGATTACTCCCGATGCGCCCCGCAGCGCCAGCACGACGCAAACTGCGCCTCGTGCCATTCCGCGCAGCCCGTGCATTGCCAGCGTGGCCCTGGCGGCGGGTTGGCGGCGGCGTTGAGCACGGCCCAGGCGTCGGCTTCTGCCGCATCGTCGAGAATCCAGACCTGCGGCGCGCTCTCCTGGAACGGGATGTCCCCGGCCGCACCGCCCAGCCACGTGTTGCGGACCTCGGCGCGAATGCCCGCCGCCCGCAGCACGTTTTCGCAGTGCGCGGCATGAACCAGCGATGTGGACCGCAATAGCAGCTTCATCGGGCTACTCCACGGTTACCACGGCTTCTGCTGCCGGGACTCGTGCAGCAGCTGCGTGTACAGCTGATGGCGGCGCTCGGAGATCTCGCCGCCGTCGATGGCCGCCAGCACGCCGCAGCCGGGCTCGTTGATGTGATGGCAGTTATAGAACCGGCATTCGGTGAGCCTGGGCCGGAACTCGGGGAACGCGCGCTCCAGCATGCCTTCGCTGAGGTGGTGGAGGCCGAATTCCTGGAAGCCCGGCGAGTCGATCAGGTAGCCGGGCCGGCCTTCGACCGTGCCCCAGTCGGCCGGCAGGTGATAGAGCCGGGTGAACGTAGTGGTGTGCTTGCCGGAATCGAGCTTGGCCGAAATTTCACGCGTCTGCGCTTCCACGCCGGGAATCAGCAGGTTCAGCAGCGACGACTTGCCCATGCCCGACTGGCCGATCAGGATGCTCGACACCCCGGCCGTGCGCGGCTGGAGTGTCGCCAACGCCTCTTCCGGGCGGCCATGGACGGACAGCTCGACGGTGTCGTAGCCCAGGTCCTGGTAGAGCTTCAGGCGCCGCCGGGCGTCGTCCAGCCGTGCGGTCAGGTCGGTCTTGTTCAGGATGACGAGGGGACGAATCGCCAGCGCCTCCGCCGACACCAGCGCGCGGCCCAGCAGATCCTCGGAAAAACTCGGCTCCGTGGCCAGCACGATGACCACCTGGTCGATATTGGCGGCCAGCATCTTGGACTTGAACTGGTCCGAGCGATGCAGCAGGTTCTTGCGTGGCGAGACGGCGGTGATCACGCACTGGTCCGCCGCGGCCATCTCCACGGCCACGTGGTCGCCCACGGCGCAGTCGCTCTTCTTGCCGCGCGGGAACGCGTGGATCCGCGATCCGTCGCCCAACTCCACCACATAGTGGCGGCCATGGGCGGCGATGATCAGTGCGGTCTCGGAAGCTTGGCCGGTGCCCTTGCCGGCGTTGTGATGGCGCGCGTGACGGTTCATGCGTGCGCCAGCAGGCGGTCGATCCGCTGCGCCGCCGGCGGGTGCGAATAGTAGAACGCGCTATAGATGGGGTCGGGCGTCAGCGTGGACGCGTTGTCCTTGTACAGCTTGACCAGCGCGGACACGAGGTGACCGGCATTGGTCTGATGGGCCGCGAACTCGTCGGCCTCGAACTCGTGCTTGCGCGACGACTGGCTGGCCAGCGGCCCGAGCACGAAGGTGAACACCGGCAGCGCCAGGAAGAACAGCACCAGCGCCAGCGCGTGGTTGCTGGTGCCGAAGTTCGGCAGCACCCCCAGCCCCGTGTAGAACCACGCCCGCGTGGACAGCCAGCCCAGCAGCGCCAGGAACACCAGCGAGAGCGCGAAGGTCACCGCAATCATCTTGGCCACGTGGCGGCGCTTGAAGTGACCCAGCTCGTGCGCCAGCACGGCTTCCACTTCCTCGCCGTCCAGGCGGGAGAGCAGGGTGTCGAAGAAGACGATGCGCTTGGCCGCGCCGAAGCCGGTGAAGTAGGCGTTGCCGTGCGCGCTGCGCTTGCTGCCATCCATGACGAACAGGCCCTTGCTGGCAAAGCCGCACTTGCGCAGCAGCGCCTCGATGCGCTGGCGCAGGCCCTCGTCGGCCAGCGGCTCGAACTTGTTGAAGAGCGGGGCGATGAAGGTCGGCACGATCACCTGCAGCAGCAGGCTGAAGGCCATCCACAGCAGCCAGGTCCAGACCCACCAGTAGGTGCCGGCGCGCTCCATCAGCCACAACACGGCCAGCAGCAGCGGCAGGCCCAGCACGCAGGCGACCAGCGTCATCTTGGCGAGGTCGAGCAGCCACAGGCCGAACGTCATCTTGTTGAAGCCGAAGCGCTGCTCGATGCCGAACTGGCCATATAGCGAAAACGGCAGGTCGACCAGGCCGCCGATCAGCGCCACGCTGGCAATCAGCGCCACGCCGTACAGGTAGCCGCCGCCGTCGAACACACCGAGCCAGAAGTGGTTCAGCGCGTGCAGCCCGCCCAGCATGGTGAAGCCGATCAGCACGGCGGCGCCGGCCAGCACCTCCAGCATCGACAGCCGCGTGCGGGCGATGGTGTAGTCGGCGGCCTTCTGGTGGGCGGAGAGCGTGATGGTGTCGGCGAAGCGGGCCGGCACGGCGCCGCGATGGCGGCCGACATGGCGCACCTGGCGCGCGGCCAGCCAGAGCTTGGTCAGCACCATGACGACCAGCGCGGCCAGGAAAATCAACGTGAACATCGGCAAGGCCATAGTAGTTTCGCGAAAGTCGCTCGGTGAGACTGCCGACCGGCGGCGAGGGTACGCAGCCGGGCAATTGTGGCGGATATGCGAGAATTATAAATTGTTCGCGCCGGACGCCTGTCCGGCCGGTTTTCTTCCTGTCCCCAATATCGAGCCGTACCCAGATGACTAGCCCAGCCGCCACCTCCGTCAAAAGTGAAAACAACCTCATCTGGTTGGATATGGAAATGACCGGCCTGCAGCCGGATTCCGACCGGATTATCGAGGTTGCCGTGGTGGTGACCGACTCCGAACTCAATATCCTGGCCGAAGGGCCGGTGCTGGTGATCCATCAGGCCGACGCCGTGCTCGACGGCATGGACAACTGGAACAAGGGCACGCACGGCCGCTCGGGCCTGATCGACAAGGTCAAGGCGTCCACGCTCACCGAGGCGCAGGCCGAAGCCGAACTGCTGGCGTTCCTGAAGCGCTGGGTGCCGGCCGGCAAGTCGCCGATGTGCGGCAATTCGATCTGCCAGGACCGCCGCTTCATGGCGCGTTACATGCCGAAGCTGGAATCGTTCTTCCACTACCGGAACCTCGATGTTTCCACGCTGAAGGAACTCTGCAAGCGCTGGGAGCCGGCCATCCACAAGGGTTTCGCCAAGCGCCAGCTGCACACGGCGCTGGCCGATATCCTCGAGTCGGTGGAGGAACTGCGCTACTACCGCACGCACTTTATCAAGGCGTCCACGCCGGCCGCCACGGAAACCCCGGCGGCGCCCGCTGCGCCCACCGCCCCGGCAGCCTAAGACAGAACAAGAACCCCGCGGGCCGGCCAGTCCTTCCGCTTGACGGGGAGGGGCCCCGGCTACGCCGCCCCTTCCGCCATGTTCACCCGTATCGTTTCGATCATTACGCCGGTCATCCTGATCATCCTGGTCGGATGGCTCTACGGCCGGCGCGCCCACCCAGACATGACCGGCATCAACCGCGCCACGCTCGACGTGATCGCGCCGCTGCTGGTGGTCTCGGCCTTCGTCAGCAAGGATTTCGTGCTGGCGGACCAGTTGGCGCTGCTTGGCTGCGCGGTGGCGGTGGTGATCGGCTCCGGCATCCTTGCGTGGATCGTCGCCCGGCTGATCAAGGCCGATCCGCGCACCTTCGTGCCGCCGATGATGTTCAACAACAGCGGCAACATGGGCCTGCCGCTGTCGGTCTTCGCGTTCGGCCCGGCCGGGCTGGCGCCGGCGGTGGCGCTGTTCGCGGCGTCGAATCTGATGCACTTTACGCTGGGGCTCAAGATCGTCAACCGGCATGCCTCGCTGACGCAGATCGCCCGCAACCCGATGGTGCTGGCCACCGTGGCCGGCGTGGCGCTGTCGCTGGCGCGGCCGTGGTTCACGCTGCCCGAGCCGGTTTTCGAGTCGATCAAGCTGCTGGGCGATGCCACGGTGCCGCTGATGCTGTTCGCGCTCGGCGTGCGGATGAAGGACGTCAGCCTGCGGAACTGGGGGATGGGGTTGCTGGGCGCGGCGGTGTGCCCGCTGGTGGGCATTGCGGTGGCGTTGCCGCTGGCGCTGTGGGTCCCGCTGACCGATCTCCAGCGCGGGCTGCTGTTCGTCTTCGCGGCCCTGCCGCCGGCGGTGCTCAATTTCCTGGTGGCCGACCATTTCCGGCAAGAGCCGGATCAGGTGGCCTCCATCGTGCTGCTCGGCAACATCGGGGCCGTGGTGTTCGTGCCCATCGGGCTCTACCTCGGCCTGAAGTAGCCGTTCTCTCTAAATATCTAGTCAGGACTTCGCGCGGATGGCGTGCTTCGGGCGCCACGCCTTGACCACGGCCTCGTCGGTTTCCACGTAGGGGCCGCCGATCAGGTCGATGCAATATGGCACCGCCGCGAACACGCCCTGGACCACGGACTTGCCGTCGGCATCGCGCAGACCTTCCAGCGTCTCGCGGATGGCGCGCGGCTGGCCGGGCAGGTTGATGATCAGCGCAGCACGGCCCGGCGTCTCGCGGATCACGGCCACTTGGCGCGACAGGATCGCGGTCGGCACGAAATGCAGGCTGACCTGCCGCATCTGCTCGCCAAATCCCGGCATTTCCTTGGTACCGACCGCCAGAGTTGCCTCCGGCGTCACATCGCGCCGGGCCGGGCCGGTGCCGCCCGTGGTCAGCACTAGGTCGCAGCCCGCCACATCCACCAGGTCGATCAGCGTGCGCGAGATCAGCGCCTGCTCGTCCGGAATCAGCCGTTCCACCCCTTGCCACGGCGAGGTCAGGGTGCGGCCGAACCAGTCCCGCAGGGCGGGGATGCCCTCGTCCTGGTAGGTGCCGGACGACGCCCGGTCAGAAATCGACACGAAACCGACGATCAGCTCGTCGGGATGCTTACGCACGGCCGGGGAACTGGGCTGGGTGGTCAGGGGAGAGGTCATGCCTCGGGCTCCTGTGCGGGCGGGGTGGCGGCGTCGGCTGCGGCGCCAGTGGCGGCATCCTTCTCTTCCAGCGCGGTCTTCACGGCCTGGAACAGCTCGCGGAAGTACTTGGGCGGCTTGCTCATTTCGCGCTCCTTGCGGGCATTGCGGATGATATTGCGCACGGCCTGCACGTCCACGGTGGGGTGCTCGCCGAGGAACTTGGTCAGCATCGCGTCGTCGGCCAGCAGCAGTTCGCGCCAGCGTTCGATCAGGTGCAGCCGGGCCGTCTCGGCCTTGCTTGTGCCCTTGAAGCCTTCCAGCGCGGCGCGGATGGCGTCGAGTTCGTCGTCGTCCAGCCCGCGCATGACCTTGCCGACGAACTGCATCTGGCGGCGCTTGCCTTCGTGGCTGTTGATCTTGCGGGCGGCGTGGATGGCGTCCGCCAGCGACTCAGGCATCGGCACGCGCGCCAGGCGGTCCTTGGCCAGGGCTTCGAGCTCGACGCCCAGGTCTTGCAGCGCGGTCATGTCGCGCTTGCGCTGCGACTTGCTCTTGGGCAGGTCGTCGTCCGGCTCGGGGGCAAAGCCACCGGGGAAACGGGAATTGGAGGGGCTACGGGTATTTCGCGTCATAGCCGGCATTTTATCTTGCTATGATTCCCGTTTGGACTTTTGATCACGCTTGCCCACATGGACCACCGCATGGACCAGATTGCCGACAAAACCTCGCATTTCACCTATTCCCAGGACCAGCTCAAGGCCATGGCGGCCGATGTGCTGCGCGTGGCACGCGAGCTTGGGGCGACCGACGCCGCTACCGAGATCTCGGAGGGCAGCGGCCTGTCGGTGACGGTGCGCAAGGGCCAGGTGGAGACGATCGAGCAGAACCGCGACAAGGTGGTTGGCGTTACGGTGATGATCGGCCAGCGGCGCGGCAACGCCAGCACGTCCGATTTCTCGCCGGCGGCGCTGCGCGCCACGGCCGAGGCCGCCTACAACATCGCCCGCTTCACCGCCGAGGACGATTGCGCCGGGCTGGCCGAGGAAGACCTGCTCGAGAAGAATCCGCAGAACCTGGACCTGTTCCACCCGTGGACGGTGGACGCCGAGGGCGCCATCGACATCGCCCGTCGCGCCGAAGCGGCCGCGTTCGCGGTCTCGCCGAAAATCCGCAACAGCGACGGCGCGAGCGTTTCCGCGCAGCATTCGCAATTCGTGCTGGCCACCTCGCGCGGTTTCTCCGGCGGCTACCCGTATTCCCGCCATTTCATCTCGTGCGCGCCCATCGCCGGCTCGGGTGGCGGCATGCAGCGCGACGACTGGTATTCGTCCAAGCGCTCCCCGCTGACGCTGGCCGCGCCCGAGGACATCGGCCGCTACGCCGCCGAGCGTGCGCTGGCTCGCCTGAATGCCCGCAAGCTGACCACGCGCAAGTGCCCGGTGCTGTTCGAAGCGCCGCTGGCCGCTGGCCTGCTCGGCGCGTTCGTCCAGGCGGTGTCCGGTGGCGCGCTGTATCGTAAATCGACGTTTTTGTACGACACGCTGGGCAAGGCCGTGTTCGGTCCGGACATCCAGATCCATGAAACGCCGCACGTGCCGGGCGCGATGGGCAGCGCCCCGTTCGACGAGGAAGGCGTGCGCACGCGCGAGCGCGACGTGGTGCGCGACGGTGTGGTGGAAGGCTATTTCCTCTCCACCTACTCGGCGCGCAAGCTGGGCATGAAGACCACCGGCAACGCCGGCGGCTCGCACAACCTGAAGCTGACCAGCACCCTGACCCAGCCGGGCGACGACTTCGCCGGCATGCTGAAGAAGATGGGCACCGGCCTGCTGGTGACGGAGTTGATGGGGCAGGGCGTGAACTACGTGACGGGCGACTACTCGCGCGGCGCGTCGGGCTACTGGGTGGAAAACGGCGTGATCCAGTATCCGGTGGAAGAAATCACGATTGCCGGCAGCATGGTCGAGATGTTCAAGCAAATCGTGGCCATCGGCGCGGACTCGCTGGTGCGTGGCACCAAGGAAACCGGCTCGATCCTGATCGAACAGATGACGATCGCCGGGAACTGACCGGCTGGGGCCTGGGGCTGGATCGCCCAACGAAAAACGGCAGGGTTTGAACCCTGCCGTTTTTTTTTGCAGCCTCGGCTTACTCTTCGCCGGAAGGCGGCCGTTCGTACGTCACGAACGCGTAGTCGAACTGGTTGGCCTCGGAGTGATGCGTCTCGCGGGTCAGTTCGATCCAGCGGGTCCGGTCCACGGCCGGGAAGAACGCGTCGCCGGGTACGTCGGCGTCGATCTCGGTAACGATCAGCCGGTCCGCGCTGGGCAGCGCCTCGGCGTAGAGCTGCGCGCCGCCGATCAGGAAGACCTGCTCCACGCCCACGCAGAGCCGCTGGGCGTCTTCGAGCGATGCCACCACCTCGGCGCCTTCCAGCTTCAGGTCCCGGTTCCGGCTCACCACGATATTGCGGCGCCCCGGCAGCGGTCGGCCGATGGAATCCCACGTCTTGCGGCCCATGACGACCGGCGCGCCCATCGTCGTACGCTTGAAATGCTGGAGGTCTTCCGGCAGGCGCCACGGCAGCGTGTTGTCGCGGCCGATGGTGCCGTTGCGTGCCCGGGCGACGATCAGGGTCAGCAGCGTCATACGGCCACCGGCGCCTTGATCGCGGGGTGCGATTCATAGCCCACCAGCGCGAAATCCTCGTACTTGTAGTCGAAGATGCTGTCCGGCTTGCGCTGGATCTGGAGCGTCGGCAGCTTCATCGGCGCGCGCGCGAGCTGGGTTTCCACCTGCTCGAAATGATTGTTGTAGATGTGGCAGTCGCCGCCGGTCCAGACGAAGTCGCCCACGGCCAGGCCGGCCTGCTGCGCGATCATGTGCGTCAGCAGCGCGTAGCTGGCGATGTTGAACGGCACGCCGAGGAAGATGTCGGCGCTGCGCTGGTAGAGCTGGCAGGACAGCTTGCCGTCGGCCACGTAGAACTGGAAGAATGCGTGGCAGGGCGGTAGCTTCATCTGCGGGATCTCGCCGACGTTCCAGGCCGAGACGATCAGGCGGCGCGAGTCCGGGTTGTTGCGGATCTGCTGCATCAGGTCGGCGATCTGGTCCACGTGGCGGCCGTCCGGCGTCGGCCAGGCGCGCCACTGGTAGCCGTAGATCGGGCCGAGTTCGCCGTTCTGGTCGGCCCACTCGTCCCAGATCGTCACGCCGTGTTCCTTCAGGTAGGCGATGTTGGTCGAGCCCTGGAGGAACCACAGCAGTTCGTGGATGATGGACTTCAGGTGCAGCTTCTTGGTGGTGACCACCGGGAAGCCCTCGTTCAGGTCGAAGCGCATCTGGTAGCCGAACACCGAGCGGGTGCCCGTGCCGGTGCGGTCGGCCTTGTCGGTGCCATGCTCGTAAACATGGCGCATGAAGTCGAGATACTGTTTCATCGGCTTGGAAGCGAGGGCGGGGAGAAAGTGATGTCGGCGCCCGGGGGCGCCCGAGCGGGGATTTTACCCGCAAAGCAAAAGACCGCCCGGAGGCGGTCTTTTGCTGCGCCGCGGCAGGGGGCTGCCGCGCGCCGGGGTCTGACTGGTGTCAGTGGCTTTCGGCCGGGGTAGTGCGCACGCGACGCTTCTGCGTCAGGTAGCCCGCGCCCAGCACGCCGCCGATGATCAGCACATAGAGGCCAAGCTGCACGATCGAATGCGTCTCGAAGTACGTCTTGATCAGCGGCTCCTTGACGATCATGTGCACAGCCGTGAAGGCCAGCACGCCGGCGCCCAGGTAGATGATGATCGGGAAGCGCGACATCAGCTTCAGCACCAGCGTCGAGCCCCAGACCACGATCGGGATGCTGATCAGCAGGCCCAGCACCACCAGCAGGAAGCTGCCGTGCGCGGCGCCGGCTACGGCCAGCACGTTGTCCACGCCCATCACCGCGTCGGCGATGATGATGGTCTTCATCGCGCCCACCAGCGTGGTCGCGCCGCCGCCGTGCTCGTCGCCATCTTCCTCGGCGGCCAGCAGCTTGTAGGCAATCCAGACCAGCGCCAGGCCACCCACCAGCATCAGGCCAGGGATCTTGAGCAGCCAGACCACGCCGATGGTCATGGCCGAACGGACCACTACGGCGCCGACGGTACCCCAGACAATGGCCTTCTTCTGCAGATGCGGCGGCAGGTTGCGCGCCGCCAGGGCGATCACGATGGCATTGTCCCCGGCCAGCACCAGGTCAATGACGACGATGGACAGCAGCGCCGTCAGAAACTGCATCGTGAACAAATCGGTGAACCACTCCATGAACTCTCCTCGGGTACGAACGAATAGCTGCAAGCCAATTTGGCCCGCAAGGGTTTTTGTTCACCTGAGATCACGAAGCACGGGAGTTGGAAACGCCTTTGCAACGTGAAACCAGGTTGCAAAGGTCTTGCTCGACACACAGACGCGGAATGCGCGGCAGGGTCAGCACAACCGGAGACGGGTCGCGTCTCGGAATGACGATTGTGCTAAGGGCAATGGCCCCCAAGCTACTCCCCTTTGAAGGGACGCGTCCGCAGATACTGCATGAGCGGTCGCGCTGGGCGGGATTATAAGCGAAATGCGAGGAAAAATGTTGTGCAGCCTACATGCCATTTGAATGTATCTAACATGAGGCTTTTGGGTGGAGATTTCGACATTGTCAGCGGATGTAAGTCGATGCAAGGCATCCTGCACGCATATCGATATGCACCTATCCTATTGGGACTGGCTTCGGCCGGTGCGCGTCAGACTGCACAGGCGCGGACTCCGATGACGGTCGCCTGGCGCTAGCCATGGCGGTTTTGAGGGATTCACGTAGTGCCCCATCGACAACAAGGAAGCGTCATGCCGGCTGTTACGACACCACTGAACCCAACTCGACCTCTCTCCAAAGCCAATCACAACCACCACGCCCCCGCCCCCACACTCGCGCCCGAGCCATCCCCGGTCATCGTCAATGGCAATGGCCATGCCCCGGCGGCGCTCCAGCCCGAATTCGTCCAGCAGTACCACGAGGACAGCGGCGCCCTGCGCGCCGAGATCGTCGCTGGCCTGACCCGGCATCCGGCCAGCATCAGTCCGAAGTTTTTCTACGATGTGCTCGGTTCCCGGCTGTTCGAGGCGATTACCGACCTGCCCGAGTACTACCCCACGCGCACCGAAGCATCGATCTTCGCCACCTCGGCGCCCGCCATTGCGGCGCGCGCCGGCAGTGGCTGCGTGCTGATCGACCTCGGTGCGGGCAACTGCGAGAAGGCCGCGCGGCTGTTCCCCAGCCTCCAGCCAGCGCAGTACGTGGCGCTCGATATTTCCGTGGAGTTCCTGCGCGGCACGCTGACCGGCCTGCAACAGCAGAATCCGCATATTCCGATGCTGGGCCTGGGCGCGGACCTCTGCGGCCCGCTCGACCTGCCCAGCGGCGTCCGGCGCGGGCGGCGGCTGTTCTTCTATCCCGGCTCCAGCATCGGCAACTTCGCCCCGATCGAGGCGCTCGCGCTGCTCCAGCGCCTGCGCGCGGCGGCCGGGCGCGGCGACGGCGTGCTGATCGGCGTGGATCTTTTCAAGGATTCTGCGACGCTGGTGTCGGCCTATGACGACGCCCTCGGCGTGACCGCCGCGTTCAATCGCAACGTGCTGCGCAACCTGAACCGCATCGTTGGCAGCGACTTCGCGCTCGACGACTGGCGCCATGCGGCCAGCTTCGACGCCCGGTCCTCGCGCGTGCAGATGCATCTGGAGGCCACGCGCGACGTAACCGTGCGCTGGGCCGACGGCGAGCGGCGCTTCGCGGCCGGGGAGCAGATCCATACGGAGGATTCCTATAAGTATCGTCCGGAGGACTTCTCGATCCTGCTCGAGTCGGCCGGCTTCACCGATCCGGTGTGCTGGACCGACCCGAACGGCTGGTTCGCGGTGTTCCACGCGCGCGGCTGACCGTCGCGGCCGGGTCCGCGACAGAAGCCGCAGCCCAAGCAGGGGATTGAATGCCCGGGAAGGGCCATCGTCGCGCCAGTGTCATAATGCGCGCAGCCGGTGGCCCCGGCATCCCTTTTACCTTCTGTCACGGATCTGTCGATGAGCGGCTTCTCCATGCTTCCCGATCTTCACTTCACTGGCGGCAAGGCGACGTGGGCTGACGCGCGCCGGCTGCCGCGCGAAGGGCTGGCGCAGGCGCTGGTGGAGTCGCGCAATCGCACGCTGGCGTGGCTGGCGGCCTTCGGCCAGACCCGCAAGGGCTGGATGGTCACGCGCCAGTACGACTGCAATCCGCCGCTGTGGACCCTCGGTCACATCGCCTGGCATGCCGAATGGTGGTGCCTGCGCGGCGTGCGCCACCTCGAGCGGGGTGGGGTGCGGCTGCCGGTGGCCAGTGAGCCGTCGCTGCTCGACGGCGCCGATGAATGGTTCGACCCGGACCGCATCGGCCCGGACGAGCGCTGGGAAATCGTGCTGCCCGATGTCGCACGCGTGAAGCAGTACGCCACGCAGGTGCTGGACGGCCTGCTGCGCCGCATCGCGCTGTTGCCCGACGACGAAGATGTCACGCTCTATCCGTTTCGCCGGGCGCTGTTCCATGAGGATGCCCAGGGCGAGACCATCGCCGCGCTGCTTCAGGCGCTGGGCATGGCGCCGGCCGAGCCGGCTGCCGTGGGCCCGTCGATCTCCGTCTCGCACAACGGCACGCTGCACTTCCCGGGCGGCCGCTTCACGCAGGGCTGGCATGACCCGGACGGCCTCGCGCTGCCGGACGAGCTGCCGGCCCAGCAGACCTATGTGCCCGCGTTCGATATGGACGGCGCGCTGGTCACCAATGCGCAATTCCTGGAATTTGTCGAAGACCACGGCTACGAGCACCCGTCGTGGTGGTCGGCGGCGGGGCGGCAATGGCTGATGACGCAGGAGCGCTCGGCGCCGCGTTACTGGTCGCGCCACTTGGTCACCCGGGCGTGGATGGTGTCGCGCTTCGGCGCGGAGCGCACGCTCAATCCCGACGAGCCGGTGCGCCACGTCACGCTGTTCGAGGCGCAGGCATGGTGCGTCTGGGCCGGCCGGCGGCTGCCGCAGGAAGTGGAGTGGGAGCTGGCAGCCACGCAGAATCGTGGCCTGCAATGGGGCGCGCTGCGCGAGTGGACGGCCACACCCTACGAGCCCTACGCGGGCTTTGTGGCGCAGCCGGCTGACCTGGAGCTGGTGGGACGCTTCGGCACGCACCAGGCCGTGCGCGGCGTCTCGTTCGCGAGCCCGGCGCGCCAGCGCCATACCCGGGCGCGCACGGCGCTGCTGCCCGAGGACGATGTCTCCTTCGTCGGCTTCCGGTCCTGCGCGGTGTAGGCCCCGACGTCGATTCCATCGCACGCAGGCAAAAAAAAACGGCACCCGAGGGTGCCGTTCTTCATGGATCGTAGCGACCCCGGTCAACTGATCAACCGGTCACCCGGTCAGCCGATCAACGCTCGTAGCGCGAGCGGGTGTTGCCGTTGCGCTGGCCGCCGAAGCCGCCGCGATCGCCGAAGCCGCGGTTGCCGTCGCGCGGAGCGCCGCCTTCACGGTTGCCGCCGAAGCCGCCACGGTTCGCGCCTTCGCGGTTACCGAAACCTTCGCGGTTGCCGAAGCTGCGGTCGCCGAACGAGCGCTCGCCGCCGAAGCTGCGTTGCTGCTCGCCGCCGAACGGACGCTGTTGCGGCTGGCCACGGTCGCCGAAGCCACGGTTGCCGTCGCGCGGTGCCGCCGCAGCGCCTTCACGGTTGCCGAAGCCTTCGCGATTACCAAAGCCTTCACGGTTGCCGAAGCCGCCGCGATCGCCGAAGCCACGGCTTTCGCCGCCGCCGAACTTGCGGTCGCCGAAGCTGCGCTCGCCGCCGGTGCCGCCATTGCCGCGGTAGCCACCGCCGCTACCGCTGTTGCCGCCGCGATAACCGCCGCCGGTGCCACTGTTACCACGGTAGCCGCCGCCGCTGCCGCCCGGCTTGCCGCCGAAGTTCGAACGCGGCTTGGGCTGGCGACGCGGCTCGAGGCCTTCGATCACCGACGCGTCGATGCGGTGGTTGGTGAAGCGCTCGATGCGCTTCCACTGGAACATGTCGCCATGGTTCACGAGGTTGATCGCGATACCCGAGCGGCCGGCACGGCCGGTACGGCCGATACGGTGAACGTAGTCTTCCGCCTGCTTGGGCAGGTCGAAGTTCACCACGTGGGTGATGTCGGGCACGTCGATACCGCGTGCGGCCACATCGGTCGCCACCAGCACGCGGATGTTGCCGCGGCGCAGGGCGGTCAGCGTGCGGTTACGCGCACCCTGGGTCATGTCGCCATGCAGGGCGCCGGCCGAGAAACCGGTGTCCGAAAGACGTTCGGCCAGCGAATCGGCATCGCGCTTGGTCGCCGTGAAGACGATGGCTTGCTTGAGCGAGGCGTCGCGCAGCAGGTGATCCAGCAGGCGCTCCTTGTGCGACATGTCGTCGGTGAAGTGCAGGCGCTGCTCGATGTTGCTCTGGTCGGCGCGGACGGCGGCGATCTCGATACGCTGCGGGTCGCGCAGCTGGCGCGAGGCCAGTTGGGCGATGCGGGCGTCGAGCGTGGCCGAGAACATCAGCGTCTGGCGCGTGGACGGCGTGGCCGCGACGATGGCGTCGATGTCATCGGCAAAGCCCATGTCCAGCATGCGGTCGGCTTCGTCGAAGACGAGCATGTCGAGTGCGGACAGGTCGATACGGCCGGCTTCGATGTGATCGAGCAGGCGGCCCGGCGTGGCCACGAGGATGTCAGGCATCTTCGACAGCATGGCCAGCTGCTTCGGGTAGGGCATGCCGCCCAGGATGCTGGCGCAGACGATGCGGCGCAGATGGCGGCCGTACTTGGCGGCAGCCTCGGTCACCTGCAGGGCCAGTTCACGCGTCGGCGTGAGCACCAGCAGCGACGGCTGGGCCGGCGACGGACGGGGGCGCTTGCCCTTCATGCGCTTGACGGGTTCGTCGCTGCGCGGACGATTCGGGGCCGCCTTCTCGCTGATGCGCTGGATGGCGGGCAGCATGAACGCGGCGGTCTTGCCCGAGCCGGTCTGGCTCGAGACCAGCAGGTCACGGCCGGCCAGGAACTGGGGAATGGCCTGGGCCTGCACCGGCGTCGGCGTGAGGTAGTTCAGTTCGGAGAGGGCGCGCAGGATGGCTTCGTCCAGACCGAGCTTGGCAAAGCCGTTTTCGGCGATGTCGACGGGTTGGGCTGCCTGGGCGGGTGCTGCGGACGCTTCGGGCGCGTCACCGGCGGTCAGCATGGCGTCGAGCTTGTCGAGCGGGCTGATGTCGGCGGGCGTGGCGGATGCGTCGGTGGCGGAGGCAAAAGATTGCTCCGCACGGAAATCGTGCTGGGTCATGTCGTGCTTATTAAATATGCATGGCACCCCCGCGGTCATGCGCAAAGGGGTGGGCGCAGTGCAAAGTCTTAAAAAAGGCTTCGGCGCCAATCGGTAGGCCGTTCGACAGACTCAGCTGGCAACACGGCGGCAGGCAGGGTGGGCGGCTGGTTTTTTAAATAAACCGGCTACTAATCCCTGGCAGGCAAACAGCGCAGGCAAACAGGCTGTTCATCAGGATCGGAGACGAGGCGACGTCTGGTGAGCGGTGCGTTCTGGCCAACACCTGTCACGGAACATCTGGAGGACAGAGGCGGGGTGCAGAGCTTGGGAGGTAGCGGGTACGCCATGGCAGGATTGCCGGGCGCTTTGCGGAACTCACAGTGCGAAACTCACGGCGCGCAGTATAGCAGAACAATTAAATTTTTGTTGCAGTGCGAAACGTAACGAGATGTGTCGCGCACATCTGGATCACGGCAATCATCCGGCGCCACTTGCGAATGCGTCTCGCTTGAAAGCGGGGGCGTCCTGCCTATACTCAGAGCGCGAGCAATCCATGCCCGCATGGGGCGGACACCCATCGTTCCCGATGATTCGCCTTCGGCAAGGTTAGCTTGCCGCTCGCCCCCGGCATTGCGGTCATTGATGCCACTGCCAGGTTTTCTTCGACTATCCGGGTGGTCCGGATGGACGTCCGCGTCATGGGCGGAACCATGGGAAAACATGCTTGGCACAGGAATGACCGGAATTCGCCGGCGACGTTGACCCAGGTGGTCCGGGCCCGTCCGCAACCAAAGCCCGCCAGTTGTCTGGCGGGCTTTTCTTTGCAGCGACTGCCTTGCTTTGTCTGCCGGGGCGTATCGCGCCTATTTGCGCGACAGCTTCCCGGTCACCCGTTCCTGCCCTGCATGCTGTCCGGACGCTTCGGGCTGGCCCGGGAAGCCTTCCGGATACTGGATCAGGCGCGCCTGCGCACGTCGGTGGGCCTGCCAGTGGCGGCCGCCTCCGGTGCGGGCACCGCCCGTGATGGCGGTCATGGCCTCGCGGTCGAGGTCCATGTTCTCCGTCAAATCCTTGATGACGATTACTGCCATGGCGTTCTCCAGCTTTTGGGCCTGGCCATGGCCGGTCTGTTTGGGGCCGGCCGGGCGGCGCCGGGGCAGGCGCGGGCCCGATTCAGTATAGGCCAGCGGTGCCGCCGTGGCGGCACCGCCACTGGAGGGTGGCCGGTCAGGCCGCCGCCCAGTTGCCGCCCCACTGCGACGGGTTGACGCCGAGCTTGATGTTGCCCAGGTCCACGCCGACCAGCGTGTTGTTGTTGAACGCAGCCACGTTCACCTGCTGCAGCTGCTGCACGCTTTGGTTGATGTTGATGTTCACGTTGGCCAGCGGGCCCATGTTGCCGGCCTTGGCGAGCCAGCTATTGCCGCCACGGATGGCGCACAGGGACTTGCGGTCGAGTTCCTTGCTGGCGGCAAGGTCGCGCACGATGATCGAAGACATGATGGACTCCTTGATCCGGGACCGTTGGGCTCAGACCGGGCCGTACACGTTGTTGCTGGCCGTCTGCGAGGTCGTCACGGTGTTCTTCATGTGGTCCTGGAAGGCCGAGCCGTTGCCGAACGCGCTCGTCACGCTTTGCATTTGCTGGTTTTGCTGGTTGATCTCGGTGTGCTTGTCGATGGACAGCTTGAACGGGCTGTAGACCGAGGTGTAGGGGGCGAAGAGGCCGAGGCCG
The DNA here is from genome assembly GCF_052114485.1 of Cupriavidus sp. KB_39. NCBI lineage: Bacteria > Pseudomonadati > Pseudomonadota > Betaproteobacteria > Burkholderiales > Burkholderiaceae > Cupriavidus > Cupriavidus sp. KB_39. The sequence goes on from NZ_JBFREV010000005.1 coordinate 133,563, forward strand.
CCGGATACGGCGCTCATCTTCTTGGCGTCGAGGGTTGCGGTCGAGGACAGGTCTTGGATGGTCAGCGTGGTCATTTCAGTTCTCCTAGAGAGGAAGGGTGAAGCTTGGTGGTTGGTTGAGCATCGGGTTGGTGTCGCGCTCGGTTGTCATATCGCAGCAAGCGTGCCAGCGCAGGCCCGGCACATCGAAAAAAGTTGGAAAACCGCGTGGGATAAGGCGTTGCGGGGAGGTCGGGGCTGGCACGGTGCCGGCGCGCGGTGCCGCTGGCAGGGGAGAGTGGTGGATTGCCGCCAACAGATCGGCCGTGCCTGTCGGGGCGGGGCCAACGACCCGGGCAGTACCGGGTTTGCGGTTGGACAGAGTGCGCACTAGTATCCATCGTGGGCGATGGTTCGTGACGTAGCGGCATCGCCGGTCCGCAACCACTCGTCGGGATCGCATTTGATGTCTAGCCTGACCGACCTGATACGCAACTTCCAGCGCGGTGGCCTCTCGCGTGACGAGTTCCTTGCGTCAGTCGACCTGGCCCTCCAGGACGACCAGACACAGCCGACCCAGCTCGCCCGCGTGCTCAGTGAAGAACACACGCGCGCGCCGCTGCCGCCTGGCGTCTATGCCGAGGTGATGCGCCGCATCGAGTCGCGCGTGGCCACGCAGTTCGACCCGATCGGGGACGCCATGCGTGAGCCGCTGGGCGAGGAAACCCGCATGGCGCCCGATCCGCTGGACCGCAGCGCGCCGCCATCGTCCTCGTCTTCGCCCACGTCGCCTTCCGCCTCCTCCCATCCCTCCGCGGGCCACAGCGGCAACACCGGCAGCACGGGCAACACCGGTGGCTATGTCACCGCCGGGGCCAGCAAGGGCGTTGGCGATACCCTCAACGGCCGCTTCGTGCTCGAGGAATGCCTGGGCATCGGCGGCATGGGCACGGTCTACAAGGCGCTCGACCTGCGCAAGCTCGAGGCGTCCGACCGCAAGCCCTATATCGCCATCAAGGTGCTGAACCTCCAGTTCAGCGGGCACCCCAAGTCCCTGATGGCCTTGCAGCGGGAGGCGCGCAAGGCGCAGACGCTGGCGCACCGGAATATCGTCACCGTCTACGACTTCGACCGCGATGGCCCGACAGTCTTCCTGACCATGGAATATCTGTCCGGGAAGTCCCTCAACCGCGTGCTGCGCGCGCCGGATTTCGCCGGCCTGCCGTACGCCAAGGCGCTGCCGATCATCGTCGGCATGGGCCGGGCGCTGGCCTATGCACACGAGCGCGGCTTCGTGCATTGCGATTTCAAGCCGGCCAATGTGTTCCTGACCGATCGTGGCGAGGTCAAGGTGATCGACTTCGGCATCGCGCGCGGCTTCCAGCAGCCGACCGATGACGCGGACCAGACCGTGTTCGATCCCGGCTCGCTGGGCGGCATGACGCCGGCCTACGCCAGCCCGGAGATGTTCGAGCACCGCGAGCCCGATCCGCGTGACGATATCTATGCGCTGGGTTGCGTGACCTATGAGCTGCTGACCGGCAAGCATCCGTACGAGCGGATGTCGGCCAACCAGGCGCGCGCCTCGCACATGAAGCCGACGCCGCCGAAGGTGCTCAGCCGCAACCAGTGGAAGACGCTGCGCCAGGCGCTCTCGCTGGACCGTGCCACGCGCACGCCCACCGTGAAGCGCTTCCTGGAAGGGCTGGGCGCCGAGCCGGCGCGGCCGACGTCGAGCGTGCCGATGGCGATAGGCGGCGTGCTGGCGGGCGCCGCGTTCGTGGCGGGACTGGGCTACTACGTGTGGCGCATGGGGGCCCAGCCGAAGGAACCGACGGAAGCCACCCAGGCCAGCACGACCGAGCCGGCCGCTGTCGAGCCGCCGAAAGCCGAGCCGCCGAAAACCGCTGCACCCCCGAAAGCTGCGGAGCAACCGCCAAAAGCCCCCGAACCCAAGCTCACGCTGCAGGCCGTCACCCCCGTGCTGGCAGCCGCGCCTTGCTCGCTGCTCACGGCTGCCGTCGATGGCGGCACGCTGCGTGTGGAGGGCTACGTCGCGGATACGGCCACGCGCAAGCTGCGCGACCAGTTGAACGCCATCCCCGGTGTGAAATCCCTGAAATTCGATGCCCAGCCGCTTGCCGCCGACAAGTGCGATGTGGTGCGCCTGGTGGCGCCGTACTGGTCCGGGCACAAGCCCGGCGGTGCTGTGGTGCGCACCCGGGGCAGCGACAAGCTGACCGAGGGCACGCCGCTGATCATGGACCTGAACACGCCGGGGCAGGAGACCTATGTCTACGTCGATTACTTCGTCGTCGATGGCAAGGTGGCTCACCTTGTGCCCAGCAAGCGTATTCCGGGGCACCAGGCGCCGGCCAGTTATAGCGCCACGATCGGGGAGGCGGGGGAGTGGGTGGTCTCGCGGCCATTCGGCACGGAACTGGTGGTGCTGCTGACCACCCCGGCGCCGCTGTTCGACTCGCGCCGGCCCGAGTTCGAGACCCGGCAGGAATACCTGCGGGCGCTCGACAAGCCGCTCGCGCAGATGGCCGGCAAGTACGGCCGGGACCGCATCAGCGCGGACCTCGTGCAGATTTCAACCAGCGCCCGCTAGCCCGCTAGCCCGCTACTTCAAGTCTGCTACTTCATGTCCCGCGCCACGCGGAAGCCGTTCTGCGACTGGCGCACGCTGGTGCTGTACTTGAAGCGCGTGGAAGACACCATATAGGTCGCCCCCTCCCGCCAGGAGCCACCGCGGATCACGCGCGCGGTGCAGGCCGCCTCGTCCCAGGCGCGGCCATCGACCGGTGCGTTCTTGTACGAACTGTGCCAGCAGTCGCCCACCCATTCCCAGACGCTGCCGTTCATGTCATGCAGGCCGTACGGATTGGCCGCGAACGAGCCGACGTTGGCCGGCGCGGCATCGCTCCACGGCTCGCCGCAGTCCTTGCAGTTGGCGTTGCCCTTGCGCATCTGGTCGCCCCACCAGTAGGCGGAGCTGGTGCCGCCGCGCGCTGCGTACTCCCATTCGGCTTCGGTGGGCAGGCGATAGGTCTTGCCGGTAGTCTTCGTGAGCCAGGCGAGGTACTGCTGGGTGTCATCCCAGCTGACGTCGCGCACCGGGGCGGCCTTCGCCTCGGCAGGATTGGTGGCGATGCGCGGGCAGCCGTTGGCATCGGCACAGGCATTCCATTGCTCGACGGTCACCTCGAACTTGCCGATGGCGAACGGCTGGCTGATGGTCACGCGGTGCGGCGGACGCTCGGCGGGGTCGCTGGTGCTGCTGCCCATCGTGAAGCCGCCCGGGCTGACGCTGACGAGTACCGGGCAGGCCGGGCAGTCACGGATCTCGCCGCCCTTGGCTTCGGCCTGCTTGGCCGGCGCGGTGGCGGGGGCGCCTTCCTTGCCTTCGTTCGCATAGGTCACGGTGCCCTGCGCGATGGGCCCGCCGCTGCGCGAGCGCGGCTGGTTGGCGGTGGGTGGCGTGGCGGGCGGTGTGGCGGGTGTGGCCGGGGCGCGTGCGGCAGGCGGCGGGGCGGGTGTCGGCGCCGGGGTGGGCGTCGGGGCCGGCTTGGCTTCCACCTTCGGCTCGGGCTTGGCGGGCTGGGCGGGAGACGTGGCCTTGATGCGCTCGATGCGAGACTTGGCGAGCGCCGCGAATCGCCCGTTCGGGTATTGCTTCAGATACGCCTCGTAGTCGCTGGCGTAGTTACTGTTCTTGATGGAGTCCCAGAACGACAGTTCGTACTGCTCGTCACTGTTCTTCGGCAGGATGCCGGCGCTGGCCGACGTGGCGAACATCGTACCCGCCACACCGAGGGCGCCACAGAACGCGCCGCCCCCGAGCAAAGCACTGCCAATCCATGACACGACAAGAGTTTTCCGCCACATATTCAGGCCCCGTGGGTGCTGCGCAGCGCGCGGTGTGGAGTTGCCGTGACGCAATCCGGCTCGTTTCAAGATAGCACAGCAGGTGTGGCGTGAAAGGTCGCCGCGCCGTGCCAGGCCGCCCGGTTAGCTTCCGTTCGCTTTTTCCGATCTTCCGACCTACGCTTGAGGACACATCGCCGAGCGCACTGCCGCCACAACACTAATCAAGATCCGCTGCCCGCTCGCCTCGCCGGTGTCCCCGCGCGGGCACCGTGTGAAGCGGACAGATCTCCGGGAGGAGCCGCGTATGTCCAGACGATCCCCGCTCCGCGTGCTCGCGGCCGCCGTGCTTGCCACGGGACTGGCTGCCTACGCCACCCTTGCCACGCCGCTGACCCCCGCCCCGAAGAACGCCGAGACGTACATCATCTGGCCCGGCGACGGCGCCGTCATCGACGGCGGCAAGCTCTGGGTCCGCATGGGCCTGAAGGGTATGGGCGTCTGTCCGAAGGGTGTCGAGCGCCCCAACTGCGGTCACCATCACCTGCTGATCGACGCCGAATTGCCGCCGATGGACAAGGAAATTCCCAACGACCGCAACCACCTGCATTTCGGCGCGGGCGAGACCGACGCGCGCATCGAACTGCCGCCAGGCAAGCACACGCTGCAGCTATTGCTGGGCGACAGCAAGCACGTGCCGTTCGATCCGCCGATTTATTCGAAGAAGATCACGATCACCGTGCGGTGAGCGCACATTCGCGATGATCGCCGCGCAGGGGAGGGAAGCCATGACGAAGCCAGTCGCCGCAGTGATCGTTCTTGCCGCCGGCTGTCTGTGGGCAGGCAGTGCCATGGCCGCCGATGCCTCGGCGCCCGCCGGCTCGGCCGGCCATGCCGCGCATGGCGGCACGGCGGCATCGGCCGCGGGGGCCACCCCGGCCAGCGGCCCCACGCCGGCGCCGAAGAACGCCTATCTCTATATCGGCTATCCGAACAACAACCAGACCCTGCCAGCCGGAAAGCCGGTCAAGGTCTGGTTCGGGCTGCGCAACATGGGCGTGGCGCCCAAGGACGTCAAGTTCCCGAACACCGGCCACCACCATCTATTGATCGATGTGGACCTGCCGCCGATGGACAAGGAGATTCCGAACGACCGCAACCACCTGCACTTCGGCGCGGGCGAGACCGAGACCACGGTGGAGCTGGCGCCGGGCAAGCACACGCTGCAACTGCTGATGGGCGACGAGAAGCACATCCCGACCAGTCCGCCGGTGTACTCGAAGAAGATCACGATCTTTGTGAAGTAGGCGGGCGGAACGCCTGCTCCACGGGGCGCGCAGCGATGCGCGCCTTTTTTCGTCCGCGATGTTGGCGCCAGCCAGACAGTTGGCCCGCATCCGTTGTGCCGCCACCAACAGGCCGGGGCCCCGCCACCCCCCATGCCGTGTGACGCGCTCATCCGCAAAGCCTTGACCCGCCGGCGCTGGCGGGTTTTTTTCGGTCTTCTGGCACGGGCTGGCACGCTTGCTGCGATATGACAACCGAGCGCGACACCAACCCGATGCTCAACCCAACTAAGCCTTACCTCTTCCTCTCTAGGAGAATTGAAATGACCACGCTGACCATCCAAGACCTGTCCTCGACCGAAACCCTTGACGCCAAGAAGATGAGCGCCGTATCTGGCGGCCTCGGCCTGTTCGCCCCCTACACCTCGATCTATCACCCGGTGAAGATCGACTTCGACAAGACCACGACGATCAACCAGAGCAACCAGCAAATGCAGGAAGTCAACAACCTGTTCGGCAACGGCTCGGCCTTCCAGGAGCACCTGAAGAACACGGTGACGACCTCGCAGACCGCCTCGAACAACGTGTTCTGATTTATCGCCGGTTCAGATCGGCAGGGCACCGCGAACGACGGTGCCCCAAGCCGCACGGGGAGCATTGCGCCGGGGACCCCTCCGTCCCGGCGCCTTTTTTTTCGCCCCGCACACATGTCGAGGTTGGAGCTGGCTCCGCTTCGCACCACAATACAGTCGAGCGCCACGGCAGGCAGCACGAGTCCGACGGCGTTCCATGCAGGAAGTCATCGTGTTCGCTTTCGCCCCGGCCCCCGCACTGGCCAAACCTGTTGCCGCCGCGCTCTGCGCGCTGCTGATGGCGGGTTGCGCCGATTTTCGCCCCCCCGAGTACAAGCGCCCGGAAACGCCGGCCAAGGCGGACTGGTCGCGCACGGAGTCGATCACGGTATCGCCGGCCGAGACCATCGTGCCGAACTGGTGGCAAGGCTTCGGCGACCCCTATCTCGATGAACTGGTGGCCAAGGCGCTGGCCGGCAACTACGACATCCGCGTGCTGGCCGCACGTATCCGCGTGGCGAGCGCGCAGATTGGCGAAGCCCGTGCCGGCGCGCTGCCCGTGTTCGATATCGGCGCCGGCGCGAGTTTCGACAAGACCACCGGCCAGGCCATGACGCGCACCTTCAACCTGGGCGCCACGGTCAACTGGGACATCGATATCTGGGGCAAGGTGGAAAAGGGCGTGCAGGCCCAGACCGCCGAGTACCGCGCCTCCGAGGCGGACTGGCGCGCAGGCTACCTGGCGCTGGTGTCCGATGTGTCGATCACGTACTTCACGCTGCTCCAGCTCGACGAGCAGATCGCCCAGCAGCGGCTCACCGTGTCGCGCAACAACGACATCCTGACCACCTACAAGGCGATGCTCGCCAACGGGCTGCTGCCGCAGATCCGCGTGATGCAGCAGCAGGCGGAAATCAACCGTCTCAACAAGGATTTGATCGAGCTGCGCCGCTCGCGCGACGTGGCCGAGAACGCACTGGGCACGCTGGTCGGCGTGCCCGCCGGCGACTTCAAGGTGCCGGCCGGCCGATTGCAGGATCGGGTCAAGCTGCCCGTCGTGCCGGCCGGGCTGCCGTCGCAGTTGCTGGCACGCCGCCCGGACATCGTCGCCGCCGAGTACCGCGTGCTGTCCGCGTACAACGTCGTCGGCCAGGCCCGGCTCGCCCAGCTGCCCAGCATCAGCCTCACGGCGCGCGGCGGCACGGCCAGTTTCGCGCTGTCCGACCTGCTCAAGTCCTTCACTTTCGGCTTCATGCCGAGCATCAACCTGCCGATGCTCGACCCCAACGTGCGCGCCCGCGTGAAGACCACTGAAGCCAATATCGGCGTGGTGGAGAACGAGTACGGCCGCACGGTCATGACGGCGTTCGAGGAAGTGGAGAGTGCGCTGGTCAATGTGGATGCCCACAAGCGGCAGCGCATCGAACTCCAGCAGCAGGTGGATCAGCTGCGCGTGGTCTCCACCCAGATCGAGGCACAGGCCAAGGAAGGGATTGCGTCACAGCTGGAGGTCTTCGAGACCGAGCGTTCGCTGCTCCAGGCGCAACTGGCGTTGTTGGGGGCGCACCAACAAATCCTGGCCGATACCGTCACGCTGTACAAGGCACTCGGTGGCGGCTGGCCGAGCACCACCGTCAGCAATGCCGCGCCATCCAACGGTGCGAATACGACAGCGAACGTAGCGCCTTAGCCGCACGCGCGCACAAAGCGTTTCAACCTTGAAACCCGCCTGCCGCGTGCGTTCGCGCAACGCTGCACCGCAGCGGATTGACTCCCGAAAAGCGTGGCCTACTATGTTCATACGCGTGACCTCCCGTACCCCCATGGCCGGCCCATCCGGCCATGCGCGGCACAGCGCCACCGGCCCGACTGTTGGTTCCGTTGAAACATGACGCGCGACGATGCCCTGATCATGGAAATGCCGGTGAGAACGGGGCAGGCGTTCGACGTCCTGCTGATGCCCGTGTCCCGGCCCGAACTCGGCGAAATCCGGATCGGGGAGGATTTGTTCGCCATCGGCCGCGGCGAGGCGCCGTTCGTCGCCTATCCGGCGGAGACGGTCTCGGTACTTTCGCGCCGCCATGCGCGCATCTTTGCCGAGGACGGCGCGGTCTACGTGGCGGACCTCGGCAGCAAGAACGGCACGCGCGTGAATGGCGATGCGGTGGTCAAGCAGCCGGCACTGCTGCGCGATGGCGACGAGGTGAGCTTTGGCGCGGCGCTGTCGTACCGCGTGCGCGTCTATCCCCGCCCGCCGACCCCGGAGCCGCCGCGCCTGGCAGTCACGCTCGCGCCGATCCGGCCGGAAATCGGCCTGCAGCCGGTGGTCGTCGCGGGTTTCCCGTTCCTGGTCAGCAAGGCCGATGACACGTTTGCACGCTATCGCGACGACTATCCGCATCAGGTCAACTACCTCTCGCGCCGCCACGCGCACCTGTTCCTGAAGGCGGGGTCGCCGTGGCTGGAGGACCTGGGCAGCACCAACGGCACCTTCGTCAACGGCGTGCGGCTCGAGGACCAGGCTGTGCGGCTGGAGCCCGGCGATGTGATTGCATTCGGCGGCAGCCACTTCGTCTACCGCGTGGACATCGAGCGCGAGGACGATGCCGACGCCACGGCCACGCGCACCGTGGTGTACGAGGCGCCGCCGCCCGCCCTGGAGGCCGCCGCCGCTCCCGCCGCCGTTGACCCGCTGGGCGTCGACCCCGACAAGACCACCTTCGTCGGCGCCGCTGATTCCTTCCTCGACATCTTCTGCGTCGACTACGCCGCCGCGCAGGAAGACGAAGTGAACCCGGAGCCGATGCCAGACGGCGGGCACGCCCCGGCCCACAAGCCGGCGCCGCGCGGCAAGGTGGCCATGCTGCTGGCCGAGGCGGCGCGCACCTTCGGCATCGATGACCGGCGCAAGCAGGCGCGCGTGGCACGCTGGGGCGCCGTGGCGCTGCTGCTGGCGGCCATCGGCGGCGGCTACCTGTACTGGCGCGGCGCGCCGGACCGCTCGCTGACCGCGCTGATGGATAAGGGCGAGTACGCACGCGCCGCCGCGCTGGCGGACGATTACCTGACGCGGCAACCGGACAACTCCCAATATCAGGCGACCGGCACCGAGGCGCTGATGCGTGCCTGGGTGCCGCCGTGGACCGCCCGGGTGCGCGCAAAGGACTTCAGCGGCGCCGATGCCGTGCTGGCCGAGATGCGCACCCACAGCCGCCATAACGCCGATGGCCGCGCGCTCATCGACGAACTGGAGTGGGTGACCAGCGTGGCGCGGCTGATGGCGGCACGCGGCGGCCCCGACGCCCCGATCCGCATGTATGCCGACGAAGCGCGCATCCGCGCGCTGGTCGCCCGCTGGGGTACCGACACGGTGGCGCACCAGCGCGCGCTGGGCCGCATCGCCAACCAGGTGCCGGTGTTCCGCGACGCCTATGCGGAGGGCCTGAGCAACCTGCGCAGGCTCCAGAACGAGGACTCGGTGTATCTGACTGCCATCGATCGTCTCAATGTCGCCATCGCCACCGAACTGGCCCGCGAGCAACCCGAGGCACTGCAGGCGATGCTGGCCGACTACAAGGACAAGTACCCGCGCCTGGCCGGGCTGGACAGCGTGGAGAGCGACCTGAAGCAGTACACGGCGCTGATCGAGGCGCTGCGCCAGCGCGCCACGGGGCCGCTCGTCGCCCAGATGCGGCAGGTCAGCTTCGCCACGCCGCCGTTCAAGACGCAGTACGAGACGCTGCGCGCGGAGAAGCTGCCACCGGCCGATGTGCAGCGCCAGTACGCGCTGGCCGACGATGCCTGGCGGCGCGGCGACAGCGCGGCGGCCATCGACGCCCTGCGCCAGATTAACAGCGGACCGTGGGCGGCCGATGTGGCGAAGGACGTGGCGCACAAGCAGCAGGTGGCCGCGCAGTTCGCCAAGGTGAAGGAGGGCCGGGCGGGCAGCAGCGGCTATGAGGACGCCTTGCTGGCCTTCTACGCCGCGCTCGACCCGGATGCCGATGCGTATTACGTGAAGGCCATCGACGCCGACGTCAACACCATCCGCGAGGCCGCGCTGCGGCGCGCCAACCAGCTGCTGAACCGCGCCGCCACGCAGTGGCGCCAGTACCGCAACAACGGGCTGATCGCGGGCGAACAGCGGCTGGAGGCCGGTATCTCGCCGAAGTTCCGCGCGCAGGCCCGCCTGCTGGCCGAGGCGCAGGGCGATGCCCGCCAGGGCTTGCGCATCTACACCCAGCTCAAGGCCGGCGACTTGGCGGAGTGGACCAAGGTGCGCGACGAGATCCAGGCCGAGGTGGACCTCCAGCGGCGCTCGCTCAACGACCTGCGCATGGTGCTGGACCCGGCCGTGCTGCGCGCCAAGCTAGAACTGGTGGGCGAGGGCAGCAAGGAGGCCGCGTCGGCCGGTGCCAGCGCCCCCGCCAGCACCACCGCATCCGGAGGCGCGCGATGAGCGAGGATCCCCGCGACAACAAGCTGCGCCCGCTCAACGAGGCGCTCGAGGACCACAGCGCCGAAGGCATCGCCATCCTGAGTTCGGAGCCGTGGCGGCTGTCGATGCTGACCGTGGTCATCACCGGCGCGCTGGTGATCTGCGCGCTGATCTGGTCGTTTTTCGGTCATGCCGATGTCATCGTGACGGCCCACGGCACGCTGGCGCCGGAGTCGGAAGTCCGCCGCTTCTACGCCCCCGTCGATGGCGAGCTGGCCGACCTCTACGTGGCCGAAGGCCAGCCGGTGTCGAAAGATGACGTGCTGGCGCGGCTCAACGCGCGCGGCGCGATCGAGGCGGCGGCCAGTGCGCTGGAGGCGCAGCTCAAGCTGGAGGACTCCGAGCGCGAATGGAAGCAGTTTCCCGAGCGCAAGGTGCTGATGGAGCGCCGCGCGCAGGCGCTCAAGCAGCAGATCGAGCTGGGCACGCGCCAGCACGAGAACCGCATGGCCGAGGGCACGACGCGGCTGGCCGAGCAGCAGCGCGCGCAGTTGCAGGAGGCGCGCAGCAATCTCGAAAACGCCCGCCGGGCGCGCGACTTCGCCCGGCAGGAGCAGGACCGCTACGCGCGCCTGTTCGCGCTGCCGGCTGGCGGCGGCGTGTCGCAGTCGCAGGTGGAAGGCAAGCGCGCCATCACCCAGGATGCCGAGAACAACCTGCGCGTGGCGCAGTCGCGGCTGAGCGAGCTGGACGCGCGGCTGTCGCAGCAATACACGCAGGCCAGCGCGCAGTTGGAGGGCAGCGGGCAGGAGCTGGCGAACCTGCGTATCCAGTACGACGCGGCGATGCGCGAGATCAGCAACACCGAGGACAAGCTGCGCCTGCAGGTGCAGACTGCCCGCCTGGTGGCCGAGGCCGCCGCGCGCATCAAGTTCGAGAACATCGACAAGGACAACTTCCTGCTGATCGTGGCGCCGGTGTCGGGCGTGATTACCGACGTCACCTCCACCCAGCGCGGCGACAAGGTGCAGGCCAACGCGCCGCTCGGGGGCATCGCCCCGAAGGATGCCCGGCCGATGCTGCGCATCGAGATTGCCGAGCGCGACCGCGCCTTCCTGCGCGAGGGCCTGCCGGTCAAGCTCAAGTTCAACGCATTTCCGTATCAGCGCTATGGGCTGATCGCGGGGACGCTGGAGTACATCTCGCCGGCCACCAAGCCGTCGGGGCCGGACAAGCAGCCCGTGTACGAGGGGCGTGTGCGGCTGGCGCAGGACTACTACGCCGTGGCCAGCAGCCGCTACCCGCTGCGCTACGGCATGACCGCCACGGCCGAGATCGTGGTGCGCGAGCGCCGCCTGATCGACCTCGGGCTAGACCCGTTCCGGCAGGTGGCGGGCTGAACAGATTCCAGCAAGAAAAAGGAGAGGGCGATGACAGCCATCGTGCGGATCGACGAGGAAGTGATCGGCGTCGACGAATTCGTGAGGGTACTCAAGCTGACCGGCCAGTTCGAGGGGCTGGTGGAACAGCTCGTGCGTGACAAGCTGACCGCCCACGCGGCGCGGCGGCACGGCATCAAGCTGGCGCCGGAGGAGATCCAGGAGCGCGCCGACCAGTTCCGCCGCGTGCAGGGGCTGCATCGGGCGGCGGACATGAACCACTACCTCGACGCGCTCGGCATCACGCTGGACGAGTTCGAGGCGTTCATCACCGACAGCCTCTACCAGGAGAAGATGCTGGCCGAGGTCTGCAACGACGCGGCCATGGAGACCTACTTCCAGCTCAACTCGCCGAAGTTCGACAGCATCGAGGTCAGCCATATCGTGGTGGATACCGAAGGCAAGGCGCGCGAGCTGGTCTCCTACCTCCAGGACGACCCGGACAGCTTCAGCGAGATGGCGCGCGAGCACTCGATCGCCGACACCCGTGAGCAGGGCGGCGACATCGGCAAGGTGCTGCGCGGCTCGCTCAAGAGCGACATCGAGGCCAAGGTGTTCAATGCCGAGCCGGGCGCCCTGCTGGGGCCGTTCCCGGCGGCGGACCGCTCGTTCTTCGAGGTGTTCCTGGTGCGGGCCAAGCATCCGGCGCGGCTCGATGCCGACGTGGCCGTGGAAGTGCGCCGGCTGCTGCGCGAGGAATGGCTGATGGCCAGGGCTCAGGAACATGTCATCCAAGCCCGCTAGCGATGCCGCCGCCGAGGCGCCCCCGCCAGGGGCCGCCCCTACGTTGGCCGCCCCTACGTTGGCCGCCCCTACGTTGGCCGATTTCCTGGCCACGGTGGAGATCCTCTCGCCGCTCTCGCGCGAGGAACTCGAACGGCTGGCCGCCAGCGCCCGCACGCTGACCTTCGGCTTCGGCGACACGGTCTGCAACGCGGGCGATCCGGCCGACGGCATCTTCATCGTCCGGGCCGGCTCGGTGCGCGTGTTCAACGAGGAGCACGGCAAGGAAATCAGCATGGGCGTGCGCAAGGCCGGCGAGGTCTTCGCCGACATCGCCCTGCTGCGCGACTATCGGCACGAGTCGTCGGTGCGGGCGTCGGGCAAGACCGAGCTGATCACGATTCCGCGCAGCGTGTCGGAGCCGGTGGTGGGCGGCAACCCGGCCGCGCTGGCCTTCATCACCAGCTACGTGGCGATCAGTTCGGCCGGCGGCTTCGTCGCACGGCTGTTCGATCTGCGCGGCAAGCTGGACAAGAGCGAACTGGAGGACGCGGTGCGCAGCGTGGGCGTGAAGCGCGTGGCGGCCGGCAAGCCCATCCTCCAGCAGGACGGCCGCGACGACCGCCGCCTCTACGTGGTGCGGCAGGGCACGGTGCGGATCGTGCGCGAGGAGGACGGCGATACCTTCCCGCTCGCCACGCTCGGCCAGGGCGAGATCTTCGGCGAACGGGCCTGCGTGATGCGGCAGGAGCAGATCGCCTCGGCCATCGCCGAAACCGACACGCGGCTGCTGGTGATTCCCGAGAAGACGGTCCAGCTGATCCTGGAGCGCAACGTGCGGCTGCGCGAGGTGCTGGAGGAACGCATCCGCGCCGTGGACCGCGAACTGCATCGCCAGAAGAAGCTGGCCGAGCGGCGCAAGCGTCCGGTGCTGCTCGATCTCCACTCCAAGCCGGAGTTCGGCGAGCGGGTCATCCGCCGTTTCGCGATGGTCGAGCAGGCCGAGGAGATGGATTGCGGCGCGGCGTGCCTGGCGATGATCTGCCGGCACCACGGCATTCCGATGACGCTGGGCAAGCTGCGCGAGCTGGCCAACGTAACCACGTCCGGCGCCACGCTGGACAGCCTGGCGCGCGCCGGCGAGTCGCTGGGCTTTACCACGCGCGGCGTGCAATGCACGCGCGACGCGCTGCTCGGCTTCGAACTGCCGTTCATCGTGCACTGGGAGGGCTACCACTACGTGGTGGTGTACGGCATCTCGGCGCGCCATGTCTGGGTGGCTGATCCGGCCATCGGCTTCCGCAAGATGAGCACGGAGGAGTTCGAGCGCGGCTGGAGCGGTACCTGCCTGCTGTTCACGGCCGGCGAGACCATGACCGAGCTGGCCGTGGCGCGCTCGCCGTGGCTGCGCTTCATCGGCTACCTGTCGCCCTACAAGCGCATCCTCGCGCACCTGTTCCTGGCGACCTTCGTGATCCAGATGCTCGGGGTGGTGCCGCCGCTGATCATCCAGAACATCCTCGACGGCGTGGTGGTGCACCAGAACGTCGGCCTGCTCCACCTGCTGATCCTGGGGCTGGTGATCTCCAACATCTTCACCCAGCTGATGGCAACCGTCCGCGCGTACCTGGCCAATTTCATGGTGCGCAACATGGACTTCGCGATGATGTCGCACTTCTTCAAGCACACGCTGTCGCTGCCGCTGTCGTTCTTTGCCAAGCGCAAGACCGGCGACATCTTCGCGCGCTTCCAGGAGAACCAGACGATCCGGGCCTTCCTGACCGAGTCCACGGTGACCACGGCGCTGAACCTGCTGATGGTGTTCATCTACTTCACCATCATGTTCTTCTACAACGTCAAGCTGACGCTGCTGCTGATCGCCTTCATCATCCCGATTGCCGCCCTGACCGTCATCGTCACGCCGAAGGTGAAGACCTACGCGCGCGACGTGTTTTCGGCCTCGACCGACGCCAAGTCCTACCTGATGGAGACGCTGGGCGGCGCGGAGACGGTGAAGGGCATGGGCATCGAGCGGCCCGTGCGGCTGCGCTGGGAGCGCAAGTACGCCAAGGCGCTGGAGAAGCAGTACCAGGCCCAGTCCTTCCACATCCTGGTCGGGCTGGTCAGCCAGGTCCTGAACGCGGCCACGACCATCGCGGTGCTGTGGGTGGGCGCCACGCTGGTGCTGGAGCGCGAGCTGACCATCGGCCAGCTGATCGCCTTCAACGCCTTCATGGGCAGCGTGCTGGCCCCGGTGATGGGGCTGGTGGCGCTGTGGAGCCAGTTGAACGACGCCGGTGTGGCGATGGAGCGCCTCGGCGACGTGCTCGACCTCGAACCCGAGCAGAAGCCTCAGGACGTCCTCTCGCGCGTGATGCTGCCGGACCTCCAGGGCGAGATCCGCTTCGAGGGCGTGTACTTCCGCTATGGCGGCGAGGACACCCCCTACGTGCTCGAAAACATCAGCTTCCACATGCGGCCGGGCGAGATGGTGGCCATCGTGGGCCGCAGCGGCTCCGGCAAGACCACGCTGGCCAAGATGCTGGTGGGCTTCTACAAGCCGAGCGAGGGGTCGATGTCGGTGGATGGCTACGACCTCAATGTGATCGACGCCGGCTTCTATCGCGCCCAGGTGGGCTATGTGATGCAGACCAACCTGCTGTTCTCGGGCACGATTGCCGAGAACATTGCCTGCGGCGACGACAGCCCGGACCGCCGCCGCATCGAGGAAGTCGCCAAGATGGCGGACGCGCACGCCTTCATCTCCAAGCTGCCGCTCGGCTACGAGCAGGTGGTGGGCGAGCGCGGCATCGGCCTGTCGGGCGGGCAGATCCAGCGGCTGTGCATCGCCCGGGCGCTGTACCACGACCCGCGCCTGCTGGTGTTCGACGAAGCCACCTCGGCGCTGGACACGCAATCCGAGAGCAACATCCTCGCCAACATGCAGGAGATCCTGCGCGGGCGCACGGCCGTCATCATCGCGCACCGGCTCAGCACAATCATGCAGGCAGACAAGATCCTCGTGCTGTACGAAGGCGGCATCGTGGAGCAGGGGCGGCACGAGGAACTGCTCGCGCGCCGCGGCATGTACTACCAGTTGGTCCAGAAACAGTTGAGCGCGGCATGAAGCTATTCAACCAGGGCACGCCTGTTACCTCCGCGGTGTCGTTTGCCGGGCTGATCGAGAAGATCGAGATCCTGCGCTCGACGCTGCGCTGGTCGTCGCGGCTGGAGCGGCCCGAGATCGAGAAGCTGCTCAAGCAGGCCACCACGCTGCGCGACGAGGTGATGGGGCTGTCACACAAGGAGCGCTTCGTGGCGGCCGCCTCGGCCGAGCCCGAGGCGGTGACCGAGGTGGAGCCGGTGGACCTGTCCTCGCGCGAGCGGCGCCAGGCGCTGATGGAGCGCAGCTTCATCTTCGAGGGCACCTTCGGCGACAACCCCAAGCTGCTGGAGGCACTGGAGATTGCGGAGAAAGCCTCCCCGACCGACCTCCCGGTGCTGATCGACGGCGAAAGCGGCACCGGCAAGGAGCTGATGGCGAAGGTGATCCACGCCAACGGCTCGCGCACGGACAAACCGTTCATCTCGGTCAACTGCGGGGCGATTCCGGACAGCCTGCTCGAATCGGAACTGTTCGGCCACAAGAAGGGCGCGTTCACGGGCGCCGCCAACGACCGGCGCGGCAAGTTCGAGAGCGCCCACACCGGCACGATCTTTCTCGACGAAATCGGCGAACTGCCTCTGGTCGGGCAGGTCAAGCTGCTGCGCGTGCTGGAGGCGCACGAGATCCAGCGCGTGGGTTCGGACGAGGTGATCTCGGTGGACGCCCGCATCGTGGCGGCCACCAACAAGGATCTACGGCGGATGAGCCAGGAAGGCACCTTCCGCGAAGACCTGTTCTACCGGCTCAGCGTGATTCATGTGACGTTGCCGGCACTGCGTGAGCGGCGCGACGAGATCGCGCTGCTGGTGGCCTATTTTGGCGATGAGTCCGCTGGGCAGCTCAAGCGCCGTCCGGTCAAGCTGACGCCCCGCCTGCGCGACTTCCTGATGCACTACGACTACCCCGGCAATATCCGCGAACTGCGCAACATCATGTACCGGATCTCCTGCCTGGCCGGCGATACGGCCGATCTGGCGCACCTGCCGCAGGACATCCGCCCCCGGCCGGCGGGGCTGTCCGTGGTGGCGGGGGCAGGGCGCGCCGGCGTGGCGGACGTGACCACGGCGACCTCGCTCGCCGAGGCCAAGCGCGCCGCCAGCGACGAGGCCGAGCGGGCCTTCCTCGAACGGGGCCTGCAGGAAGTGGGCGGCACGGTGGCGGAGCTGGCGCGGCGCTTCGAGATGAATCGCTCGCACGTGCAGATGCTGCTTAAGAAGCACGGCATCCATTCGAAGGATTTCCGGGGCAACCGGGCGGCGGAGGGCGGGAAGTAGGGCCCCTCGCTTCGCTCAGACTTCCGGATTGAGCAGCGTCATGTCGGAGCCGCCGCCGATGTCCTCGGCGCGCAGTACGACAACCGACACGTTGTCGTGCCCGCCATTCACCAGCGCGCGCTGCACCAACTCGTTGGCCGCCGCCGCGCAGTCCCCCGCGCTGGCTGCCAGCACCGCCGCGATGCCGGCATCCTCCACCTCGTTGCTCAGGCCGTCGCTGCAGAGCAGGAACATATCGCCATCGCCCACCTCTAGCGTCAGCACGTCGAGGTCGAGCCGGGTGGCGGCGCCCACGGCGCGCGTGATGGTGTTGTGGGCGGGATGGTGCTTGGCTTCCTCGGCCGTGATCAGCCCCCGGGCGCGCAGCCGCTCCACCTGGCTGTGGTCGCGCGTGAGCTGTTTCAGATGGCCGGCCCGGAAAAGATAGAGCCGGCTGTCGCCGGCCCAGAGGCACCCGCATCGCCGCTCGCAGGCCAGCATCGCCACGACGGTGCTGCCGATCACCCGGACCTTCATCCGCACGGCTTCGTCGATCAGCGCCTGGTTCACGGTCAGCAGCGTCGTGCGGGCGTCGTCCAGCGCGCCATCGAGGCTGCCGGGCGGCCCCAGGCCGGAGAGGGCCTGGACGATGGCCCGGCTGGCGAAGTCCCCCACGGCATGGCCGCCCATGCCGTCGGCCACCGCCCAGATGCCGCGTTCGGTCAGGTCCAGGCAGGCGTCCTCGTTGCGTTCCCGCACCCGGCCGACGTCCGTGGCGGCGGCCGAGCTCCAGCGGAATTCCGTTGCGCAGGTCACGGTGTGCTCCGGCGCGGAAGAAAGCGGCTCCGCGCAAGCGCCGCCCCCCGGGGCAGCATCAAAGGGTGGCCGGTGGGAGTGCCCCCCGGCTACCGGGCAGGACTCAGATCAACCGACCCTTGTTCCGGGCGTCCAGCGCGGCGTCCACGGTGATGGTCGAATTGGGCGCGTTGTTCTGGACGTCGATGTTCTGGAACTGGTTGTTCATCTGATCAGCATAGAAGCTGTAGTTGATCTCGTAAAAGTTCACGACTGGAGACGCGCTCGGGCGGGAGGCCACGTAGGGCTGGATCCAGCCGAACACCCACGGCGCGCCGCCGCCGCGAATGCAGGACATGGCGCGGAAATCCAACACGTGGTGGGTGTCGAGGTCCTTGACGATGAGGGTGGCCATGATGGTCTCCAGAGTCGGGGGGCGGCGCGTGGCGCCATGGCTGTATAGAGCAATCGGTGTGCCACAGGGGCTTTGTGAGGCCGGGGGCGCATGGCGGGCGCGACGTGGCGTCGGGACGGCCTGCGGCGTTGGCACCGGCCCAACACCGGGCACGAGGGATGTCGGCTGGCACCCGCCACAGCTATCCGGCTCTGGATGGGCAAGGTGGAAGCTCGGTTGATGGCCGCCAGCCAACACATCGCTCACAAAACTGTTGGATGGCCGCGCACGGTTTCTGGCCGGGAAGGGGTGCCGATCCCCCGCAACCCCTTGTCCTGCCGTGGTTTGATGGCATTGGCACGCTTGATGCGGTTGGTTGGCATCGACACAGCACTGGCTGCCTCCCACCGACACCGAACCGAGAACCGCCATGAACACCCAAAACCAACAACAAGACGACTACCTGCCCGGCGCCCATCTGGTTACGGAACGCAACGGCTACGTCCATCATGGCATCTACGCCGGCAACGGCCGCGTCATCCACTACGCAGGCTTCTGCCACGCCCTGCACGCCGCCCCGGTCGAGGAAACCTCGCTCACCCAGTTCGCCCACGGTCACACAGTGGCGGTGAAGATTGAACCCTGCGCCCGCTACCTCGGCATGGAAGCCGTCGCCCGTGCCCGCACCCGCCTCGGCGAAGACCACTACCACCTGCTGACCAACAACTGCGAACACTTCTGCACCTGGTGCCTGCTCGGCCAGGCCCGCAGCGAACAGGTGGACGCCTGCCTGCGCCAGCCCCGTGCCGCCGTCCACACCGTCCTGTCGATGGTGCGCGCCCTGCTGGCATCGATCGGCACCGGTACCGGCACCGGCACCGGCCTGACCGCCGCCTGAGCGGACCATCGAACCAACAGGGAGCAAGCCATGAGCGGACTGATCGATTGGGTAGGCTGCGAAAGCCGCCAGGCAAGGGCCTGCCACCGGCGCGCCGCCCGAGCCACCGCCAGCGGACGGCGTGACCAGCAAGGCGCGCGCCGTCGCACCAGCACCCGCCGCCGGCCATGGGCCGAACTTGCCGAGTTTGCTATACTCCGCCCCGTCTTCCGGCTCGGCCGGCCCATGGCGGCTGGCGCACCGTGCAGACGGTCCGCTCGCCGTAGTTCAATGGATAGAACGAGCGCCTCCTAAGCGCTAGATACAGGTTCGATTCCTGTCGGCGGGACCATAATCAAGTTCGCAGCAGTTCTCCAAAGTCCTCCGATCCGCGATAAATCAAGCCTTCCCGGCCTTTCGACGTTCGTCAAAGTTCGTGGCGAATCGTTGGCATCCGGCATTTTTCGAGGCATCATTCGTGGCACCAGTAATGCCACGATTTTCGGTGCCACGAAAAAATGCCTATCCGCGTCGAGCCCCTCTCCGACACCAAACTCCGTAACGCCAAAGCAAAAGAGAAGCCGTACAAGCTGGCGGACGGTGGTGGCCTGTTTTTAGAGGTAATGCCCGACGGCCGCAAGCTGTGGCGCTTTCGTTATTTCCGGCCGTCAGGTAGCGAGAATCGTCTCGGATTCGGCGTGTACCCCGAGGTCACCCTGGCCCAGGCGCGCGCGCAGCGCGATTCGGCGCGCACCCTGCTGGCCGCCGGCACCGATCCCGGCACTGCCAAACAGGATCAGCGCCTCGCGGCGAAGATCGCTGCCGGCAATTCCTTCGAGGCGGTCGCCCGTGATTGGCATGCCACCCAGAAGGAAAGCTGGAACGAAGTCTATGCGGGCAAGGTCCTCGCCTCGCTCGAGAACGACGTCTTCCCCGTCTTGGGCAGTACGCCCATCTCCGACATCCGCGCGCCGGCCATCCTGGCGCTGCTGAAGAAGGTCGAGGCGCGCGGCGTCCGCGATACCACGAAGCGCGTGCTGCAGCGCATGCGCGCAGTGTTCCAGTACGGCATCGTCTATGGCCTGTGCGACCGGAACCCGGCCACCGACATCGACAGTGAGGTCGTGCTCAAGGCGGCGCCGGTCCAGCACATGGCCAGGGTGTCGCTGGCCGAGCTGCCGCAGCTGCTACGCGACATCGATGGCTACGAGGGCGACAAGGTGACGCGCCTGGCGTTGCAGTTCATGACGCTGACGTTCGTGCGCACCACGGAAATGATTCAGGCAAAGTGGGACGAGATCGACGAGGACAAAGCTGAGTGGCTGGTGCCGGCCGAGCGCATGAAGATGCGTGATCCCCACGTGGTTCCGCTATCCACGCAGGCGCTGGCCGTGCTGAAGGAGCTGCGCGAAATCAATGGCCACCGCGGCTTCATCTTCTATAGCCCGCGCGGCAAGACAGGCCACATCAGCAACAACACGATGCTGTATGCGCTGTACCGCCTGGGCTATCACTCACGAATGACCGGGCACGGATTCCGGGGACTGGCGTCGACGGCGCTGAATGAGCTGGGCTTCCGGCCGGACGTCATCGAGCGCCAGTTGGCGCACGTCGAGCGGAACAAGGTGCGCGCCGCGTACAACCACGCGCAGTACCTGTCAGAGCGCCGGAAAATGATGCAGGCATGGGCAGACCGGATTAATCTGCTGAAGGGCTAGGAGTGCTAAATTGAGGGCGCCGCGAATCAGGTTGGAATTGGATCGGTTAATGGTGTGCCGCGCAACGTGTATAGGCGATCTATGAACGAGTCAAGAAATGCTTCGCCCCGGTATTCCCATTGATGCAATCCATGCCGTCAATTGAGTGGGGAAACGTCCTACTCGGCATGCGATTCGCCGGTGCCACGGACTTCAGCATGGGCGAAAGAAGCGAGATACTCGGACGTTCGATCCGCGACTGCTTGGGCGACATCTCGCTGACCACCGATCCATGCGATTTCGAGCATGGCGAACAATCCAAGAAAGGCGGCCTCTCGAAGCAGGAAGATAACTTCGTCGACTAGGTATCCCCGACTCTCGTCTTCACCAAACCTTCTCCCCGCTTGCATTGCCCCTGTATGGGCAAATGCGCACAGTATTTTCCAATAGCGGTCGCGGAAATTCCCCAGAACGTCAGATGTATGATCAAGCGCACGCTCGATGTCTCGGACAAACAGAGAGGCATCACGCAGATGCGGAAGCGATTTGTGATCCTCATTGGCAAAAGCCATGACCTGATCGTCTGAAGCGCACCGGTACAGCCACATGCCTCGAGTAAAGGACTCAAAGACTGAGCGGCCGAGCGCGTGAGCTGAGCCGTGAAGACCGCTAAGCGTGAGAAGCAGGATGGCTCTTTGATGCTCAAGAGTCTGATCTAGGCATCCACCTGCTAGCACTTCTCTTTGGTTGGAGGGGATCTGAACGGCGCCGCCGCAGTCATCGAGCCATTTGGCCAGATCAAACAGACGCTCCAACTCCATTTCCACTGCCGCCTTCTCATCTATTGTCCACATAACGTTTCACTTTCCGTTCGCTCAAGTGCATTAGAACACTTTCGGCCGGAAGGAGCCGTCCACTGGCTTTGCGAAAAGACGCTGGCACCATGGCGCCGGGGCAGAGGACGGGGCGTTCTTTGGTCATGCTAGGATTCCTCCACTCGACCGGAGGCGACGATGGAAATTCACCAAGTCACCATGCTGCAGCAGTACATCGATCTCTGCCTCACCTGGCAGGATCCTGTGTCTCATCTCTTTCGGGGCGTCTCCAATGCTTCTTACGATCTGCTTCCTTCGGTCGGAAGGGCAAATACGGAAGCTCACCGTCAGCGGCCTGAACTGAACTTCGTTGAGGCCCGCGAGCGATACGCACTGGAGCGTTTCCAGGACCAATCCGTGTTCTATCTGAAGCACAGACCTGCAGATCTTCTTGAGTTCATGGTCATTGCACAGCACCATGGCTTGCCGACACGCCTCTTGGATTGGTCCTTCAGTCCCCTTGTCGCTATGTTCTTTGCCGTTCAAGCGGGGGACACGGATGTTGACGGTGCCGTGTATGTCATTCCGCCGCTCAGTGACATGAGGGATTTCGGCGCGACTGTACGAAACGATCCGTTGTCCATAAGGCAAGACTATTTGGTCGCGCCACCGCATATCAACGCAAGAGTTGTTGCGCAGAAGAGTGTATTCACAATCCACGCGGACCCGACTACTCCCCTGAGAGGAGAGGAGTTCAAGAAGGTCATCTTCCCAGGCGCGCAAAAGGTACGCTTCCGAAAGGAACTCTTTCGGTTGGGCATCGATGCCTCGACAGTTTTTCCAGACATTGACGGCATCGCGGAAACAATTAAGTTTCTGCAGTTCGGTCCGAACATATGAGATGTTGGGCGGCGGGATGCTCTCGGACATCTTCAGGTGCTGGCCGCCGTCGAAGATTGATGACTGGTGGTTCATTCTGCCTCCGCAATGCCAGCTACCGACAGCGCCACCGCCACCGGCCGGACCCACACCGGCGCGGCCGACAGCATGAACGTCTCGCCGGTCTCGGCCAGCAGGAGGGTGGTGCCCATCACCTCGGCGATCGCGCGCGCGGCGTCCGGCGGCACGGCGTTGCCGATGCGCTCGCGCCAGGCCTGATCGCTCAGCCCGTCCAGTTCCAGGTATTCCTCCGGCTCGATCAGCGATTGCAGGGCGGCCAGTTCCAGCGTGGTGAACGGGCGGTGCCACGTGCCGTCCAGCGCGCGGATAATCGCCACCAGCTTGTCGTTCGGCGCCGGCATGCGCGGATCTGCCACCGACCACCGGCCATTGTCGTGGCCGGCAGCTGCTGACACGGCGCCGCTCGACTGGTCCCATGCGACCACGCCGTAGTAGCCGCCCGTCAGGTATGCGTCTCCACGCTCGCGGCGCATGCTGGTGCGCGGGTCGGCCACAGCGAAGGCGCCCTGGCCCGTCGTGCTGCCGCTGATCACTGTGCCGGTGGGCGCGTCGAATGGCGTCACCGCGTACTTGCCAAAGGTCGGACCGGCGCGCCGTGGGTCCTGCACGCACTGTCCCGTCCCGTGTGCGCTCGTGACGGCGCCGGCGGCCTGGTCCCACGGGACGATGCGGAATTCGTTGTTGTGCTTGGCCGGGCCGGCGTGGCGCGGGTCGGCCACGCTGAAGGTGCCCTGGCCGGGATTCGTTCCGGCGGTGATCGCGCCTGATGCTTCGCCCCAGCGGAGAACCCCGTACTGCTGATACTGCGCCGCGCCGGCGGCATGACGCGGATCCGCCACGGAGAATGCGCCATTGCTGGGGAGCGACTCACCGGCGACGGCGCCGACATGCTCTGCCCAGTCCAGCACGCCCAGATACCCGTTGCGCCGCTCGGGGATGACCAGGTAGTCCCGCAGGTGGCCATTCTCGACGGCCAGCTTGTTCAGGCTACGCCAGTCGCTGCCGGCCTCCACGAACGCCAGGCGCACCCACGTCTTCCACTGCAGCGACGGGACACGGTGCATCGGTCCGCCGGCGGCATCGCCCGGCTGGGGCATCCGGCCGAGCACGGTGCCGACGCCCTGCAGGCGTCGCAGCTCGGGCTCGTACAGGAAGGCCGGCACCTTTTCCATGTGCCGCGCCACCAGGAGGAAGCGCTTCCGGCTCTGGGCCAGCCCGCCCAGTTCGCCGCAGTCGTGCGTCGTCTCGTTCACCGCGTAGCCGTAGTGCCGCAGAATCTGGGCAATCTGGTCAAGCAGGTGCCGGCCGCGCGTGGCCAGACGCGGCACGTTCTCGAAGACGATCAGCTCTACCGGGTCATCCTTCCAGGCTTCGCACATCAGCCAGACGCAGCGCAGCGTCAGCTCGTTCAGCGCCTGGTATTTCGGCGTGCGGCTCAGAGTCTCCGACAGCAGGCCGGACGCGCCCTTGCACGGGGAAGAGATGAACACGCAGTGAGGCCGCTCGTGGCCGGCGGCGCGCACGATGTCGTTCGGCGTGGCCTCGCGCCAACCGGCGGGCGGCTCTGCACTGTGGAACGCGGTGTACTGTTCGCGGGTGAACAGGTCCATGACCGTGCACGGCACGCCCACCAGGGTCTCGAAGTCGCGCGCGGCAGCCGGGTCGACGTCGATGCCACCGATGCAGCGCCAGGTGGCGACCATGTTGCCAACCTGCGAGGCGGCTTTCTTGAAGCCCTTGGCGCCTCCGCCGAGGCCGCAGCAGAAGCCGAACGTACGGTATTCGCGGCGGATCATGCGTGCACCTCGCCACCGGACAGCGTCGCACGCAGCTTCGCCAGATTGTTAACGGCCCGCGCGATATGTTGCGAGGGAAGCACATCCAAGGCTTCCGTTGCGCATACTCCCTCATTTCCGACTACCGGGTGCCGGAACGGCGTGCTAGGTTGAGAGGACTGCTGGAGACACCGATGAGCCGATCCTTGCGCTGGATTCTCGAACTGCACCGTGGCATGTATGTTCATGTCTTGGCCTTTAAGCTCCCCGACGATTGGCGTGATGCAACCGCGCCAGGGCAGAAGTGGGGCTACTTGGTGGGCGTCGGTCGAAGCAACGCGCCCACCACCGAAATGCAGTACATCCCAGAAACCGACGACTACGACTACTTCACTCCCGAGGCGGCCGAACAGGCAGCGCTGCACTACGGAAGGCGCGTCATTGACGTGATGATCGAGTGCGGCTGAATGGCGCATAGTCATTTCCGGCATCACAGTTTCCCGTTCTCGCGGTCTGCCTGGGACGCAGCGCGCAGCTCGTCCAGGCTCTTGCCGGCCCGCGCGCGCCACTAGGCGCCATGCTGGAGCGCCAGCTGGATCAGCCAGTGCAGCACGTATGCCTGCTCTTCCTCGCAGCGCTTCGGGATGTCTGTACCGGCCGCGCGCAGGGCCTGTGCGATGGGGGTGGTGGTGTAGAGCATCAGGCCGAGCACCTCGAGCAGCGCATCGGTCGGCTCGGTCGGGTAGGGCAGGGTGCCCGGTGTAATCGCCGCAGAATGTGCGGATATTGGGGCGGTATTCTCCGCATGCTCGCTCTGGGGCGCAGCGCCCGGCGCCGTGGCTTCGAGGCTCTTGCGCAGGCGTTCTCCCGCTTGGATAGCCTCGTCGCGGACCTTCTTGTTGGTTGCGGACAGGCGCAGCTCAGGATTGGCGACGGTGGTGTTGTAGAAGTCGCGCGCGACGGCGCGCAGGCGCAGCAGTTGGCGTGCCAAGGAGACGAGCGCATGGGCGTCACGCCATTTCATCGTGCCGGCCACGGCGGCCCGCTCGAGCGCATCAAGGTTCATGGTCATCATTTCTTCCCGTTCTTGAATTCTTCTTCCTTCTCAGCCATCCACTTCGCCTGGCGGCGTGCCGCCCACACGCTCACGGCGATGTAGGCGATGGCTGCGACGACGGTAATGCCCAGTGCAGCGGTGGTGGACATCAGTGCTTCCCGCGCGAGGCCTCGATCTGCTCGTCAACCCACTGCTGCACCTCTTCCTCGACCCAGCCGCTTGCGCGGCCGAGCTTGATCGGTGAGGGGAACGTGTGGTCCTTGATGCGCCCGTAGATGGCCGTCTTGCCCAGGCCCACGCGCTCGCAGACCTCCGGCAGCCGGATGATCCGGCGTTGCGGTTGGGTGTTCATGCTGCCTCCCGTACGGTGCCGACCTCGTGGTCTTCGATCCAGAACGGCGTGATGGCGTCCGGCAGGGCGGCCGGGGGTGCCTTCAGGCTCATGAACACCAGCGCGGTGTCGATCGCGCCGTCGGCGGCCAGGTCGTCGAGCCACCAGAACAGCCGATCACGCTCGGCACCGATCAGCACGTCAGCACGGTCCAGCACCAGCAGGCGCAGGCCCGCCAGGTGCGTGATGGCCTCGGCGATCACCGCGTCGGCGCGCCACTTCTCGGACTCGGACAGCAGGGCGTAGGGGCGGCCGCCGTCGGCGGTGATGGACATGTCCGCCTCGATCCCGATGCGTGCCCATTCCGACAGGTTGGCCATGGCGGCCAGGCGCTCATTGATCGGGCCCAGCGCCTCGGCCAGCAGCTCGGCGGGGATGCCGCTCGGGCCCAGTGCCTCGGCGAGGGCATCCCATGCCACCACGTCGGCGTGGTGCTGCGCGGCCTGCGTGGTCTGCTCTGCCGCCTGCGCGGCGGCGCGCTGGCCTGCGCGCACGTCTTCCAACTCTTTGCTGGTCGCCGCAATGGCTGCCTGCAGGTTGGCCAGCTGAGCCTCGACGGTCTTCCGCAGCTCCGCGTCATCGTCGCCGGCATCGGCCGCGGCGTCCTTGCGCAGGAGTTCGAGCTGCGTGGCGGCGGCCTTCGCGCCATCGCGCTCGGCCGTTCGGCTCTTCAGCGCGTTTTCCAGCACGGTCAGGCTGCGCTCGTACTCGGGCAGGCGGCCGGCCGCTTCCGGGTCGGCCTGCGTCTGCTCGCGCAGGGCCAGCTGGCCGGCGAGGTATTGCAGCAGCACGCCGCATTCGGGGCAGGTGCACGGCATGCCGGCCACCTTGCCGCCGGCCGCCGCACGCATGGCTTCGACCTTGGGCAGGAAGGCATCGCGCTCGGCTTGCGCGCGGTCGACGGATTCCTGGGCCTTGGCCAGGCCGGCCGCCTTGTCGGCCAGCTCGCAGATCTTCGTGTCGCGGGTGGCGCGCTGGCGCGCGGCGGCGTCCATCTCGCCCAGCTGGCGCTGCATGTCGCCGGCTTCGGTCGACGCCTCGGCGATGTCGGCCTGCAGCTCGGAGATCGTTGCGTTCACGTCTTCGGGGACGTGCGCGCCGGCCGGCACCGGGGCCTTCCAGTCGCCGGCCTTTACCGACCCATAAGTCTCTCCAGTGACGGCGCGCCAAGCTCCCTTGGCTGCCGTGGCCTTGGTCTGGGCTTCCTTCGCCGCGGCGTCGAATCCGGCGCGCACCAGCGGTAACACCGCCTCGATCTTCCTGGGGTGGCAGCCGCGCGCCACCAGGCGCTCGCGCACGAGGTCGGTACCGAGCTTCAGGCCCATCAGGTCGAACAGGAACGCACGGCGTTCTTTGACCTCGAGGCGGGCGAAGCGCTGGGCGTCCAGCACGTACGGCAGGCGCGGGTCAGCCTGCAGCCCGGCGGTCAGCTTGCCCGAGGGCAGGGCGATGCTGTTCGCCTGCGGGCCGGCCGACACCACGATCGAACCCGACTCGGTGCCATCGTGCAGCAGCTGGCCGTATTCCTTCTTCAGACCCACGCGCACGCTCTCGCCGGTCAGGGCCATGCGCACGGCTTCCTGCAGGCTGGACTTGCCCGCGCCGTTCGGGCCGCAGATCAGCGACACCGGCGTAGCCGGGATGATGTCGGCCGCCCGGAGGCCGAGGAAATTGCGGGCATGGATGGCGGTGATCTTCATGGCTGCTTACCCTTCCTGGTCTTCGGTGCTCTTCAGGACCTTGCGCTGGCCGTCCGCGTCAGCCGCGCTGATGACGCCCTTGGCTTCCAGGCGCTCGACCAGACGCGCGGCGCGGTTGTAGCCGATCGTGAAGTGGCGCTGGATCTGGGTGATGGATACGCGCTGCTTCGCAATGACGAAGGCCTCGACGTCGGCGTAGATCGAATCCTCTTCAGGGTGCTCGTCGTGCCAATCCTTCCAGCCCTTCACCCACTCGATGCACAGGGCGCCGGCCATCACCGGGCAGTCGCTCTCGGGCTTGCCTTCTGCAGCTGCATCGCGGCCTGCCTGATAGGCGGCATCCAGCTCTTCCTGCAGTGGTTGATGCTCGATAGCGACTGTCTTGGCGTCGACGTCGACAACGCCGTCATCCCCAGGCGCATCGGCGTCCGGCATGCCATCACCATCGCTGCTGGTGTACTCGCGGCCCATCTCGAATGCGCGCTGGTCGGACTCGCCACGCACCTCGTCCATGCCGCGGGTGTACTGGCTTTCGCCGCCGCTCAGCACGAGCAGCACGGCCTGGCCTTGAGCCTCGGCCAGCTCATGCAGGGCAGACACCGACTTCCCGATCTTGATCAGCGCCTGGGCGCCGTCCTTGATGGTGATCTTGTCCAGATCGCCCTGGACCACAGTGCGGCCGTTCGCGGCGATCAGGTGCACCGCCATCTTCACCGACGCATCTACGCGGCTGCGCAGGCGGTCGATGACGTCGTTCTGCTTCTTCTCGGACAGCTTCACCCACGTGTCGGGCATCATCTTCATTTCCAGCACCAGGGCGGACAGCAGGTCCTTGCCGAGAGTGTTGGCGGTCATGTTCATCGTGGCTTTGAATTCGGGCGATTGGCTCATTTCGGTGTCCTGGTGTACGTGTCTGCGTTCGGGCCGCGCCTCGGCATTCGGCGGCGCGGCGCTGTTCTTCCTCCCGCGCTACAGCCGTCCGCGCGGGCAGTCCTCTCTCACAGGTGTTTCAGTCGGCGTTGATGGGGGCGCGCTGGCGGCGGGTGGTCGTTTGCGCCGGCGCGACATCCTCTGCCGGCTGCGTCAGCTCGCGCATGCGGCGCGAGGCGACCTGGTGCAGCGTGGCCTGTTCCGCTTCGCCTACCACTTGTTTGATCTGGCTGCGGGCGAAGTCCAGGTCTTCGACGGTCTGCGCCTGCAACAGCTCGCGATTCACGTCTTTGAAGCTGAGCGGTGCGCTGTCGCCGTGTTGCTGGCTGCCTTCGTCAGCCGGAATCAGGTCGGCTTGCTGGCCGCCGTCCTCGTCGCCTGCATCGTCGGGCGACTGGTTGTCGTCCGTCGCCCCCGCCGGCTCCTCGGGGTGCTCGACCACCTCGGCGGGCTGGGCCGCGGCGGTGCGTGCCGCGCCGCGCAGTTCGTTGACTGAGGCGCTGGCGACTGAGTACGAGCCGTCCGGGTTCAGGTCGATGATGTCCTGCGCTTCCTCGACGGTCTGCAGGCCCATCAGCAGCTCGGGGGCGTAGAGCTTGCCGAAGAAGCTGGCCGTGCGGTACCGCAACATGACCTCGTCCATGGTCTGCCACTTGCTGCCGTTCTTCGTGTACCAGCCTTCCTTCACGGCCATCTCGATCGACACGGCCGGCGATTCCAGGCGCTCACCGGTTTCCTTCTCGATGGCCCAGGCGATGCAGACCTTGTCGAGGATGTCGACCTTCTTCGTGACGCTGGTGCGATTGCCGCCTTCCCAGACCGTTTCGGTGCGCTCGACATTCTTCTTGCCCAGCACCTTGATATCGAAGCGCAGCGGAGAGAATCGACCGCTGCCGTTGATAGCGGCGATGATCCACTGCGACGACCAGGACGGCCGGCCTTCGACGATGTACAGGTTCTGCATCACCATCAGGGGATCCGCGCCCATGCGCTGCGCCATGTTCAGCGCGACGACGGCGTTGGCCAGCGCGTTCGGGTTCTCGCGCGATTCCTTCACGTTGCCATACTTGTCCAACTTCTCGATCACCTTGCGGTACGCCGCAGGCACGAGGGTGGACGAGGCGAGCAGGTTGGCGGCGCGCTGCATCAGTTCGAAGGATTGCAGGCTGCCGAAGCCCATCGTGACGACGGGTGCGGGGGCGGCTTCGCGCACGGCGGGCGCGCGCATTTGTTCAAGGGTGGCGGTTGCGGACATAGCGGTGATCTCTCGAAGTTTCGAAATTTCGAAATTTGTGGTCAGGACTTGTAGGGGCAGGTGGCGTGGCGCGGGCAGTACTTCGGCGAGCACAGGACCGACTTGCCGTTGCCGTAGAAGGCGCCGGAATGGATGAGGCGCGAGGCGTGCTGCAGAAGGCCAGGCTGTTCTTCGGTGCCCAGCAATGCCTTGCGCGGTGAAGCGATCTCGCCCACGCCCACACGCTGCGCAGCTGCCGTCTTGCCGGTGTTCAGGCCGACGATCTGCGCCGGTGCGCTGATGGGAATGCCCATGGAGTGCTCGGCCAGCAGCTCATACACGCCCAGCTGCGGACCGTGGCCAGCGGTGACCGCCACGCCGTCGGTGCCCACGGCACGGCCGCCGGTCTTCAAGTCGCTGATGCCTGCGCCGTCAGTCGTGGTGCGCACACGGTCGGTGGTGCCAGTCAGCGCAAGTCCCAGCTCGGGAATCTCCAGACGATCGCAGGCAATCTCGACGCCGATGTAGTGCTGGCGCGGGGCGATGTCGACACAGTAGCGAGCGTGCAGCGCCAGGCCGATGCGTTCGGCATCCGCCGGATTGGTCTCGTCCCAGTCGACCTCGGCGTTCTTGTCGCGGATCGTGTCGACGAGCGCGCCGGCGGCGTCGTCGGCGGTGATGGGCGCGCCGTCGAGTGTGGCCTGGTCGAACAGCCCGGTGCTGGCGTGGACGGCGGTGCCCAGGTGCGCGGCCACACCGGACGGCATGCGCATGCCCAGGATGTGCTTCGCTTCCCAGCGCGCCGGGCAGTCGAAGAGTTCGGCCAGCGAACTGGCGCGGATGGTGACGATGTTCATGGGCGTGGCCTCAGTGGATGCGGATCAGTTCAGGTTCACCGCTGGCGAGCCAGCGGCCGGTGGGGCGGAAGCCAGCGGCGCGCTGCACGCGCAACCAGGCCTCCCAGGTGATTTCGGGATTCACGTGGCGCTCCGGGACGTGGTGGATGCAGGCTGGCTCGGCTCGGCGTTGGCCAGGTGGTAGACGGCAAACAAGGCCGCCATGGCAAGCGTGGTGCCGACCCAGAGGGCCAGCAGCTCGACGATGGCGCGGCGGGTGGTCGGACGGCGCGTCATTGCCACCCCCGGCTGAAAAGGGTGGCGGCCAGCACCACCAGCGGCGGCGCCGTGCAGATCAGCAGTGCGGTCAGGAAGAAGTCGCGGTTCATGGCTGGGCTCAGTCCAGGCCGAAACAACGGACCATCACCACGTACTCGTCGCCTTCCCAGTAGCGGTAGGCGATGGCCGGCGAGCGGTAGATGTCGAGGGAGTTCTTACGGTCAAGCGCGGCCTCGTAGACCGAATCCTCGGTGGCGCCGCGGAACTCGAAATGGTCGCGGCCGTGGATCCGGGTCACCGTCTCGCGCACCAGAGTGCGGATGGAAACCACCTGGCCGCCGGCGGCGCGCTGCTGCGCGTCGTGTGCATGCCGGTATGCGGCAGCAAGGGGAATGGCATTTGGCATCGTCTGTCTCCAGCGAACCGCTGTGAACGTCAGCGGCGTGGAAAAAGTATAGATACACTAGACTTGGTAAGTCAAGCGAATCTATACATTGTCGATGTTTTCTATACCCGAGCTTCAGGCGTGCGCGGTAGACTCGCCGCAATCTAGGAGCGGAGAACCAACAAATGGGACCGGATGACGTGATCCGAGAGTTCGAGCAGATGGCGCTCGACGACGATGTGGAGCTGGAGATTGACGACGTGATCGCCGGGCTGGCGATACTGCTGTGCGATCCGGCAATCCAGGGAAAGGAGAGGGCGCTGCTTACGCGGGCCGGCGCGACGCTCTATCGAGCGGGCTTGGACCAGAGGGTGGTCGCGGCACTGGAACGGCCGCAGTAGGCAACAAAAAGCCCGCCATGTAGCGGGCCTCTCAACAAGCTAGGAATCTCTTTATTTGGCGCGCACCGGCCTCTTCGGAGTCGGTCCTTTAGAAGGCGCTCGATCGAAAGTTTTAGCACGCAGAGTCTTGGACTGCGTCTTTATCATCTCTTTTTGGACTTCGCGCGTAGCTACGAACATCGCGTTCAAGGGGGCAAAGTAGAGCTTCGGGGTTTCCTTTGCAGCGTCCCAAAATAGCTTCCAACTGCTGCTCATTTCATCTCCTTAAAGGCTGCCTGCACCGCGTTCCAAAGGAAGAATAGCACGCACAAAGCATCGGCGGCGAAGATCAAGTATTCGAGTGCGGTTAGGCAAACGACCAGGACGTAGGACGCGCCGTTGGCTTCTAAAAAGCCTACAAACTTCCCCAGCCCGAATGCAAGGAACGCCAAGATCACAAAAATGCAGGCCCCGGCAAGCGCGTGGCCTGCAAATGCCCAAACCGCTTTCCACGGCGAGTGACCGTTCCCGTTCTTATTGTCTGACATTAGATTGATTTTTGAGTTCTACGTTTTGGTCGCTTTGTGCCCTGAGATACAGACCCAGATGCTAGTCGGGTCGCCAGGCAGACCGCTTCACGATGCCGCCTACAAAATGCATTCGCTCGATCTGGTCCTGCGGAATCCGCAGCATGCCGTGGCGCTCGTTCACCGATGACAAGTGCACGATACCGTCGCGGATGTAGGCCAGTTCCTTCACCATAACCCGGCCGTCCAGCGATTTCACCAGGACCTCATCGCCGTTCTGGACCTGGGTGTTCGGCTCGACCACCACGAATTCGTTGTGCTTTACCCGCGGCCGCATTGACTCGCCATTGCACCGCAGCGCATACGCGTCGGGGTCCTTGGTTGGGAAGAAGACGTAGCCGTCGCCGTGCCCAACGGGGTACTCGACGTCCACGAAGTGTCCGTTGTCACCTAACTGCGCCATGCCTCTAACGGGGATCTTCCTGAATGCGTCGTCAGGAATTTGGAACGTATCAAACGGGAGGGAAGGCTCGTCGAGTTCAGGCTCGATGGCGCCGCTGAGCTTCGGATGGCCCTGGCCATTGATCAGCCACTTCGGGCTGTAGCCGTAGGCCTCTTGCAGCTTCACTGCATGGTGCAGGCCCAGCTTGGGGGAGTCGGGTTCGAGCAGAGACCGTACCACTGCCGGCTCAACGGCTAGAAGCTTTGCGAGGCCTGCGACGTCCAAGTGTTGTTCGGACATTACAGCCTGTAACCGGGCGGCCGGTGTCGTGCCCGCTTCGCTCCCTGGTTGCAAGCGAACAATGCCGCTGGCTTCCGCAGCGGGGAGATTTCGCTCGGCATCGAGTCGCGGACTAAAGGCCTTCAATTCGACGCCGAGGCCACGGGCGAAGCCGATCGCCGCCTCCATCGAAAGCGGTATCTGGCCGGCCAGGTATTGCGTGATCTTTGGTCCGATCTCGTACCTGCGGCCGAATTCGTCGACGCTGAGCCGGCCGCGGTGCTGCACAAACAGTGCGCTCAGGCGGCCCGCGTCCTCCTTCTGCCACGCCATCATGTTGCCGGCTCCAACCGCGGGCGCAGACGCGTCGTGACCTATCGGAAGTCCGCTGAGTTCTGCGATTGCCTCAAGCTGGCTGAAGCTGGCTTCGTGCCGGCCATTTTCCCAGGCCGAGATGTTCCCCTTCGTAAGGCCGAGTTTCTCCGCCAGCTGTTCCTGCGTGAGGCCAGCCTTCTTGCGGGCGAGACGGATCCAAGACTTCATTTCCATCGCGCGATAGTACAGAGAATCTAGACGCGAAAGGTCTATGTTTTCTTTACCTGAATGTCTAGATACTCTATACTTACTCGCAATTTCGGACTGATTTTCCATCATGAGCGATCACCCAGTTAAGCGTGCGGCCGATTTGGTAGGGGGCTATGCGGCCTTGGCCAAGCTTCTCGGCGTCACCAAAGGCGCGGTCCATCAATGGACT
This sequence comes from Cupriavidus sp. KB_39, assembly GCF_052114485.1. Classification (NCBI taxonomy): domain Bacteria; kingdom Pseudomonadati; phylum Pseudomonadota; class Betaproteobacteria; order Burkholderiales; family Burkholderiaceae; genus Cupriavidus; species Cupriavidus sp. KB_39. The sequence continues at coordinate 166,795 of NZ_JBFREV010000005.1, forward strand.
GACGAGGGGCGGCAGGTGCCGGCCGAACATTGTCCGGTGATCGAGCGCATCACCAATGGCTCGGTCACCTGCGAAGAGTTGAACGACAAGGTCGACTGGGCGTTTGTGAGGGCGTCGGGCGGTCATTAATAGCTGCGCGGCGTGTCCGCGCTTTATTGAACGGGCCCAGCGCGGCCCCACCGGGGGTATGACCATGCTGCGTCGTGCGCAGTCGCTTTTTGTTGTTCCGCGCCCGGGCCTGCGCCCGCGCCGATCTCGAGGCCGTGCCGCCCGGCATCAGGTAGTAGCACCCGTTTCCCATTTCATTCTGGCCGGCCGCCGTGGCGCCCGGCTTCGTTGTTTCGTTGGGGTCAATCCTATGGAATCGATCGAGCACATTGGAGCATCGCATGCCTAGCTTGGAATCGATGGTCTTGAACCGCGTTGCTCCGCTCACGCAGAAGAAGGTCGCCGAACGCATTGGCGTCGAAGCGACGAATTTCTCGCGCTTCCTGAACAACAGCGGGCACCGCCTGAGCTTCGCCGAGTTCTGCACGCTGTTCGAAGTGCTCGAGCTGGACGTTGTCGCCCCCGGCGACGACAGCATGGTTTGCCTGCCGCGCGACGAATACCAGGCGCTGCGCACGCTGGCGCGGAAGGGATTGGAGGTCGCGTAATGGACGAGGTGATCACCCTCAGCGTTGCCTTGTGGATGTTCCTGTTGGTGGTGGGCTCAGTGTTGTGGGGGTTGCTGAGATGAGTAAAAAGAACGACACCTGGATGCCGCTCTACATCGGCGACTACCTGGCCGACACGTCGCGGCTGACCACCGAGCAGCATGGCGCCTACCTGCTGATCCTGATGGACTACTGGCGCAACGGGCCGCCGCTGGACGACGATGAAGAACTGGCCACGATCGCCAAGCTTTCCGTGTCGCAGTGGCGCAAGCACGCGCCAAAGATCCGGGCGCTGTTCACCCCTGTCGACGGCCGCCTGGTGCAGAAGCGAGCCGAGCAGGAACGCGAGCGGGCCGGCCTGATCAGTAACAAACGCCGTGAGGCAGGGAAGCAAGGCGCTGCCAAGCGCTGGGGCAAAGAAGGTGGCAAACCGGATGACAAAGAGATGGCAAATGCTATGGCAAATGGCATAGCAAATGGGATGGCAGACCCATCGTCACAGCCATGGCAAAACGATAGACCGTCACAGTCACAGTCACATAACACCATACCTACTTCAAGCGGCGTAGGTACTTCACACGGTGTGGGCCCTGTGGATAACCCCGCGCCGCCGCCGCTTTCCGCTGACGCGGTGGGCGAACTGCTGGTGCAGCTCGAAGCCGAGAAGGGCAGGGCGTTGCGGCTGTCCTCGCGCGCGCACGAGGCGTTGCTCCGGATTGCAGATCGTTGCATCGGCGTGCCGGCGTTGCTCCGGGCTCATGCCCTCGCGTGCGCGCGAAGGGACGCCGACAGGGACACGTCGCCGGTGAACCCGGGGTTCCTCGAAATGTTCCTCGACGAGGCCATGGCCGAGCAGAAGGGGGACACGCCTCCCGCGACCGACTGGGATGCCACGGCGGAAGGCGTTCAGGCCAAGGCGGAAGAGCTGGGCGTCCAGCGAGACTCCGACGAGCACGCGATCTGGTTCCGGCTGCGCGTTATCGCCGCGTCGGGCGACCAGCGGCTCATGGAGCGCGAGGTCAGCAAGGCCGAGCGGATGAACCCCGCCGAGTTCGAGCGCGTGTACCGGCTCATGTACGGCGTGGCGCCCGGGCAGGTGGTGGCATGACGACGAATTCGCTCTTCGACGAATCGCGGCCGCTGCGCCGGGTGGTCTTCGCCATCCCCGGCCAGCCGGTGGCCAAGGGCCGGCCCAAGTTCGCGCGGCAGGGCAGCTTCGTCCGGACCTACACGCCCGAGAAGACCGCCACCTACGAGAACCTGGTGAAGCTCTTCGCCACACAGGCCATGGCGGGGCTGCCGCCCATAGAGGGCCCGGTCGAGCTGTGGCTGGACATCAACCTGCAGATCCCGGCCAGCTGGTCCAAGAAGCGCCAGCGCGACGCCGCAGCGGGTCTCGTGGCGGCAACGAAGAAGCCGGACGCCGACAACGTGCTCAAGGCCGTGAAGGACGGCATGAACGGCATCGTCTGGCTCGACGATGCCCAGGCAGTGGAATACCGCATCAGCAAGCGCTACAGCACGTCCCCATGCGTGCAGGTCAGCGTGGAACAGTTGCCGCTACAGGCGGCGTGAAGGAATGAATGTGACCGGGGAAAACACGATGGAAGAACGCCTTTTCGACAGCTCGCACGCGGCGCTGGTGTTCGCGTTCAACTACTCGGGCCAGCAGTACCAGGCATCGACCATGAACAAGGCCATGACGCCTGCCATCGGCTCGGGGAAGGGGTTGGTTGGCGTTGATGGCGCCGCGCAGGCCGGTATGATCCGCAGCGAACTGGGCATGCTGCCCGAGTTGCACCAGGCGGTGCTGACCGCTCGCTGTGCGCCGCGCGACGTCATCTGCGATTGCGGTCGGCCATGCTGCGCCGCGCGAAAACCCAACCCGGAATGGAACGCGGCCATCGTATGGCTGACCGAGCGGGCCATGCAGCAGCTGTCCGGCTCGTTCTCGCACTACCGCGTGCGGCGGTCGATCCTCGAGAGGATCTTCGGCGTCCGTGTCGACCTGCAGCAGATCGCCGAGGACTGCGGCGCGCACCGCAACACGGTCAGCGCGCAGAACGCCAAGCTGAAGCTGTGGATCGAAGGCGAACGGAAGAAGGGCCTGATGGCGGCACCTGGCGTCGAGTCTGTAGCTTGGCTGGCCATCGATGGCAGGCTCATGGCGGCGGGGATGGTCGCCCTCGAAGAGCAGGCCGAAGCGTAGCGGATTTCGGGTTTTTCTTGACATTGTGCATTTCATGCACAAAAATGCCCCTCATTCGATACACCTGCGAATTACGTCCAGAGCCCGCGCATGCGGGCTTTTTGCATTTTCCCGTATCAATGCTCTGCCGATCCGCGTATAGTCCGCCCCGCGGGGTGGAGCAGTTGGCAGCTCGTCGGGCTCATAACCCGAAGGTCGCAGGTTCAAGTCCTGCTCCCGCAACCAGATTCCAAAGCCCGCCGGCTCGCCGCGCGGGCTTTTTTCTTTTGCGCTGCCCCACAGTCGCCTGTTGGTCCGCCGCGCACCCGTTGTCTCCTCCGCCCTCCCAGGTGGCTTGCCCGGTAACCCGTTCCGGGCGTTTTTTATTCCCCGTCCGAGCATTTTTACCGCGTATGAAAAAGGCCGATCAGCTCACAATCCGCTACCGCGCGGCCGGCGAGCTGGTCCGCTATGAGCGCAACGCACGGACGCACAGCGCCGCCCAGGTTGAGCAGATCAAGGCGTCGCTGCGTAGATTCGGCTGGACCAATCCGGCGCTGACCGCCGGCGACGAGCTGCTGGCAGGCCATGGCCGGCTCGAAGCGGCCACGCAGATGTGGGCGAACTGCGAGACCATCGCCAACTGCCCGGTCCCGGGCCAGGTGCCCACGGTCGACCTGTCGCACTTGTCTGTGGACGAGCGCCGAGCGTACATTTTGGCCGACAACAAGCTTGCCGAGAATGCCGGCTGGGATGTCGACCTGTTGGCCGCCGAGCTGGTGGACCTGCGCGACGCCGAGTTCGACCTGACTGTGATCGGCTTCACGCCTGACGAGTTGGGCGACCTGCTAGACCCACCCGGCCCGGCGCCTAGCGCGCAGCGCCGGACGCTGGCCGAGCAGTTCATGGTGCCGCCCTTCAGCACGCTCAACGCGCGCGACGCGGCGTGGCAGGAACGCAAGGCGGCATGGCTGGGTCTGGGTATCCAGTCCGAACTGGGGCGCGACGCGCCGGCCTATGCGTCGGCGTCGGACCACCAGAAGGCTGAGCAGGGCGCCACGCCGCAGCACCGCACCAGCATCTTCGACCCAGTGCTGTGCGAGCTGGCCTATCGGTGGTTCTGCCCGCCGGGCGGCCTGGTGCTTGATCCGTTCGCCGGTGGCAGCGTGCGCGGCGTTGTAGCGGCGCGCCTCGGGCGCCCGTATGTGGGCATGGAGCTGCGCGCTGAGCAGGTCGAGGCCAACCGTGGCCAGCTGCACTTGGTGCAGACCGAAGATCCCGCGCCAGCCTGGCACGTGGGCGACAGCCGGCAGATCGCGCGGCGGCTGCCCGATGTCGAGGCCGACTTCCTGTTCTCGTGCCCGCCGTATGCGGACTTGGAACGGTATTCGGACGATCCAGCGGACCTGTCCACGATGGACTATCCGTCCTTCATGGAGGCCTACCGCGAGGTGATCGTCGGCGCCGTCAGCCTGCTGAAGCGTGACCGATTCGCCTGCTTCGTGGTCGGCGACGTGCGCGAGAAGCGCGGCACCGGCCCGTACCGGAACTTCGTGTCGGACACCATCGACGCGTTCATCGATGCCGGCATGCGGTTGTATAACGAAGCCATCCTGCTGACCGCGCTGGGCAGTGCCCCAATCCGCGCGGGCAAGCAGTTCGCGGCCAGCCGGAAGCTGGGCAAGGTGCACCAGAACGTACTGGTGTTCGTGAAGGGCGACTGGAAGCGTGCCGTGGCGGCGTGCGGTGACGTGGTGCTGGCGGATGATTTGTTCCCCGAACCTGACGAGTGATACCCATGGCGGGACGCAAACCTTTCGAGCCGACCGAGGAAGACCGCAGGCTGGTCAGCTCGCTGGCCGGGTTCGGTGCACCGCACGAGTACATCGCCAGCTGCATCGTGAACCCGCAGACGGGCAAGCCCATGACGCCCAAGACGCTGCGTGTGCATTTCCGCGCCGAGCTGGACACCGCTGTGGACCGGACGAACGCGCTGGTGGCCGAATCGCTGTTCAAGAAGGCGCGAGGCAACGGCAACGGCGCAGTGGCCGCCGCCATCTTCTGGATGAAGGTGCGGGCGGGATGGAAAGAGCCGGCCACAGGCATTGAGCTGACAGGCAAGGACGGCGGGCCGGTCGAGCAACGAACCACCGTCGTCGATGAAAAACAGGTCGCAGCCGCTGTCGCGAAACTCGAAGACGAGTATTGACCCGTCCGTCGAGCGCGCCGTCCTGAAGGCGAAGTGCGAGCGCGATCACCTGTTTTTCAGCCGGTACTTCTTCAAGCACCGGCAGGGCATCAAGTTCCGCGTCAACTGGCATCACGTGCTGATTGCGGACACGGTGCAGCGTGTCGTCGATGGCGAGCTGAAGAACGTCGTCATCAACGTCCCGCCGGGCTCGTCGAAAACCGAGCTAGTGGCGATCAACCTGATCGCCCGGGGCCTGGCGGTGAACCCGCGCGCGCGGTTCCTGCACATCTCGTACTCGGATGACCTGGCGCTGCTGAACAGCGAGACGGCGCGCGAGATTGTCCAGTCGGACGAGTTCCAGGCGCTGTGGCCGCTCTCGATAGCACCGGACGCGAAGTCGAAGAAGCGCTGGAACGTCCTCGCCGACGGCAAGAAGGCCGGTGGTGTGTACGCGGTGTCGCTGGGCGGCCAGATCACGGGCTTCCGCGCCGGGCACATGACCGATGGGTGGCAGGGCGCCATCATCATCGACGACCCGCTGAAGGTCGAGGACGCGTACAGCAAGCCGAATCGCGACAAGGCGAACCGCAAGCTGCTGTCCACGGTGAAGAGCCGGAAGGCCAACCCGGACACGCCGATCATCGTGATCATGCAGCGGCTGGCCGAGGAAGACCCGACGGGTTTCATCAAGGCCGGCAAGGTGCCGGGCGACTGGGAATTCATCGAGATCCCGGCGCTAATCACCGACGAGTACGTCGAACAGTTGCCCGAGCGTGTGCGCGCGCTGGTCGAGCTGGGTGAGAAGGACGAGGACGGTCGGTTCAGCTACTGGCCTTACAAGGAACCGCTCGACGACCTGCTGGCCAGCGAGAAGGCTGACCGGTATGTGTTCAGCGGGCAGTACATGCAGCGCCCCAGCCCGCTGGGCGGCGGCATCATCCGCAGCGCCAACTTCGGTCGGTACACGGTGGCGCCCGAGCTGCACAAGCGCGTCATCTATGCCGACACGGCACAGAAGACCGCCGAGCGGAACGATTACAGCGTCCTGCAGTGCTGGGGGCATGGGAAGAACGGTCGGATCTACCTGCTCGACCAGATCCGGGGGAAGTGGCCGGCGCCTGATCTGCGGCAGAAGGCCATCGACTTCTGGAACAAGCACCTGCCGTATGACTTCCACTTCGGCGCGGCGCTCGTGAAGATGCGTGTCGAGGACAAGGCCAGCGGCACCGGGCTGATCCAGGACATCCAGGCGTCGGGGACCATCCCCGTCGAGGGGATCGAGCGGCACCGCGACAAGCTGGTGCGCGTCATGGACGTGGTCAGCTACATCGATGCCGGTCTGGTGATGATTCCCGAGGCGGCCGAGTGGGTGAGCGATTTCACGCAGGAATGCGACGCCTTCACGCCTGACGACACGCACGCACACGATGACCAGATCGATCCGATGGTGGACGCGATCAATGACATGCTGGCCGGCGGCCGGTCGCTAGACATCTGGACCAAACTCGGACAGCAATGAACCGTAACCAACGCAAAGCGCAGATCCGTGCGCACCGGGCCGAGGTGGCTGCGTCCGCCAGTGCCAAGCGCTGGATGACCGGCGACAGCTTCCAGAACTTCGAGGCCCGCCTGGGCCTGGGCACCAACAACCAGGCGTCGCAGTTCAGCTACGGCTTCGACTTCATCTCGCGCAACCGCGTGCAGCTGGAGGCTATGTACCGGTCGAGCTGGATCGTTGGCCAGGCCGTCGACGTGGTGGCCGACGACATGACGCGCGCCGGCACCGAGATCGATGCGGAACTGGATCCAGCCGACCAGAACAAGCTGAACGCCGCTTTCGAGCGGATGGGCCTTTGGGACCGCCTGAACGACACGATCAAATGGGCGCGGCTCTACGGCGGTGCGCTGGCGGTGATGCTGATCGATGGGCAGGACCCGCGCACGCCATTGCGGCTGGACAGCATCGGCAAAGACCAGTTCAAGGGCCTGTACGTGCTGGACCGCTGGCTGGTGCAGCCGTCGCTCGAGGACCTGGTCACCGAGATGGGTCCGGACATGGGCCAGCCGCGCTACTACGATGTGGTGGCGGACAGCATGGCGCTGAAGCGCCAGCGGATCCACTACAGCCGGGTGCTGCGCATCGACGGCGTGGACCTGCCGTACTGGCAAAAAATCGCCGAGAACCTTTGGGGGCAGTCGGTCATCGAGCGGTTGATTGACCGGCTTGTGGCGTTCGATAGCACCACCATCGGCGCCGCCCAGCTGGTCTACAAAGCCCATCTCCGCACGTACAAGGTCGACAAGCTGCGCGAGATCATCGCCATGGGCGGCCCGGCGATGGAAGCGCTGGTGAAGAACGTCGACTTCATCCGCCGGTACCAGTCGAATGAGGGGCTGACCCTGATCGACGCGGCAGACGAGCTGCAGACGGATACCTACCAGTTCTCTGGGCTGGACAGCGTCCTGATGCAGTTCGGCCAGCAGTTGTCTGGCGCCCTGGGCATCCCGCTGGTGCGCCTGTTCGGCCAGTCGCCGGCCGGGCTGAACAGCACCGGCGAATCGGACCTGCGGACGTACTACGACAACACGAAGCAGCAGCAGGAACGGAAGCTGCGCGCGCCCGTCACGCGGCTGTATGACGTGGTGGTCCGGTCGGAGCTTGGGAAGCCGCCGCCGGAAGGCTTCGCTTACGGCTTCACGTCGCTGTGGCAGCTGTCCGACACCGAGAAGGCGCAGAACGCCAAGACGGTGACCGAGGCCGTGACGCAGGCCTACGACGCGGACCTGGTCGACAAGCCGACGGCCATGAAGGAACTGCGCCAGTCGAGCCACAGTACCGGGGTGTTCACCAGCATCACGGACGATGCGATCGAGGACGCGGAGAACGAGCCGCCCCCGGCGCCGGAAATGGAACTGCCTGATGTTGATGACCCGAACAACGGACCGGAAGCGCCGCCGCAATCCGGTAAGGACAAGCGGACCGGAAAGGGTGTATCGGACGCAGCTCCGACAGGTCGCGCAGCAGGTGGGCGTGTTGGTAAATGGCTTTCCGCCTGGCGATCCCCGCGTCCTGCCGACGATTGAGCAGCTGCTGCAGCGGTACGCCGAGGCGCTGACGCCGTGGGCCGAACGCGCCGCGGCCGAGATGCTGACCGAAGTGAACCTGCGGGACGAAAAGGCCTGGATCCAGTACTCGGCCGAGCTGTCCCGCGCGCTGCGGCAGGAGATCCGGACGGCGCCGACCGGCGCCACCATGCAGGCCCTGATGGGTGAGCAGGTGACGCTGATCAAGTCCATCCCGCTGGATGCGGCCAAGCGTGTGCACAAGCTGACCATCGAGGGCATCGAGGACAGCACCAGGGCGTCGGAGATCTCGAAGGCGATTCAGGCATCGGGCGACGTGGCCAAGAGCCGCGCCGACCTGATCGCCCGGACCGAGGTCGCGCGCACCGCGTCGACGCTGACAGAGGCGCGGGCGCTGCATGTCGGCTCGCCGGGGTACGTCTGGCGGACGTCCGGCGACGGTGACGTGCGCGACTCGCATCGCGAAATGGAAGGCAAGTTCGTCGCCTGGGATGACCCGCCCACGCTGGACGGGATGAAAGGCCACGCCGGCCAGTTCCCGAACTGCCGCTGCTACCCGGAACCTGTGATTCCCTAGGATTGATATGCGCTTCTACACCGTACAGAAGCTGGGCCCGAAGCGCTCGCTGACGCCCGAGGGCTTCCTGCTGTGCGAGGAAGTGCCCGTCGCGCGCACCGGCGAGATGCTGTACGGCCCGGGCGAGGTGCCGGTGGAGCCAGGCCCCGATGGCCTGATCCGTATCAGCCGGACGCCCGAAGAGGTGTTTCGCGATGCGACGCTGGCCAGCTGCGTTGGCAAGCCGGTGACGCTCGATCATCCCGACGACTTCGTCACGCCTGCCAACTTCTCGGCGCTGGGCAAGGGGGCGATGCTGAACCTGCGCCGCGGCACCGGCATTGCAGATGACCTGCTGATCGCCGACCTGCTGGTGACTGACCAAGCCGCAATCGATGCGATCCAGAAAGACAGAATTGAAGAGGTCAGCCTCGGCTATGAGGCGGACTACGAACAGGTATCACCCGGCCGCGGGGTACAGCGGAACATCGTTGTCAACCACGTAGCCCTCGTCGAGCGCGGCCGGTGTGGCCCGCGCTGCGCGATCGGCGATAAGGAACCCGAAGACATGAAGACTTTTGACAGCAAGCCCAAGGGCAAGCGCACCGTATGGGATCGCATCATGACGGCCTTCAAGGCCGGCGACGAAGCGGCCATGGCGGAGGCCCTGGAAGAGGCGAAGGCCAACGACGAGGAGTCCGAGGAAGAGCGCGAGGCGCGAGAGGCCAAGGAGAAGGAAGGCAAGACGGGCGACGCCACGTCCCAGCTGCTGACCAAGATCCTGAAGCGAATGGACGCTCAGGACTCCGCCATCGCCGCCTTGGGCACGCGCAAGGCCAGGGACTCGGACAAGGAAAAGACCGACGACGAGGACGAGGACGACCCGGACAAGAAGAGGACCGGAGACGACGGCGACCTGACCGACCCGAACACCGCTGGCACGCTCAGCCAGGCCGACGTCGTTCTGTACACCGGCGACTCGGCGGCCAGCATCCCCTCGCGCGCCGAGATCTTGGCCCCCGGTATCAAGCTGCCGACCTTCGACGCCAAGATCACCACCAAGGACCGCGCCGCGTCGCTCTGCAAGTGCCAGCGCAAGGCGCTCGACGTCGCGTACCAGACGGATGTCGGCAAGGCCGCTATCGCGCCGTTCCTGGGCGGCCTGACCGCTGACTTCGAGAAGCTGCCCGCCGCGCTGATCAATGCCGCATTCATGGGCGCCAGCGAGCTGATCAAGGCGCAGAACAACGGGCGCACGCACGACGGCGTCGCGAAGACCAAGGATTTCGGCAAGCCCCGCACGGCCGCCGACATCAACGCAGCCAACCGCAAGTACTGGGCCGACCGGTCCGCCAACTAAGGGAGTGCCACATGGGCAACGCAATCCTGTATCGCATGGCCTCGGGCATCCCCGGGGATATCTCGCGCCAGTCGCAGGCGACCGTTGAGTCGCAGATCCTGAACTCGGCGCTGCCGTTCCCCGGCTACGGTCTGTTCGGCAAGATCGCCGCGGGCAAGTTCGTGCCGATCGCTGGCGGTGACGCCGCCACGGCCGCGTATGGCCTGCTGGTCCGTCCGTACCCGACCACCGGCGGCGCCGGGTCGGAGCCGCTCGGCACGGCCACGCCTCCGACCACCGGCGTCGCGGACGTCATGCGCCGGGGCTACATGACCATCAAGAACAACGCCGGCACGCCGGCCATTGGTGGCCAGGTGTATGTGCGGGTTGCCGCAGCTGCCGCTGGCAAGCCGATCGGCGGCATCGAGGCGGCTGCGGACAGCACCAACACCATCGCGGTTGTTGGCGCCACGTTTATGAACGCCGGCGATGCCAACGGCAACGTCGAGATCGCCTACAACATCTAAGGGGTTTCCCAGAATGAGCAAAATCATCCTCCCGCGCATGGCCGCGGCGGCTGCCATCGCCATGGTCAACGCCCCGGCGATCATCCGCGCCCGCACGCGCGACAGCATGCTGACCTTCGACAGCCGCACGATCGACAGCACTGGCGCCTTCCTGATTGGCGAACTGGAACGCCTGGACCAGACGCTGCACGGCCCGCTGGCCTCGGTGACCTGGTCGCGCGATATCGACCTGCGCGAGGACGTGTCCATCGCCGACGAGACGTCGTCGTTCACGAACTCCAGCTTCGCCGCTGCGGGCGGCGCTTCCCCGAACGGCAAGTCGTGGATCGGCAAGGACGCTTCGGCCATCGCAGGCATCGCGCTGGACATCGGCAAGACGGCCAGCCCGCTGACGCTGTGGGGCATGCAGATCGGCTGGACCATCCCTGAGTTGGAATCCGCCCAGAAGCTGGGGCGCCCGGTGGACCAGCAAAAGTTCACCGGCATGCAGCTCAAGCACAACATGGACGTCGACGAGCAGGTGTACATCGGCGATACCGTGCTGGGAGTCACCGGCCTGGTGAATGCGGCGACGGTTACCAACGTGTCGAATGCCGCCACCGGCACCTGGGCGACGGCCACGCCAGATCAGATCGTCGCGGACGTCAATGAGCTTCTGACGAGCGTGTGGGCGGCGTCCGCCTATGCGGTATGCCCGTCCGAGCTGCGCCTGCCACCGGCCAAGTTCGGGCTGCTGGTCAGCCGCAAGGTCAGCGATGCGGGCAACATCAGCATCCTCGAGTACGTGAAGCAGAACACGATCTCGAACTCGATCAACGGCCGGCCGCTGAACATCCAGCCGCTGAAGTGGCTGTTCCAGCGCGGGGTCGCGAACGCGGACCGCATGATGGCGTACACCAAGGAGCAGGACAAGGTTCGGTTCCCGCTGGTGCCGCTTCAGCGCACGCCGCTGGAATATCGCGACATCCGTCAGCTCACCACCTACTTCGGCCGGCTGGGCGTGGTCGAGGTGGTGTACCCCGAGCTGATCGGCTACCGCGACGGCATCTAAGGAGCGCGCCATGCCGAAGATCTACGTTCGCAAGGCCTTCGTGCTCCAGCACGATGGCGGGAAGCACGAGTTCCCCGTGGGCAACCACACCGTGCCACCGGCGGTGGCCGAGCACTGGTTCGTGAAGGCCCATATCGGCGAGGAGCCGGCGGCGGGTGGGGAGGCCGGTGACCTGGCCGAGCAGCGGGCAGCCCTAGATTCCGCAGGGCAGTTCCTGGAAGGGAAGGCCAAGGAATTGAAGGAACGGCAGGACGCTCTGGACATGCGCGCCGGCACGGTCTCCGACCGCGAGAAGGCAGCCGACCAGCGCGAAGCCGACTTGAACGCCCGCGCCGAAGCGCTGGACACCCGCGAGGTGGCTATCGCCGAGCGCGAGAAGGCGGCGGACGCCGCGGCCAAGCAGACCGGCAAGAAGTAAGGGGGTATGATGCCTCGCGAGGGGCATCAGCCAACCACCTATGACACCAGAACAGTTCAGAGCCGACTTTCCGGAGTTTGCCGACGCGACGAAGTACTCGGACGCGTCCATCGACTTTCAGCTGATCATCGCGACGTCACTGGTGAACCCCTGCCGATGGGGCGTGCTGACCGATCAGGGCATTGAGCTTTGCGCGGCGCACTTCCTCGTACTCGCTCGACGGGACGAGGCGACAGCTGAAGTCGGTGGCATCCCGGGCCAGGTCACCGGCCCGCAATCTTCCAAGGCAGTCGACAAGGTCAGCGCCAGCTACGACACCGGCGCAGCGACCATTGACGACGCCGGTATGTGGAACCTGACGACCTACGGTGTCCGGTTTCTCACTCTCGCCAGAATGATGGGCGCAGGCGGCATGCAGTTGTAGCCGCGCCAGCCCATCGGGGATATCCCATGGGCTTCATGAAGGTGGACAGGCTGAAGCAGGTGCTTCAGTCCATCAACGGCTTGGTCGACCAGCAAGTCCTTGTCGGCGTGCCTGACAGCACCGCCGGGCGCAAGGACGATGGCGCACCGCTCAGCAATGCCGAAATCGGATACATCCAGGAGAACGGCGCGCCGGAGATCAATCTTCCGGCGCGTCCACACCTGGTGCCGGGCGTCGCCGCTGCGCAGCCGAAGACGTTGCCTCAGCTGCAGAAGGGCGTTGAAGCGGCGCTGGATGGCGACATTGACGGCGCAAAGGGGCGGTTGAGCATGGCCGGCCTGGCTGCGCAGTCCTCGGTTCGAGCGCTGATCAGCAGCGGCATCGGCCCGGCGCTGAGCGAGGCAACGCTGCGCAACCGCGCGCGGCGAGGCCGGAAGGGGGCGAAGGAAGAACTGGCGTCCCGCGCCGCCGGTCAGCAGCCCAGCACTGAGCTGGCCAAGCCGCTGATCGACACCGCCCAGTACCGCAACTCGATCACCTACGTGCTACGCAAAAGGAAGTGACCCATGGCACTACTCGACGTCGTCGACGTGCTGCTCGATCCGGATTTCATGGACACAGGGCTGGTGTGCAATCGGATGGTGCAGACGGTCGATGGGCACGGCCGCGCGCAGAACACGGCCACGGCGTCGCCGTTTGCCGCGGTGGTCACCAGCGACAAGGGCGACATCCTGCAGCGCGGCTCGGACGGCAGCCTGATCACCGGATCCATCACGCTGCATACCCCGTTCCGGCTGAAGGACGGCAGCCCGGGGCAGGGCGCCGACGAGGTGGTCTGGCAGGGCCGAACCTATACCGTGGTCAGCGTCAACGACTATAGCCATTTCGGGCGCGGCTTCGTGGCCGCCACCTGCGATCTGAAACCGCTCTCGGGGTAATTCATGCCAAATACCAGCGCTACCGGCGGCTACCTTGCGCCGACGGCGCCGGTTCCGCCAGACGACGATGATCTCGACAACCTGTTGCAGGAACTGGTCGCAGGGGTGACCGGCTTGCCCGGGGAGATGGTGCGGCCGCGCTGGCAGCCGACCGTCCCGACGCAGCCAGAGCCGACCGAGAGCTGGTGCGCGATGGGCGTCAGCGTGCAGACGAACGACTCAGGCCCCGCCATCCAGCATGACCCTGCCGGCGACGGCAGCGACACCTACACCAGGCACCAGCAGATCGACCTGATGTGTTCCTTCTACGGGCCGAGCGCCAAGGGGTACGCCCAGCGCCTGGCCGACAGCATGTCCATTCCGCAGAACAGCGAGCAGCTGGCGCTGAACGGGATGAAGTTCGTCCGCGCGAGCGACATCCAGCCAGTGCCGGCCCTCATCAACCAGCAGTGGAACCGGCGCTATGACCTGACGCTGGTGCTGCGCCGCAAGCTCACCCGGACCTATCCGGTCCTCAACCTGTTGTCCGCCGAAGTGCAGAGCACCACCAACTCGGTGCCGCCGGTGGCCGCGACGACCAACATTCACCAGTAGAGGAATGACTATGTCCAACGGACTGCCGGTATCGCGGCTGATCAACGTCTCCATCAACATGTCGCCGCTGGCGGCCCAGGGCGCCAACCTCAACAATGAGGTGATCCTGGGCGCCTCGCCGGTGATCGACACCAACGAACGCATGCGCTCGTACGGAACCATCGACGCCGTGGGCAGCGACTTCGGCAACACCGCGCCGGAATACCTGGCCGCGCTGCTGTACTTCCAACAGACGCCCCAGCCGTCGCAGCTCAACATCGGCCGGTGGGCGAAGACCGCCACGGCGGGCTCGCTGCGAGGCGCGGCGCTGTCCGCCGCCCAGAAGGACATCACCGTGTGGAAAGCCGTCACGGCCGGTTCGTTCAAGCTGACCGTCGACGCCACCGTGAAGACGGTCTCGGCGCTAGACTTCTCGAGCGTGACCAACCTGAACGGTGTGGCCACGATCATCCAGACGGCGCTGGCCGGCGCCGGATTTGTGTGGAACGGCACCCAGTTCGTGGCCACCTCGCCGACCACGGGGACCGCCTCGAAGATCAGCTACGCCACGCCGAGTGGCTCTGGCACCGATATCTCGGCCATGCTGGGCATGACCAGTGGCCTGGCCTCGGTTCCGGTCGACGGTATCGTGGCCGAGGCCCCGGACGCGTGCGTCAACATCTTCCTGGACCGCTTCGCGAACAAGTTCCTCGGTATCCAGTTCGCCGACACGTCGCTGACGAACGACCAGCACGTCGCAGTGGCCGACCTGATCGAGGCGGATCAGCGCCACATCTACGGCGCCACCACGCAGGAGCCACAGGCGCTGGACGGTACCGCGACGACGGACCTGCTGTCCCGGTTCAAGGCCAAGGGTTACAAGTACTCGTTCGCGCAGTACTCGAGCAACAGCCCGTACGCCGCAGCGTCGCTGTTCGGCCGGTTGCTGACGACCAATTTCAACGGCAACAACACGACGATCACCCTGATGTACAAGCAGGAGCCGGGCATCGTGCCGGAGACCCTGTCGAGCAGCCAGGCCAACGTGTTGCAGGACAAGCGGGGCAATGTGTTCGTCGAGTACGACAACGACACGGCCATCGTGCAGTACGGCGTGACGCCGAGCGGCATCTACATCGACTCGGTCTACAACTCGATCTGGTTCCGTAACCGCGTCCAGACCGATGTGTACAACCTGCTGTACCAGAGCCAGACGAAGGTACCGCAGACCGACGCCGGCAATGCGCTGATCGCCACGACGATCGAAGCGGCCTGCGCGGCCGCTGTGAACAACGGCTATCTGGCACCGGGCGTCTGGAACTCCGATGGCTTCGGCGCGCTGAAGCAGGGCGACACGCTGGCTAAGGGCTACTACGTCTACGCGCCGCCGATCGCGTTGCAGTCGCAGGCTGACCGCGAGGCCCGGAAGTCCGTGGCGTTCCAGGTTGCGGCAAAGGAAGCCGGCGCCATCCACACCGTTGACATCCTGGTCAACGTGAACCGCTGATAGGGGAAAGAGACCATGCAAGGCGGCACTTATTCGTTTCTCGATGTCCAGGCGTCCATCACCGGGCCCGGCGGGTCGTTCTCACTCGGCTATGGTGAGGCGACGGCTGAAGAAGGCATCACCGTGGCCATGGCCAACGACAAGAACACCATGACGGTCGGTTCGGACGGCAGCGTGCAGCACAGCCTGCGCGCGGACAGCTCCGGCCAGATCACCCTTCGCTACCTGAAGACGGCGCCGATCAACCGGACGCTGATGGCGCTGTACAACGCCCAGAAGCTCGACAGCCGGCTCTGGGGCAAGAACG
Source organism: Cupriavidus sp. KB_39 (assembly GCF_052114485.1). Lineage (NCBI taxonomy): Bacteria > Pseudomonadati > Pseudomonadota > Betaproteobacteria > Burkholderiales > Burkholderiaceae > Cupriavidus > Cupriavidus sp. KB_39. The sequence continues at coordinate 182,554 of NZ_JBFREV010000005.1, forward strand.
TCATCACCGTGACCCAGTCCGTTGCGAGCGACGCAATCGCGGGCATCTTCTGTGCGTTCAAGAAGGTGCCTGATCTGACCTACGCCACTGAGGGCGGCACCGTCGAGTGGGTATTCGACGCTGGCCGAATCGAAGGCATGCTGGGGACCTACTGACCATGCGCCGTGAAATCCAACTCGGCGGCAACGCCTATTCGATCGGGCGTCTGACCGCCAAGCAGCAGTTCCACGTGTCGCGCCGCATTGCGCCGATCATCCCGCCGCTTATCCCGCTGTTCATGAAGCTGGCGAAGACGAGCGGCGGCGCGGCCGGCGCGATGGGCGCGCTGACCAAAGACCTGGACGGCTTCGGCCAGGTGCTGCAGCCGTTTGCCGACGCGCTGGCGGCCATGAACGATGCCGACGCCGACTATGTCATGGACAACTGCCTGACTGCCGTACAGCGGCAGCAACCCACCGGCTGGGCGTTCGTGGTTTCCCCCGGGCAGAAGGAGCTGATGTTCCAAGACATGGACATGGCTGTGATCCTGCCGCTGGTGGTGCAGGTCATCGTGGCCAACCTCGGCCCTTTTATTCAAGGGCTGCTTACCAGCCAAGCGAGCAGCCCGGAATCGGTGGCACAGGCTGGCTGAAGCACCTGCCAGACGGCGAGGACTGGCTGCTGGCACCGGTTGCCGAGGGCTGGTGCAATTATGAGTCCCTGATCGACGGCACCCTGGGGCTTGAAGACATCGCGCTGATGAACGACGCGCTGGCCGTCCGGGCCGACAACCAGGCGGCCGCGCGCCGCATATTGGAACAGCAGAGCAATGGCCCAAAGCACCGTCATCCGTGAATTTCTTGTCGCCCTGGGCTTCAAGGTCGACGAGAAGGGCCTGAGGAGGTTCAGCGACGGCGTCGAGCAGGCCACGAAGGGCGTCAAGCAGCTGGTGACGACCATCTCGGCATCAGCGCTGGCCGTCAGCGTGGGCGTCTCGGCGCTGGCGTCGAAGCTGGAGAACCTGTATTTCGTCTCAAAGCGCACCGGCGCGGCGGCCACCAGCCTGAAGGCGTTTGACTTCGCAGCGCGGAATCTGGGCATCTCGACCGAGACGGCCTTCGGTGCGGTGGAGAGCCTGGCCAAGTTCCTGCGGAACAACCCGGCCGGCGAGGGATACCTGGCGACCCTTGGCGTGCAGACGCGCAACGCCAACGGCGAGCTGCGCGACACGGTTGACATCCTGTCCGACCTCGGCGCGCAACTGGCGAAGCAGCCGACCTGGCTGGCCAGCCAGTATGGAAGCGTGCTCGGCATCGATGAGAACCTGCTGCTGGCTATGCGCGATGGCGATTTCGCCAAGTTCATGCAGCAGTACCGGGAGATGTCCCGGCGCAATGGCCTGGACAAGGCCGCCGAGGACGCGCACGCGTTCATGGTCGCTCTGCGCGGGCTGGGCACGACCTTCGAGAACTTCGCCATCAAGGTGGAGGGCGCGCTGCTGCGCAAGGTCGGTCCGCAGCTCGCACGATTCCAGAAGTGGTTCGAGGAACACTCTGGCGAGATCTCCGCGCGCGTGGCCGAGATCGCCAGCGCGATTCTGGCAGCCGCAGCCGCGCTCGGCCCGCCGCTGTCCTGGCTGGCCGACAAGTTCATCGAGCTGGACAAGGCCACGGACGGCTGGTCGACGAAGATCATGCTGCTGGTTGGCGCTTTCGGCGCTCTGGGCGGCTTCAAGATCGTCAGCGGCATCTGGAAGATGGTCGCGGCGGTGCGCGCGCTGGGTGCGGCCAATGCCGCAGCGGCGGCTGCCGGCGGCGCTTCTGCTGCTGGGGGTGCCGCTGGTGCCGGCGCAGCTGCTGGCGCGGGCGCTGGGTGGCTGGCGCGCTTCCTGCCGTGGGCAGCTCGGATCGGCGGCGCCGCCGCGTTGCTCTTCCACAGTGGCGGCCTGAACCACGGCGAGGATGCGGAGCTGGCGCGCCGGCGTGGCGCCGCAAGGCAGCCAGCGGGCTCGGGGATTGCCGGAGTCGATGCGGTCTCGTTCTTCCAGCGGATGGGGTGGTCTCCTGAACAAGCCGCCGGCATCGTGGCCAACCTGCAGCGTGAGAGCGGCAGCGGCCTGAACCACCAGGCCGTCGGCGACAGCGGGCGCGCCTATGGCGTCGCGCAATGGCACCCGGACCGTCAGGCGAACTTCAAGGCATGGGCCGGCAAGGACATCCGCGATTCGTCCCTGATGGAACAACTGCAGTTCGTGAACCATGAGCTGACGCAGGGCGCGGAGCAGCGCGCCGGTCAACTGCTGCGCGCCGCGCAGAATGCCCAACAGGCAGGCGAGATCGTGTCGCGCTACTACGAGCGGCCGGCGCAAGCCGACCTGGAGGCCGCGCGCCGCGGCTCGGCAGCCGTCGACCTGCAGCAGCAGACCAACATCAACTTGTACGGCGTGTCGGACCCCACTGCCGCCGGCCGGGCTGTCGCCAGCGAGCAACGCCAGGTGAACGACGACATGGTGCGCAACATGCAGGGGGCAATCTCGTGAGTTTCCTCGACATCATCACCCTGGTGCCGAAGACCATTGGCCCGGTGAAGATCGGCTGCACGTTTGAGGAAGCGCACCAGGACGAACTGCAGATCACCGAGCATCCGGTCGAGAAGGGCGCCCAGATCAACGACCATGCGTTCAAGCTACAGCCAGAGGTGACGATCCAATGCGGCTGGTCGAATGCCGACCTGGCCGCGCTGATCGGCACGCTGGAATCGCTCTTCACCGGGGGCGGCCTGCCGTCAGTCGATTACATCAGCTCGGTGTACTCGCAGCTCATCGCTCTGCAGGAAACGCGTCAGCCTTTCGACGTCGTCACGTCGACGCGCATGTACCACGACATGCTGTTCAAGTCGCTGCGCGTGGTCAAGGACCAGAAAACCGGCGAAGCGCTGAGCGTCACTGCGACGCTGAAGCAGATCCGGATCGTTCAGACGCAGGCGACCACGTTGCCAGCGAAGGAGAACCAAGCCTCCCCCCAGGCCACGGCCGAGACCCAGAACACCGGCACCAAGGCGCCCATGCCAGCGACGCCGGCGCCTGGAGGATCGGTTCCACCGACGAGTATGTGATGCCAACTTTCTACGAAATTCCACTGTCGCCAGATCCGCAGCGCTTTACGGTGACGCTGAGCGGCGTGGACTACCGTATGACGGTGCAGTACCGCGACGCAGGGGGCGCAGGATGGGTGTTGGACATTGCTGACGCTACCAAGCAGCCGATCGTGAGCGGCATTCCGCTGGCGACCGGCGTGAACCTGCTGGGCCAGTATGCGCATCTAGGCTTCGTCGGAAGGTTGTGGGTCCAGGGTGCGGACGAGCCAGACGATGTGCCCACGTTCGAAGACTTGGGCATTGGATCGCATGTTTTCTGGGTGACGGACTGATGGGTATCCAGCAATACGGCCGCAAGGTATCGGTGATCATCGGGCGCGATGCAGGCTCCGCCATTGACCTGTCTGATCTGAGGATCGTATTTGACGTGCGTCGTGGCGATACTCAGACGCCGAACTCGGCGAGACTTCGTGTCTACAACGTATCCGAGAACACCAAGCAGCGTATCGAGTATGAGTACACGCGTGTCGTTTTGCAGGCGGGGTACCAAGGCAACTACGGGATCATCTTCGACGGCACCATCAAACAGGTCCGCCGCGGTCGCGATAGCCAGACCGATACCTATCTGGACATCACTGCCGCCGATGGTGATTCGGCTTACAACTTCGCTGTGATCAACATGACGCTGGCGGCAGGATCTACCGTGTCGGATCACGTCGCTGCTGCATGCACGGCGATGAATCCGTACGGCGTCACTCAGGGATACACCCCGCCGCTGCCCACGAACCCGCTCCCGCGCGGCAAGGTGATGTTCGGGATGGTCCGCGATTTCCTCGCTAAGACCGCGAGGACGGCCCAGACGGTGTGGAGCATTCAGGACGGAAAGGTGGTCAATATCCCTGAGACGTCCTACATGCCTGGCGATATTCCCGTCATTACGTCAGAGACTGGCATGGTCGGGCTACCAGAGCAGACGCAGAACGGCATCACGATCAAGATGTTGCTCAATCCAAACGTCAAGATCGGTTCGCTGATCAAGATCGACAACCGCAGCGTTCAGCAGCGGGAGAGAAGCCTGACGGTTGGGCAGCAGCCTGCCGAGGGGTTTATCGCGGAGGGCAACGGGCTGCAGGATGACGGGTACTACTACGTGATGGTGGCCAGCCACAGCGGCGACACGCGCGGCAACGAGTTCTACACCGAAGTCATATGTCTCGCTGCCGACGCTACGGCCGGCGTGCAGAATTTCACGGACAAACAGGTCGTTCCTCCAGAGGACGTAATTAAACCTTGGGGGTGAGTCACATTCCCGGCCATCCGTCGATGATCACTCCATTCCCGTTCGGCTGTAGCTTCACCTTGGAGAAGCCAACCAGGTTCCCCTTGGAGATGTTCCCGTACGGCCCGATGATCACGTAGTCGCCCTTCGTGGCAGAAAGGATGGTGCCCCAACATCCAATTGCGGGCACGCCGGCGTTGTAGAGCTCAGCCTTGCGCATGTGCTTGGCGTTGGCGATGGGCAGGCTGCATGGCGCCGACTCATGCAAGACAAAGATGGACTTCGCTGTCTCGATCGTGTCGCCAACCTTACGCGTTCCCGGCGGCGTGACGTAGGCCGTCTGCGCGAATGCAGCATTGGCAATCAGTGCAAGCAGCAGGGGCAGTTTCTTCATTCCGGACCTCAATGAACAGACTCGAAAGAATCGGGGGCGCCGAGGTAGCGCTTCGTGCGGCGCTCGACGGCTATGGCGCGGGCATCTGGACGGCTCTGCCGGGAATCATACAGTCGTTCCAGAGCGGTCCCGGCCAGCCGCCAACCTGCTCGGTGCAGCCCTCGATAAAGATGAGGGTGCGGCAGCAGGATGGGACGGTGGCCAGCGTCGCGCTGCCGGTACTGGTGGATTGCCCGGTGCAGTTCCCTGCTGGCGGAAATTGTACGCTGACATTTCCGGTCGCTCCAGGAGACGAATGCCTGGTCGTGTTCGCCAGTCGGTGCATAGACGGCTGGTGGCAATCAGGCGGTGTGCAGGAACAGGCAGAACTGCGGATGCATGACCTGTCTGACGGCTTTGTTCTGCTCGGCTTCCGCTCGGTGCCGCGGGCGCTGGCGAACGTAAGCACCACCGCCACGCAGCTCCGCTCAGAGAACGGTGCGACGTACATTGAGATGAATCCGACCCTGCAGAAAGTCAAGATCGTCGCGCCCGGCGGATTCGATGTAGTCGCGCCGCTCTCGACATTCTCGGCGGCTGTGACCATCACCGGGCTGTTGACCTTCGTGGGTGGCATGGTAGGCAGCGCGCTCAGCGGAGCGGCTGCGGTATTCAACGGCGTGCTGAACGTCATCGGCCAGATTACTGCCAACGGAAAGCGGGTAGACGACACCCACACCCACAACGGCGTGCAGCCGGGCAGCGGCAATAGCGGCAACGTCAACTGAGGATTCCCATGCGGTACCGAAAGCTATCCGCCACTGGAGACTACGTCTTCGGTGGGCAGCAGGCCGACTTTTACAAGGACGTGCCCGAGGCGGTGGCGCAGGCAGTGCTCACGCGGCTGCGGTTGCTGCGAGGGGAGTGGTTCCTCGACAAGACGGAAGGCATGCCGTGGTCGACGGAGGTCCTTGGCAAGTACACCAACGGCAGCTACGACGCGGCCATCCGGCAGCGAATTCTGGGCACGCAGGGCGTGCAGCAGATCACGGCGTATGCCAGCTCGGTCGATACCGAGAAGCGGGCGCTGAGCGTTACCGCAACCATCAGCACTATCTATGGCACCACCACCGTTGAGGCGACTCTGTAATGGCAATCACCACGACCGCGCCGACGATCGATGAAAACGGCATCTCGGCGCCGACTTATGCGGAAGTCCTCGAATACCTGCAGGACCAGTACCGTGCGATATACGGGCCTGACGTCTACCTTGAGGCGGACAGCCAGGACGGGCAGTTGCTTGCCGTCTTCGCGTCGTCCATCAACGATGCCAACGCCACGTCTGTCGCCATCTACCGCTCGTTCAGCCCCGCTACGGCGTATGGTGACGCTCTTTCCAGCAACGTCAAGATCAACGGGATTGCACGCAAGGTTGCATCTTTCTCGACGGCTGATCTACTGATCGTCGGGCAGGCCGGAGTGACCATCACGAACGGCATCGCGAAAGACACGAACAACAATCAGTGGACGCTACCTACGAGCGTGGTCATCCCCCCCGGCGGTGACATCACCGTCACCGCGACTTGCACTTCGCTCGGCGCTGTCACGGCGGCGGCCGGCGAGATCAACCAGATCGGCACGCCCACGCGCGGATGGCAGACGGTGACCAACCCTGCTGCGGCGGCAGTCGGGGCGCCGGTCGAATCGGATGCCGCGTTGCGGCTGCGCCAGACTGTGTCCACCGCGCTGCCATCTCTGACGGTGCTAGACGGCATCATCGGCGCAGTGTCCGACGTGTCTGGGGTGACGCGCCTGCGTGCATACGAGAACGACACCGGTACGACCGATGCGAATGGGCTGCCGCCGCACTCTATCTCGTTGGTAGTGGAGGGCGGGGACGCCGACGCAATCGCCGCTGCTATCGCGCAAAAGAAGACGCCCGGCGCAGGAACATATGGAACGACCGCAATCGTCGTGCAGGACGTGTACGGGCGCCCGATTTCGATCCGCTTCTTTAGGCCTTCGACCGCCGCCTTGACTGTCGCAATCTCGCTGAAATCGTTGGCCGGCTACACGACAGCCACGGGCAATGCGATCAAGCAAGCGGTGTCCGACTACATCAACGGTGTGGAGATCGGTGGTGGCGTCTCTGGCAGCGTGGAGTGGGCGGACGCGATCACGGCGGCCAACAGCGTGGGCGGTGGCACGACGTTCAAGCTGACCGGCCTAACCCTGACCGGTCCCGGTGGCGCAGGCGTGCCTGACGTGGCGCTGCTGTTCAACCAGGTGGCGTCGTGCACGCCGGCCGATGTCGTGCTGACGGTGACCTGATATGGCGGACATCACCAAGTACACCGACCGGATCACCAGCGAGCACAACCAGCAGCCGAACTTTATGGCGGTGATTGAGGCGCTGGCCCAGCCGATGGTGGACCTGCAGAACTTGTTGGGCAGCATGCCGGGGAAGTTCGATCTGGACACTGCCGTCGATGCGCAACTAGACGACGTTGGGCATTGGGTCGGAATCTCGCGCAACGTGCCGGTTCCGCTGAGCGGCGTCTATTTCTCGTTCGACACGGACGGGCTCGGGTTCGATCAGGGAAGCTGGAAGGGGCCGTTCGATCCGGATACCGGGCTGACGCGCCTTGACGACGAGACCTACAGGCTGGTGATCCGTGCCAAGATCGGCGCAAACCACTGGGACGGAACGCTGGGGTCATCGAAAGCCATTTTGGACTCCATCTTCGGAGGCGGCACGTTCGTTTTCATCCAGGACAACCAGGACATGTCCATGACGATCGGCATTGCCGGTGTCATCCCCTCGGCTGTCTTCCTCGCGCTGCTGGCCAACGGCCTGATCCCGCTAAAGCCCGAAGGCGTGCGGATCAATATCGTCATCGTGACATCGGCAGACAGCGCGCCGATCTTCGGCTTCGACATGAGCAACGACCTTGTCTCCGGCTTCGACTCCGGCGCTTGGGGTACCCCTCTGTAAAAAGGCAAACATGGCAAACGACTTTCTAGTTTTCGGCGGTGGTGCTGGCGCCAACGTGCTTTCTCAGGCCGATTGGGCGGCGTTGACCGCTCGCACCTCTGGCTTCTCTTCAGGCGTCGCGCAATCGGCGCAGCTCAACAAGGCGTGGCGCCAATCGAGCATCATGGCGGCGGTGCTGGCGCAGTTCATTTCGGACCGGACGGGGCTGGACGTGCTCGACGATGGCACGACGGCGACCATTCTGGCGAACCTCAAGGCTTCCGCCGCAGCTGTGAATGGCGATGCCACCAAGACGTTCAGCGTAGCGGCGGCCACCGCTGCTGCGCACGCCACTCGCTACGACCAGGTATTCGGAGTGGGTCAGACGCTACAGAACGTCACTGCTTCGAGAGCACTCGGGACCGTGTACACGAACAGCACCGGAAAGCCGATTTTGATCTATGTGCAGGCCACGGTTGGAAGTGGTCAAGCGGCAGGGCTGTACATGAATGGAGCCATCATCGGAAACTACAGCAATACGACGGGTACCGCCCAGGCGTTTCTGACTACAGCCATTATCCCGGCCGGCTACACCTATGAGGTCAGAAACCTGAACACCGTGACGCTCACGTCGTGGTACGAATTGCGCACGTAACCAAGGAACGATATGCAATATTTCCGTGACACTGCCACCGGCGCGGTCTTTGCGTTCGAAGATGACGTGACGGCAGAACGTATTGAGGGGATTTGGGTTTTCGTGGATGCTGCCGGCGACAGGCTCGCTGCCGATTATCCAACTACGCTGGAGCCAACCGATGACCCAACGCCGCCGACCCACATCCCAACACCAGAGCAGAACGTATTCACCCGCGACACCTTGCTTGCACTGGCCGCGCTTCGCATCGCTCCACTTGAGGATGCTGTGGATCTAGAGATCGAGACTCCGGACGACGTCACGCGCCTAAAGGCGTGGAAGTCGTACCGCGTTGCGCTGGCGCGTCTCGATCTCACCGCATCGCCGGTTCAGTGGCCTGAGCAGCCCCTTACGTAAGCCGGGGCTACTGGGCTAGCAATTGGGCCATGAACGCCGCCGCCCGCTTGCCCATGATGGAGTAAACGTAGCTGTTGGGGTGAACGCAGTCCAGTTTGATGTAGTCACTCCAGTTTGGCAGCGCCTGCAAGTAGTCATACTGGGCGATCACTGGCACATTCTGGGTCGCTGCAACATCCCGAAGGATCAATAGGTACTCTGGCAGTCGGGTGCGCAGCGGATCGCAGGTCGGGCTCGGCTCGCTGAACACCGGGATTTTTCCTGCTTGGCGGGCATACTGTACGAACTTGGAGAGGTATTCCCGGTATTCGTCCGGCGATTCCCCGACGCTTGACAGAACATCATTCAGACCGAAGTTCATAATGACGTAACGGGCTCCGGACGATGCCAGTTGTTGTTGCCATGGAAGCTTCACGCCGTCCGTGCCTTCCACAAGCGTCTTGACGGTGGACGACCCCACTCCCATATTGACTACAGTGACGTTCAGTCCGTAGTCCGATTTCATGGTGGTCTCCATGACTATCGGGATAGTATTATCGGAGCGACGATTGATCTCAGGATCGAAGCCCCACATGGTGGAATCCCCATAGGCTTCGATCATGACCAGCGGCTTTGATGGCGCCGTCGGCTGAACATCTTCGGTATCGTCGCCGCCTCCGCCGCATCCGCTCACCATGACGGCGCTCATAATGGCGAATGCGGCTAGAGTTTTCCGTCCGGAAGTTCGATAAGGGCCCCCAAAGATCGCATGCGGTCCAGGACACGATTGATGTCCTCCGTGGCGAGTTCCAGTCGGGCCATGGCAAAGAACAACGTCTGAGCACTCATTTCGCGGTCCCCGCCCATGTATTTGCGCCATTGTCGCCCATCGGAAACTCCGAAGAGGTTCGCCATCTGAGCGCTCGACAGAGCGAGTTCCGCTTTTAGCTTGGCCAAGGATTCGGGTGATGGTGGAGAGTAGAGCATCGGCAATCATGGAGGTTCGTTCCTTTAGGAGTCGGGCCGCGAGGTTCGCTTCCCTAAAAATGAATATAGGGCCATTGGCCCTATGTGTCAACATTGGTTGCGGCGTGGAGGTAGAATGCGGCCGAACTGATAACGATGCAAAGTCACGTGTCTTCATATTTCGACGTAAGGCTAGAGAGCCTTCGTGGCGTCGCAGCCGCTGCGGTACTGTTTGCTCACGCCAGCGCAGTATTCAAGATTGACGGAAGCGCGGCGTTTTGGGCGATTCCTTTTTTCGATCAAACACCGGCGCAACAGGCTCTTAGCATATTCTCTGCCCTGTTCAATCCTGGTGCGGCGGTTGTGCTGTTTTTTGTACTGAGCGGATATGTCCTGACTTTGTCCCTGAGTCGAGAGCGAGTAAGCCTGGGCGTGGCAGCGAGCTATCTGGTGCGCCGAGCACTCCGGCTGCTACCTCCGATGTGGATGTCGATCGTTGCGATGTTCGTGTTGCTACGGCTAGTTGCGGTGCCTGACGGCGATTTCTCCGCTTGGTATCAGGCGGTCTTTCCTCGTGATTTGGCGTTCAAGGACGTGGTGTCCAACGCGTTGCTGCTTGATTTCCGGGCTAACGCTGTGACGTGGACTATGTTTGTTGAGGTAGTAGGCTCGCTCTTCGTGCTGGCCGCATCGGTGTTGCGCATCGGGAGGGTGGCTGACTGGATCGGAGTGGGGGCATTAGTGGGGGTAACGCTACTGGCTTATCCGAGTTTGGCGCTGTCCTATTTGTTGGCGTTTCATCTCGGAGGCTCCCTGGCGCGACTTGATCTGCGAATTGGATCAAAGCTGTTGTGCCTAGTGGCGATCGCAGTGTTCGCGGTCGAGCGCCTTTTCTACTCGTCACAACCGACTTCCGCTGTTCTCCTAGCGTTCGCATCTGCGGCGTTGATCGTTGGAGTGCGGAATGGCGCCTTCGAGGGACTACTTACCACCCCGCTCCTGCGGTTCGTAGGGAGAATTTCATACAGCCTTTACCTGCTGCATCTCCCCGTGCTGTTCATGGCTAGTATCGTCGCGGTCCATATTGGTGTGTCAGGTATCCCGGCATTCCTCGTGGTTCTCGCGTTATCTGTACCCGTTGCACTTGGAGTCGCATGGCTCGGATATGTGAGCGTCGAACGATGGTCAATCGACGCGGGGCGCCGGCTCTCGGGCGCGATAAACCCACGGCCCAGGGCCATACTCGATTGAACAAACAAGCCGCCTTCGGGCGGTTTTTTTATGCCCGCCTTGCGCGCGCTTTCTCATTTCCGGCGAAGACCTGGCCCCTGTCCCGAAACGCTAGAGCCCACCACCGACACGACACCCGCGCCGAATGCCCACGCTTGCCGAACTGCAAGCACAGCGTGATGTGCTCCTTGCCTTGGCGACGTTGCCCATCGACCCGTTGCAGGATGCAGTAGATCTGGAGGTCGCAACCGATGAGGAAGTCAACGCGCTGAAGACGTGGAAACCCATCGCGTGGCATTGAACCGGATTGATCTCAGTGCCTTGCCGGTAAGGTAGCCGGATCAGCCCCTGGGCACGTGATGTCTGCTGTATGCCTGCTGTATCTTCCCGGAGACACCCAGGCGTCTGCTGTAGCACTTTGTGATTCAAGCTGGTAATTTCTACGCGCTTCGTACCCAACTATTACAAGGCGGTGCTTGGAAATGAGAAAATATCCGCTTTCGAGCACGGGGAATACCCGAATGATCACAAACTTGCAACTGGTGAGAGCGCTTGCTGCACTCGCAGTGGTGTTCTACCACACCGGCTACGTCGTGCCGGGCCACACCCACACGGAACTTCAGGGCGTCGCCATCTTCTTTGCGTTGAGCGGCTTTCTGATGGCTTACCTTTCACAGACCGCCCCTTCGGCACGAGATTTTTTTGACCGACGCGTCGTGCGTATCGTGCCGCTTTACTGGGTGGTTACAGTATTTTCCGTTCTCTGGTTCAATTATGGGCTCGGTAACCCGGTTTATCAGTGGCCGTTGCTGTGGCAATGGGCAATTCATGACCAGCGCCAACTGTTTGTTTGGCTGACGTCGCCCCATGGATTAAACGATTTTGATTTGTGGGCGCGGCTGTTTAAGAGTCTATTTTTCGTGCCGTATAAAAATGATGCGGGCGATTTCCAGCCGTTATTGGGTGTTGGATGGACGTTGAATTTGGAGATGTTCTTCTACTTCGTCTTCTCCATTGCATTGATGTTCGGTAGGAAAAGTGCCCCGATAGTTGCTGCCACTTTGATTCTGGCGGTCAAGGTCATCGACGATAAAATGGGCGGTACGAATCCGATTATTCATTTTTACGCGCATGACTACACGTGGAATTTCGTGTATGGGATCGCTTCTTTCTATGTGTGGCGCTTGCTTCCATCGGTCATCGGAAGGTTGAGGTTAGGCGTGCTGCTGGGGGCGTTGGTCTTCACTGCATTCTTCGTGTGGGTCAATTTCGCCACCCATGAAACTCGTCTGCTCGTCAATGAGTTCATCCCCGTGCGATGGGCATTCATTTTCATGCCTGTGGTGGTAGTTTTCAGCGCGCTCATACTTCATTCTGCGGGGGCGCGTGTGTCTTCTCGTCTCGCAATTCTCTTGGGGGATGCTTCTTATGCGATCTATTTGTCCCACACTATCGTCATCGGAACGCTTTACCCCGTTGGCCAGCGCTGGGCATGGATGAATGCCAGCAAGAGCGTTATCGGAGTTACTGTAGCGATGATGCTTAGTACCATTCTTGGTGTGCTGGTGTACCTCTATGTCGAAAAACCACTGCTGAATTGGATCAGAGAGCGAAGACGCCGTCGGAAAGAAGAAGCTGATGCTTCTGTCGTGTCCGCGTGATTTTCTGTCCTTACCTATAACCGCCCTTCGGGCGGTTTTTTTGGGCCCGCCTTGAGCGGGCTTTTTCATTTCCGGGGAATTGTATGTCCGAACCAATCAGCGGCGGGGCCGCAGGCGTAGCAGGCTGGAAACTCATTGGCGGTCTGGCCGGTGCGGGGGCGATTGGCGCCGGGCTGGCCGCCATCGTCGTCATGTGCATCACGACGCCGCGCAGCCCGCGTGAGTGGGCGGTGGGGCTGATCAGCACTGTCATGGGCTCGATCGGTGGCGGAGCTGCGGTGATTCAGCACTTTGAACTGCAGGCCTGGGCGCAGACACCGATCGGGTTGGTGGCCATGCTCGGCTTGGTTTTCTCCTGCGGCCTGCCGGGTTGGGCCATCGTCCGCTGGCTGTTCAACTACATCGTCAGGCGGCAGAGCGCCGGCATCGACGACATCGCGGCAGACGTGCGCAAGGGGCTGGGACAATGATCACGCCAGCAATCCTCCGAGCCATCATGCCGGCGGCCGGGCTCCGCGCCGACGTGTTTGCGCTGCCGCTCGTAGACGCAGCCCAGCGCTTCGACATTTCCACGCCGGCTCGTCTTGCCGGTTGGCTCGCCCAACTCGCGCACGAGTCCGGCCAGTTGCTCTACACCCGAGAGATCTGGGGCCCGACGGCGGCGCAGCGGCGCTACGAAGGGCGCGCCGATCTCGGAAATACCGAGCCGGGAGACGGTAAGCGGTTCATGGGTCGCGGGCTGATTCAGATCACTGGGCGGAAGAATTATCTGCTGTGCGGGCTGGGGCTGAACCTCGACCTGGTGGCCATGCCGGCTCTGCTCGAGCTGCCAGACGCCGCAGCAGCCTCCGCTGGTTGGTACTGGAAGGCGAGGAACCTGAACCGCTTTGCCGATGCCGGCGACTTCGTTGGCCTGACGCGGGCCATCAACGGCGGCACGAACGGGCTCGCCGATCGACAGCAGTTCTGGGCGCGCGCCAAGGTGGCGCTGGGAGTGACAGCATGATCGCGATCCCCACGAGCGTGCCATGGCGCGCGGCCGGCGCCGTGCTGCTGGCCACCGGTATCTTCGCCGCCGGCTGGGCCGCCAACGGCTGGCGTAAGGACGCCGAGATCGACAGGATGAAGACCGCTAGCGCTCAGGCGGACCTGGCCAGCGCTAACGCCACGCTGGGAGACCTGCGCCAGGCCGGCGCCACCATCCGAGCCAAGGCCGACGAGTTTGCCGGCATCCAAACCACCCTCGGCGCCAAGCTCGACGCCATCCGGAAGGACCTCAAGAATGCTCCGAAGCTGCCTGCTGATTGCCGCCCTGACGCTGGCCGGGTGCGCCTCATGTCCGACGCCGTCGACGCGGCCAAGCAAGCCGCCGCCGCTCGATAGTGCGCTGGCCGCGCCGTGCACGATTCCGGATGCGCCGGCCGTCGCCGACTATGACGCCTGGCAGGAATGGGTGATGCGGGATCTGCTCGGCGCGCTGGGCGAATGCGCGGCCAAACACCGAAAGACGGTGGAGGCGTGGCCCAGCTAGCGAAGCAGCTTCTGCCACCACGACCCATATTGAGGGTCATATGGCGCCTTCCAGCCGCTATGAACATTTTCGATAGCGTCTTCCTGGCAAACGCCCTTTGCGATGAGGCGGTGTACCTCGGCATCTGCGGCGTCGCTCTGGAAGATGCGGGTGGTGATCGGCTCGACCTCGGGACAGGGCGGCGGTCCCTCGACGATAGTCTCCTCTGGGATGAGGTCACAGAACCAGGTCCTGCCGTCGCACTGCCGGCTAGGATCTGCCCTGGACCAGTAGGAAAGGAGGCCCAGGACGAGAAATCCCGCGAGGATCAATGCTGCCCGGGTGCTCACGAACCGCCAGAAGAATAAAGTAGCTCCCAACATCGCTATGACGCCCATCCAAATGCACCTCCTTTTCACATGCGGGTGAAAAAACGGTGGAAACACTCAAGAGTGGCATGAATGAGCGGTTATGCAATCATTCAAACGGGTGAATGAATTTGCTGACGGGCCGTAAGCGTTTGAACCCGCTCCGGTGGCGTCTCGCCGAGCCGCTCACCTTGAATCAGTCAGTGCAGGCGTCTCCGCGCGCAAGGTCACCTCGACGAGCACCATGCCGTCGATGTCAACTTCATACAGCGTGCGACCGCACATCGGGCACGGTGCCTTCGTTGGTACCGTCTCGCCTCGAAGTCCAAGGTGAAACTCTGAGATCTCCACGGTCGTCCCGCAGATGCACTCGACCTCTTCGATTACGTTCATGGGGTTCCCCTTGCAGCGTTGCGCTGCGTAGAGGATAGCCATTGCACGACATGCGCGAATCGCCCGAAAGGGCCAGAAGATATTGGACCGTCAGATGCTGAACTGAGGACATCCCCGTTTTCCGGCCGGGCTACTTCATGACCTGGCCAGCCTTGCGCGGGCCCACGCGCCGCACTTGCTGATCGGGAGCCCTCAGGATCGAGCCGCCACGCGGGCGGCGCCGGCCGGCAGAGTATCGGGCCAGGCCGCCGCCGAATCGTGCGGCATGGGCCTTAGCCCTTAACGTCGCGCGGGTCATGGCCGAAGGAATTCCGCTCGCGAATCTGACCGTCCCGGCCATGGATCAGCAGCTCGACCTTGTCGCGCTGGGCGCGCTCGGTGCCGGCCTTGATTGCTTCTTCCTGAGTTTCGTAGGTGGTGCGCTTGCCGCCGCCGGCCGCCTCGACTGCCCAGCCATCGCCTGCCGGCACCACGTGAATGTCCGCTGCCATGATCGTCTCCTGAGTTGGTCAGGACAGTCTGGCGCCGACGCGGACAGAGCGGGTATCCGGCGCGGTCCTACAGAAAGCTGGATCCGACGGGCGAACAGGGCACAATTACGGTCAGCCCACAATAGGGAGACCGCCATGCCCGACATGTCGCGGGACGAGAAGGATATTGCTCAGTCGGATCGGCGCCTTGCGGAAGGTCGAGTACTCATTCGGCGGCAAATAGGCATTGTTCGAGACCTGCGGGTGGCGTCGCAGCCGGACGATGCGGCGCTAAGGCTGCTGCGGGCACTTCGGGATGCTGTGGCGGCGGGGCGGGCGCACCGCTCACGCCTTCGCCAGGAAGCGACAGATTGACCAGCCTCGATCCTCGTCCGCACACTTTTTTCGCGCTCACCGAACAAAATTTATATCGGCGGATACTAACGCGCACTTTTTTGCTGCTAGTCGTCAAGGTGCGGCGAGGTTGCAAAGAGCATCCGCGCACCGTTCGCGATCTCAGAGACGGTAAGTTCCGCCACTGGCCCGCCCCAGGGGTCAACGTCGTAGAAGGCTTCAAAATCAAGGGGAAACATGTCGCACAACGGTAGCGGATAGCGGAACGCCGGCACAGCATGAAGTTCCCCGGAAGCGTCTACCCGAAAAACTTCGATGAGGCGCTCTCGCCCCGTGTTGTCGACGCCTTTGACCACGCAGTAGCGTTGGCCTTGCCAGACCAAGGAAATGCCTGTGTATGGGGTTGTCACACCAGGTATGCGTGTGAACTTCAGGCACCTCTCCACTGATTCGGCAATTAGGAACGGTGCCTCCCGCCAATTCCCGGGGTCGTTCGTAGCTGCGTCCATTTGTCTACCCCCCATCGATGGAAGCATTCTAATGCCGCCGGCACACACGTGACACACGTCAAGCCGGGTCGTCAGGCCTCACCGGCTCGGCTCGATAGGCGGACCAGAAATAGTGAGAATGCCGGTGGTGGCGAACGCGCTTCTTTTCGATGAAGAGTCGGACCGTGCCGGCGGCGCCGGCGTCAATCACCACCTCGTGGTGGGGCGGCGCGTCCGCTGTGGCGATCGGCAGCGTCGCTAGGCCAGAAGCGATGTAGTCGCCTGGGATACGCCCCAGAATACCGTGTGCTTGATTAGGCGGTTCTGAAGGCGCCGCTGCCCGGAGATGGCACTTGGCCGCAAGCTTGCTGTTGCCCATGATTGGTGTGGAAATACTGTATGAATATACAGTATCGCATCCCCTTCGCCTTGGGTCAAAATAGGCGGCTTAGGCCTCTCCGTTACACCGTTTGGGCTGTAAATCACATTTACAACGCATTCGTTGTAATCGCCGCCGACTGGCGTAAGAGGCACGCTTCGCTTTTCGTGGCACTGGACGTGGCACCGGAATTTTCCACAAGCAAAAAACCGCTTAGATAAAGCCGCAAACCAGCCTTTTTATGGTTCCTGTCGGCGGGACCATCATCAAGTCGGCAGTCGTTCTCAGAAGTTCACCTCAGCACTACGTCCAGAGCCCGCGCAAGCGGGCTTTTTGCATTCTTCTGTATCAATGCGCCGCCAATCCGCGTATAGTCCGGCCCGCGGGGTGGAGCAGTTGGCAGCTCGTCGGGCTCATAACCCGAAGGTCGCAGGTTCAAGTCCTGCTCCCGCAACCAGATTAGAAAGCCCGCCGGCTTGCCGCGCGGGCTTTTTGTTTTGGTCGGCGCATTCCCGCCCACCCAGACCCTTCCGAGGGTCAGCGCACCGTTCGATGTCATGGCGGCGCGGCAACCGGCTATGATGTCGCCTGCGCGCCTCTCGCGCGTCGTAGAAATCCTAAAAGAACCGGTTCGCCTTCTTTCGCAAATGCCCCCTGTCAGGTCGTATCACCGCTGGCTGCCGGCGCTGGCCATGTTCGGCGCCATTCACGCCCTGGCTGCCACGCCGGACCCGGCGCTGGCCGATACGTCTGGTTGCACCGCGCTGATCGACATCGTCCAGGAAAGCCTGCGGGGGGAGATCGACGTGGCCTGTCCGGCGTCCGACAAAGTGGTGTGCGAGGCCAAGAATGGCCAGATCCGGGCGTTGCTGGAGATCATCGACCAGCGCCGCAAGCGCAATGCCGACGAATGCGAGACGCTGGCGCAGGTCAACCGCCTGCTCCGCGCGCTGCCGCCGAAGTCCTGACCCCGGCGCGATTCAGTGACTCATCTTCGAGAACAGCTGGATCACCGCCACCCCTGCAATGATCAAGCCGATGCCGACCCAGGCCGCCAGGTCCGGCACCTGCCGGTACAGCACTGACGCGATCAGTGTCACCAGCACGATCCCCGCCCCGCACCAGATGGCATAGGCCACGCCCACCGGCACGGTCTTCATGACCTGCATCAGCAGCCAGAACGCGGCCACGTAGCCGGTGACCACCAGCACGCTGGGCCAGAGGCGCGTGAAGCTCTCGGCCGCCTTGAGGCTGCTGGTGGCGATGACCTCGGCCACGATGGCCAGCGCGAGCAATAGATATCCGTTCGACATGGCAGATGATTGACGTCAAGGGCAGGGCAAGGGCCGGCCGCAAAGCGGCGCCGGAGGCGCTATAGCGCGGTATTATGCGCCGCGCCGCCAGGCAGAATGTGCTGTGCCCTCCCTCGCGGTGGTTGTGCAAATGCACATTGCACGCTTGAATGGACGTATGCGTATGACGCAAGGGTCGCCCGGGCAGTGCAAAAGAGGCGGTCCAGACAGTCGCGGTGTTAACCCGACCATGCCGGCAACCATAACAAGGCCGGTGGCGGGTGTTGGCTGACGGGTAAAGGGGAGCAGTATGAAGCAGGATATTGACACCGCAACGGCATGGCCGAAGCCGCATTTCGCCGACATCGAAGGCGCGCCGGACGCCTTGCCACCGCATGACGCCACCGAAGGCGTCTGGCAGAACACCATCGCTGCCGCGGACCATGCGCTGGAAGAAGCGAACCGCATCCAGCGGGGCGTCCAGCAACATCTCAAGCTGATGCAGGAAGTGCGTGCACTCCGCGACGAACTCCACAAGGCCCATGCCGAGGTGGATCGCTACCGTGGCATGCACGCGCGCGTGGTGGTGGGCATGCGCCAGCTGGAAGACGACAACAACGCGGAGATCGCCCGGCTGCGTGCCGACAACGAGATCCTGCAAGTCCGCCACCGGGTCTACAAGCTGCTGGCCGAGCACTACGCGACGGCTGCGCTGCGCCTTGCGCCTCCCCGGTTTGCCGAACACCGCGACCGCGTGCTGGAACACGTGCTGTTCCAGCGCCGCAAGGGCGTGCCGGTGACGCAGATGGCTGCCGCGGACGTCGCCTTCCTGCTGATGTAAGCTGGCTCAGGCCGCCCGCTGGCGCGGGCGCAGCACGGCCAGCGCCAGCATGCCGCCCACCACGCCCCAGAAGGCGGAACCCACGCCGGCCAGCGTCATGCCCGATGCCGTGATCATGAACGTCAGCAGCGCTGACTCGCGCTCCGCCGGCGCCTGCATGGCCACGGTCAGGCCATTGGCGATGGAACCCAGCAGCGCGAAGGCCGCGACGGCCACCACCAGCGCCTTCGGGAAGGCCGCGAACAGCGCCGCGATGCTGGCCGCCATGATCCCCGCCACCAGATAGCCGATGCCGCAGACTACGGCGGCCATGTAGCGGCGGCGCGGGTCGGCGTCGGCCTCGGGGCCGGTGCAGATGGCCGCCGTGATCGCCGCCAGGTTGATCCCATGCGAGCCGAACGGCGCCAGGATGGCCGATGCCACCCCCGTCACCGTGATCAGCGGGCTGGCCGACACGTGGTAGCCATCCGCACGCAACACGGCCAGCCCCGGAATGTTCTGCGAGGCCAGCGCCACGATGAACAGCGGTACGCCGATGCTGATAAAGGCCGACAACGAGAACGCCGGCGTGGTCCACACCGGCAGCGTCACCGCAAATCGGATTTGTTCGAAATGGAGCTGCCCGAGCACCCCCGCCAGCGCCACGCCCACCAGCAGCACGCCCGGCACCGCGTAGCGCGGCCACAGGCGGCGTCCCACTAGATAAGTACCGAACATGGTCAGCAGCAACACCGTCTGGTGTTCCGCCTGCACGAAGACATCCACGCTGATCCGGAACAGGATGCCCGCCAGCAGGGCCGAGGCGATGCTCGCCGGCAGCGCGCGCATCAGCTTGTCGAACCAGCCGGTCAGCCCGGCGGCCGTCATCAGCAGCGCGGCGAGCAGGAAGGCGCCGATGGCCTCGGGGTAGGGCACGCCGGGCAGGCTGGCAATCAGCAGCGCCGCGCCGGGCGTGGACCAGGCCACCACGATCGGCACCCGGGTCATCAGCGACAGTCCCAGCGTAGTCACCCCCATGCCGATGGACAGCGCCCAGATCCACGAGGCGATCTGGGCATCGCTCAGATGCGCCGCCTGCCCGGCCTGGATCATCAGCACCAGCGAGCTGGTGTAGCCGGTGAGCATGGCGATCAGCCCGGCCACCGTCGTGGAAAGGGAGAGGTCGGACAGCTTGAGGGGGGCGGCGGCAGTCATGGTCGATGCGAAGGGGCGGACGGCCGACATCTTCGCATGGATGGGGGCGGCGGGGGCGCCAACGCGGCCCCCACGCGGCTCCCCGCCCGGGCTGGCAGGGAGGCCCTTAGTCGGCCACCTTGTCGCTCGGGAACTTGAACGAATCGCGCAGCAGGTAGCTCATCGGAATGTCCAGCGTGATGCCGTTGGGCGGGATCGGGCTAAGGAACCACTTCCGATACAGCTTCTGGGTGTCCTGGTCGTAGATCGACGTCACCATGGCCTTGTCCACCAGCTTCTTGAACTCGGCATCGTGCTTGGACAGCATGATCGCGTACGGCTCGATGGTCAGCAGGTCGCCCGTTACCGCCAGCGCGGTCGGGTTCTTGGCGTTGGCGCGCAGGCCGAACAGCAGCACGTCGTCCATCACGAAGGCGTCGGCGCGGCCCGCCTCGACCATGCCGAAGGCTTCGGCGTGATCCTTGGCCTCCACCACCTTCCAGCCCATGGCGCCCGCCTCATCCATCTTGCGGAGCATGGCCAGCGGCGTGGTGCCGGTGGTGGACACCACGGTCTTGCCGCGCAGGTCGCCCCACTTGCGGATGCCCGAATCGGCCTTCACCAGCATGCGGCTGCCGGCGATGTAGTGCGGGATGGTGAAGGCGACGAGGTCGCGGCGCTCGCGGTTGTTGGTGGTGGATCCGCATTCGAGGTCAGCCTTGCCGTCCACGATGGCCGGGATGCGCGAGGCCGGCGTCACCGGCACCCATTCCACGCGCAGCTGCGGCAGCTTGAGCTGGGTGCGCAGCGCCTCCGCCACCTTCAGGCAGAGATCCACGGCGTAGCCCATGGGTTTGCCGTCCGCCACGAACGAGAAGGGCACCGAGCTTTCGCGGTGGGCGATGCGGATGGCCCCGGTCTGCTGGATGCGCAACACCACCGAGTTGGGTGACGCCGCCCACGCCGGCAGGGCCGGCAAGGCAAGCAGCGTGGCGAGGAAACATACAACAAGCGCCGTGCTCCTGAAGGAGGCACGGCGCGGCAGGCCCGTATTGGTCATGAATGACACCCGTCCGAAAATTGTCTGGAAAGAAAACCCGGAAAACCCCGTTGGCCGGATGGGTCCGGCTCTGTACTGCCTTGTTGTTACCGCCTTGTTGTGCTTCTTTTCGGATTAATCCGATTGCGCTGAGTGTGTCGGATTGTTCCACGGCAGGCGCCCGACGCACAACCGCCGCGCTAGTAGTCGTGCTCGGGCTGCAACGCTTGGCCTCGCGCGCGGTTGACGGGGGCTTTCCCTTAAGGAGTTGTCCGACTTATTGCCCGGCCCCCGAATCGATATTCTTCAAACGTGCCTTGCGAGCAGGGCACCGAGGAGAGACTCTTGGGCCCGTTTGCTAACGGGCCCTTCTTTTTGGGACGCTTCTTTTTGGGCCGTGCGGCCCCGGCCCCTGGGGTCGACTACAATTCGGGCCTGTTTCCAGTCTCCCCACCATGGCCCTGTTCTCCATTTCCGATGCCCAACTTGCCTTCGGGCACGTGGCACTGCTCGACCACACCGATTTCTCGCTGGAAGCCGGCGAACGCGTTGGCCTGATCGGCCGCAATGGCACGGGCAAGTCGTCGCTGCTGCGGATCGTGGCCGGCATGTCCGCCCCGGACGACGGCCTGATTGCCCGCCAGAGCGGCGTCACCACTGCATATGTTGCGCAGGAGCCACAATTCGCGCCCGGGCTGACCGTGTTCGATGCAGTGAGCCTGGGCATGGGCGCCGCCCACGACCTGCTGGCCCGCTACGAGGCGGCGCTGGCCAAGCTCGACACCCATCACGACGAGGCCACGCTGGCCGAGTTGCATCGCGTGCAGGCCGAACTGGACGCCGCCGACGCTTGGACGCTGCGCACCCGCGTGGAAACCACGCTGGCCCGCCTCGACCTGGACCCGCACGTGCGCGTGGATTCGCTGTCCGGCGGCCTGCAGAAGCGCGTGGCGCTGGCGCAGGGGCTGGTGGCCGAGCCGGACATCCTGCTGCTCGACGAACCGACCAACCACCTCGACGTCACCGCCATCCGCTGGCTCGAAGACCTGTTGATCGGCTTCCGGGGCAGCGTGCTGCTGATTACCCACGATCGCGCCTTCCTGGACCGCGTGGCCACCCGCATCGTCGAACTGGACCGGGGCCGGCTGGTGTCCTTCCCGGGCAACTTCGCGGCCTATCAGGCCCGCAAGGCCGAACTGCTGGCCGCCGAGGCGGTGGAGCAGGCCAAGTTCGACAAGCTGCTGGCGCAGGAGGAAGTGTGGATCCGCAAAGGCGTGGAAGCGCGCCGCACGCGCAGCGTGGCGCGTATCCAGCGGCTGGTGACCATGCGTACCGAGCGCGCGGCGCGGCGCGAGGTGCAGGGCAATGTGAGGCTGGAAGTGTCGCAGGCGGACCGCTCCGGCAAGATCGTGGCCGAACTGACCAATGTGTCGAAGTCCTACGGCGACAAGCCGGTGGTCCGTGACTTCACCGGCACCATCATGCGTGGCGACAAGGTCGGCGTGATCGGCCCGAACGGCGTGGGCAAGACCACGCTGCTGCGCCTGATCCTGGGCGAACTGGCGCCGGACAGCGGCACGGTGCGCAACGGCAGCAACCTTCAGGTGGCGTATTTCGACCAGATGCGCACGGCGCTGGACCTGGAGAAGTCGCTGGCGGACACCATCAGTCCGGGCAGCGACTGGGTGGAGGTCAACGGCCAGCGCAAGCACGTGATGAGCTACCTGGGCGATTTCCTGTTCGCGCCGGAGCGCGCGCGGTCGCCGGTCAAGTCGCTCTCGGGCGGCGAGCGCAACCGGCTGCTGCTGGCGCGCCTGTTCGCCCGGCCGGCCAATGTGCTGGTGCTGGACGAGCCGACCAACGATCTCGACATCGACACCCTCGAACTGCTGGAGGAACTGCTCCAGGACTACAGCGGCACGGTGTTCCTGGTCTCCCACGACCGGGCCTTCCTGGACAACGTGGTCACCTCGACCATCGCCGCCGAGGGCGAGGGGCAGTGGCGCGAGTCGGTCGGCGGGTATTCGGACTGGGAAGCGCAGTCGGCCCGGGCCGGGGCCATCCAGGCCGCCAAGCCGGCCGAGGCGAAGCCCGCCGAGGCGCTGAAGACGCAGAACACGCGCGAGGCGCGCGGCGCCAATCGCACGGTCAAGCTCTCCTATAAGGAACAGCGCGAGCTGGATGGCCTGCCCGAGCGCATCAACGCGCTGGAAGCGGAGCAGAAGACGCTGGCCGGCCAGCTGGCGGACGGCGCGCTCTACGCGAACGACCCCGCCCGCGCGGCCCAGTTGGCCAGCCGGCACGACGAGATCGAGATGGAACTGCTGGAGGCGCTCGAGCGCTGGGAAGTGCTCGAGGCAAAGACCAAGGGCGAGGCGCAGTAAGCTAGCCGCTTACCCGCACCACGCCAGCACCATATTGGTGAGGTCGACCATGAACGCCGGCCGCAGGTAGGCCAGGAAGCCAAGCGTCAGCACACCGGCCAGCGCCAGCAGGCCCACCGTCTTTAACAGCTTGGCCTTGAGCCAGGGATGGTGGCGTGCGGCGTCCATGGCTCAGACCGCTATCGGCTGCGGGCGCGTCAGCGCCTGCTCGCGGATCGGCAGGTTGACCAGCGCCGCCACCACCCCCAGCCCGATGGCGATGAACCACACGAGGTCGTAGCTGCCGGTCCGGTCGAACAGGAACCCGCCCAGCCACGCGCCCAGGAAGCTGCCGATCTGGTGCGAGAAGAACACCACCCCGCTCAGCATCGACAGGTACTTCACCCCGAACACCTGGGCGATGATGCCGTTGGTCAACGGCACGGTGGACAGCCACAGCAGCCCCATCAGCGCCGCGAACACCCACGTGCTGGCCGCCGTCAGCGGCAGCAGCAGATAGCCGGCAATCACGAACGAGCGCGCCAGGTAGATGAACGAGAGCAGGTAGCGCTTGGGCATGCGCTGGCCCATCGCCCCGGCGGTGTAGGTGCCGAACACGTTGAACAGGCCGATCAGCGCCAGTGCCACCGTGGCGATCTTGGGATCGGTGAAGCCACGATCCTTCAGGTACGGCGTCAGATGCACGCCGATGAACACCACCTGGAAGCCGCACACGAAATAGCCGAGCGTCAGCAACTGGAAGTTGCGATTGCCGAAGGCCTCGCGCGTGGCCTCGCCAATGGTCTGGTGATGCCCGCCCGTGGTCGCCGCCACCTTCGGCTCGCGCAGCGCGAACACCAGCGGGAGCATGAAACAGGCCATCACGGCCATGGTAAACAGCGCGTTTTGCCAGCCGACGAAGGAAATCAGCGACTGTTCGATCGGAATCATCAGGAACTGGCCGAACGAGCCGGCCGCCGCCGCGATGCCCATCGCCCAGATGCGCTTCTCGGCGCTGGCCACCCGGCCGATCACGCCGTAGACCACGCTGTAGGTGGTGCCCGCCTGGGCAATGCCGATCATCACCCCCGCCCCGGAGGCGAACGCCGTGCCGCTGGTGGCCATCGCCATCACGACCAGGCCGGCCACGTAGAGCGCCACGCCGACCAGCATGATGCGGATGGGGCCGAATTTGTCGGCCAGCGCGCCGGCAATCGGCTGGGTGACGCCCCACATCAGGTTCTGCAGGGCCAGGGCGAAGGCGAAGGTCTCGCGGTTCCAGCCGTGGGCCTGGGTAATCGGCAGGTTGAACAGGCCGAAGCCGTGCCGGATACCCATCGATAGCGTGACGAGCAAGCCACCGCACACGAGCACGGTGGTCAGGGAGAGTTTGCGGTCGGTCATGTCGGGCTCGGGACTTTGGCAGTCCTTTTCTCTGGTTATCGGGGGGCGCCGGGGGATTCCCTCTGCAGCCGGGCGAGTTTACCCCGGGTGGCGTATTTATGCCGAAGCCGCCGGTTCCGCGCGCCAGCGTACCGAGCCCGCCCCGGTCATCCATTACAATGCTGCGCAATCCGGCCGCGACGGCCGGGAGATCCACTTCTCCGTAGCGACTCCATGGCGAGCAAAACCAGTCAGTACAGCGAATCTTCCATCCGGGTCCTGAAGGGCCTGGAGCCGGTCAAGCAACGGCCCGGCATGTACACCCGTACCGACAATCCCCTGCATATCGTGCAGGAGGTGATCGACAACGCGTCGGACGAGGCGCTGGGCGGCCACGGCTCCGAGATCCTGGTCACGCTGCACCGTGACGGCAGCGTCAGCGTGGAAGACGACGGCCGCGGCATTCCGGTGGGTATTCACCCGGAAGAGCAGGTGCCGGTGGTGGAGATCGTGTTCACCCGCCTGCACGCGGGCGGCAAGTTCGACAAGGGCAAGGGTGGCGCCTACGCCTTCTCGGGCGGCCTGCACGGCGTGGGCGTGTCCGTGACCAATGCGCTGTCCACCCGTCTTGATGTGACGGTCTGGCGCGACGGCACGCTCTCCACGCTGACCTTCTCGGGCGGCGACGTCACCACGCCGCTCGCCGGCCGCAAGCTCGAACGCGGCGAGAAGAAGAACGGCACGCGCGTGCAGGTCTGGCCGGATGCCAGCTATTTCGACTCCGCCACCATTCCGCAGGCCGAACTCCAGCGGCTGCTGCGCAGCAAGGCGGTGCTGCTGCCGGGCGTGAAGGTCACGCTCGAAATCGAGAAGACCGGCGAAAAGCAGGTCTGGCAGTACGACCAGGGCCTGAAGGGCTACCTCGTCGAGGCGCTGGCGCAGGGCAGCGGGTCCGAACTCGTGATCCCGATGTTCGAGGGCGAGCACTTTGCCGACCCGGACGGCAATCCGGGCGAGGAAGGCTTTGCCGAGGGCGAGGGCGCCTCCTGGGTGGTGGCCTGGACCGAGGACGGCGCGCCGGTGCGCGAGTCCTACGTCAACCTGATCCCGACGCCGGCCGGCGGCACGCATGAGTCCGGCCTGCGCGAGGGCTTGTTCCTGGCGGTCAAGAGCTTTATCGAGATGCACTCACTCCAGCCCAAGGGCGTGAAGCTGATGAGCGAGGACGTGTTCGCGCGCGCCTCGTTCGTGCTCTCGGCCAAGGTGCTCGATCCGCAGTTCCAGGGCCAGATCAAGGAACGCCTGAACAGCCGCGACGCCGTGCGCCTGGTCTCCACCTTCAGCCGCCCCGCGCTGGAGCTGTGGCTGAACCATCATGTGGACTACGGCAAGAAGCTGGCCGAACTGGTGATCCGCCAGGCCCAGGCGCGCACCCGCGCCGCGCAGAAGGTGGAAAAGAAGAAGGGCTCCGGCGTGGCCGTGCTGCCCGGCAAGCTGACCGATTGCGAATCGACCGATGTGTCGCGCAACGAGATTTTCCTGGTCGAGGGCGACTCGGCCGGCGGTTCGGCCAAGATGGGCCGCGACAAGGAGTTCCAGGCCATCCTGCCGCTGCGCGGCAAGGTGCTGAACACCTGGGAGACCGAGCGCGACCGCCTGTTCGCCAATAATGAAGTGCACGACATCGCCGTGGCGATTGGTGTGGATCCGCACGGTCCGGACGACGAGCCGGACCTGTCCAACCTGCGCTATGGCAAGATCTGTATCCTGTCCGATGCCGACGTGGACGGCGCGCACATCCAGGTGCTGCTGCTCACGCTGTTCTTCCGTCACTTCCCGAAGCTGATCGACAACGGCAACGTCTGCGTGGCCCGCCCGCCGCTGTTCCGAGTGGATGCTCCGGCACGCGGCAAGAAGCCGGCCCAGAAGCTCTACGCGCTGGACGAAGGCGAGCTGGAAGCCATCCAGGACAAGCTGATGAAGGATGGCGTCAAGGAAGGCGCCTGGCAGATCTCGCGCTTCAAGGGCTTGGGCGAGATGAGCGCCGAGCAGCTGTGGGAAACCACGATGAATCCGGACACGCGCCGGCTGCTGCCGGTGGCGCTTGGCGAATTCGACCTGCCCCAGACCGTGAGCATGATGAACATGCTGATGGGCAAGGGCGAGGCGTCGCAGCGGCGCACGTGGCTCGAGGAAAAGGGCAACGAGGTGGAGGCGGATATCTGACCGCTCCGGCAACGGGTGCAGCGGTCGGCAACGGAGAAGCACCATGCGGACCATCGGCAATCTGCGGACCATCGGCAATCGCCGCGCCCTGGCGCGGCTGGCAAGGCGGGTCACGGCGCTCGGGCTGGCGCTGGCGGGCCTGTGCGCGACCGGTGCCGCCCACGCCGAGCTGTATGGCTATATCGACGAAGACGGCGTGGCCCACTTCGCCGATGAAAAGATCGACGATCGCTACAAGCTGTTCCTCAAGGACGGCGGCAAGCTGGACACGCTGGCCATGCCGCGCGTGGCCGGGGTGCGCATGGTGGGGCGGCCCGGCAAGGGCGATGCCGACGCCGGCAAGCTGTTCCGCTATGTGCTGAACCACCCCAACATCGCGCTGGTCGATCCGATCATCCGCCAGATTGCCACGGCCCAGAACGTGGACCCGGCGCTGGTCAAGGCGGTGATGGCGGTCGAGAGCGGCTTCAACCCGAGCGCGGTGTCGCCCAAGGGCGCCATCGGCCTGATGCAGGTGATTCCGGACACCGGCGTGCGTTTCGGCATCGCCGCCGACAAGCGCCGCTCGGTGGAGCAGAAGCTCACCGACCCGCGCCTGAACATCTCGGCCGGCGTGCGCTACCTGAGCTGGCTGCAGGGCCAGTTTCCCAACAATCTCGAACTGGTGCTGGCCGCCTACAACGCCGGCGAGGGCGCCGTGGCGCGCTACAACAACCAGGTCCCGCCTTTCCCCGAAACCCGCCAGTACGTGAGCACGGTCATGGAGTTCTACCGGATCTACCAGCCGTCCGGGGTGGCCGTGGTGCGCACCGGCAGCCATGCCGGACGCGTGAAAATGGTGATCGGCGGCCGGCGCAACATGCCGGAATGACCCCCTTGTGACACCCGCTGTCACATCGATCGGGCCTCACTTTCCTGCGGGGCGCCCGAGTTTCGTTAGAATCCCACGCTGACAAGCCGACCCACAGGGTTTGCGAGGCGCCGCCCGGCGCCCGCGTGCCGCATTCTTGCCGACCATGGATCAACCAGACATTTCGTTTCAATCCGAAGAGCCAGCCGATTCGCTGACCCTGGCGCGCTACGCGGAGCGGGCCTACCTCGACTACGCGGTGAGCGTGGTCAAGGGCCGCGCGCTGCCCGAGGTGGCCGATGGCCAGAAGCCCGTGCAGCGCCGCATCCTCTATGCGATGGCGGCCATGGGCCTGCGTGCCGACGCCAAGCCGGTCAAGTCCGCGCGCGTGGTGGGCGAGGTGCTCGGTAAATTCCACCCCCACGGCGACCAGTCGGCCTACGACGCGCTCGTGCGCCTGGCGCAGGACTTCTCGCTGCGCTACCCGCTGATCGACGGCCAGGGCAACTTCGGCTCCCGCGACGGCGACGGCGCGGCGGCCATGCGCTACACCGAAGCGCGCCTGACGCCGATCTCGCGGCTGCTGCTGGATGAGATCGACCTCGGCACGGTGGATTTCCTGCCCAACTACGACGGCTCGGAGGAAGAGCCGAGGCTGCTGCCGGCGCGCCTGCCGTTCGTGCTGCTGAACGGCGCCTCGGGCATCGCGGTGGGCATGGCGACGGAAATCCCGCCGCACAACCTGCGCGAAGTGGCCGGGGCGACGGTGGCGATGATCCGCAACCCGGCCATCTCGCTGGCCGAGCTGCTGGCGCTGATGCCCGGCCCCGACTATCCGGGCGGCGGGCAGATCATCTCGCCGGCGGCCGATATCGCCCAGATCTACGAGGGCGGCCGGGGCAGCCTGAAGGTGCGCGCGCGCTGGAAGATCGAGGAAATGGCGCGCGGCCAGTGGCAGATGGTGGTGCACGAGCTGCCGCCAGCCACCTCGGCGCAGAAGGTGCTCGAGGAAATCGAGGAAATCACCAACCCGAAGATCCGCACCGGCAAGAAGGCGCTGACGCCGGAGCAGGTGCAGCTGAAGACCTCGCTGCTGGCCGTGCTGGACGCGGTGCGCGACGAATCCGGCAAGGATGCGCCGGTGCGGCTGGTGTTCGAGCCCAAGAGCAAGAACGTGGACCAGCAGGAGTTCATCCAGACCCTGCTGGCGCATACCAGCCTGGAGTCCGGCGCGCCGATCAACCTGGTGATGATCGGCACCGATGGCCGGCCGCGCCAGAAGGGGCTGCAGGAGATCCTGCGGGAGTGGATCGGGTTCCGCTTCGAGACGGTGACGCGGCGCACGCGCTTCCAGCTCAACAAGGTCGAGGACCGCATCCACATCCTGGAAGGGCGGATGCTGGTGCTGCTGAAGATCGACGAGGTCATCCGCATCATCCGCGAGAGCGACGAGCCCAAGCCGGCGCTGATCGAGGCGTTCCAGCTATCGGACCGCCAGGCCGAGGACATCCTCGAAATCCGCCTGCGCCAGCTGGCGCGGCTGGAGGCCATCCGCATCGAGCAGGAACTGGCCAAGCTGCGCGACGAGCAGGCCGAACTGGACGTGCTGCTGAAGTCCGAGACGATGATGCGCCGGCGCATCATCAAGGAAATCGAGCAGGACGCCAAGCAGTACAGCCCCGAGGACAAGGACCCGCGCCGCACGCTGATCCAGGAAGAGCGCCGCGCCGCCGCCGAGGTGCGCGTGGTGGACGAGCCGGTGACGGTCATCGTCTCGGGCAAGGGCTGGGTGCGCACGCGCCAGGGCCACGGCCATGAGACGCAGCAGTTCACCTTCAAGGCGGGCGACAGCCTGTACGACACCTTCGAGTGCCGCACCGTGGACACGCTGCTGGCCTTCGGCAGCAACGGCCGGGTCTATTCGGTGGCGGTGGCCGGGCTGCCCGGCGGCCGGGGCGATGGCGTGCCGGTGACGACGCTGATCGACCTCGCGCCGGGCTCGCAGATCGCCCACACCTTCGCGGGTGGCGCCGAGCAGCGCGTGCTGGTAGCCACGGCCGGCGGTAACGGCTTCGTGACCAAGGTCGGCGACATGATCAGCCGGCAGAAGGGCGGCAAGTCCTTCATCACGCTGGATGAGGGGGACACGCTGCTGCCGCCGACGCCGATTGCCGACGAAGCCACGCACGTGGCCTGCTTCTCGGGCAATGGCCGGCTGCTGCTGGTGGGGCTGGACGAGGTGAAGGTGCTGTCGGCCGGCGGCCGGGGCGTGATCCTGATGGAACTGGAGCCCAAGGAGCCGCTGACGCACGCCGTGACGGTGGGCGCGCCGGGGCTGCTGATCTCCGGCACCGGCGTCCGGGGCGGCAAGATGCCGCCGCAGAAGCTGGCTGGCAAGACGCTGCTGCCGTACGTCGGCAAGCGCGCCCGCAAGGGCAAGGCGGTCGAGCCACGTCTCAAGGAAGTGAAGATCGAGCCGGTGAAGGTGGACGGCGGGAGCTAAGGCAGCCGCCGGGTTGCTCCGCGCTCCCAGGGGGGAGGGGAGCAACCCACATCACCGTCCCTGACCCCCTCTTGCGCATCCGTGATGACCGCGTGCCACGCGGGCCGTCGCGATTGCCGTAGTATGTCGGCAGCCCGCGCCACCCCCTGCGTGGGCATTTATCGCCGCCTATCATGTCTGCCGCCCCGCTGCCCGACGTCTCCGAGCCTGCCCTGGCTCCGCCCCCCAACGCCCGCACCCTGTTCTTCGAATTTGCCCGCATGGGGCTTTCCGGCTTCGGCGGGGTGCTCCCGTTCGTGCGGCGCGCCGTCGTGGAGCGCAACCGCTGGCTCAACGACCGGGATTTTGTCGAGATCCTCAGCCTCGGGCAGGTGTTGCCCGGCCCCAACGTTATCAACCTGGCCCTGATGCTGGGCCTGCGCTTCGCCGGCCTGCGTGGCGCCGTGGCGGCCTTCTGCGGGCTGGTGCTGGTGCCGATGGTGGTGGTGCTGTGCGCCATGGCGCTGTACCTGCGCTACCAGGACGTCACCGCCGTGCGCCAGATGCTGGCCGGCATGACGGCGGTCTCGGCCGGGCTCGTGCTGTCCACCGGGGTCAAGCTGGCGGAAAGCCAGCCGCGCACGGTGCGCGCGGTGGTGGTCGGCGTGGCGGCGTTTGTCGCCATCGGCCTGCTGCGCTGGCCGCTGCTGCCGGTGATGGCGGTGCTGGTGCCGGTGGCGCTGGTGCTCGAACATCGCGCCGAAAAGCGCCGGGGGCAGGCATGAGTTCCCCGGAGATCCTGCGCAGCCTGCTCGGGCATTTCGGCATGCTGTCGCTGCTGGCCGTGGGCGGCGGCGGCACCGTCATCCCGGACATGCACCGCTACCTCGTGGAAGCCAACGGCTGGATGACCGATGGCCAGTTCGCGGCGCTCTACGCCATCTCGCAGGCGTCGCCGGGGCCGAACATCCTGTTCGTGGCGCTGTTCGGCTGGCAGGTAGCGGGGGCGGGCGGCACGTTCGCGGCGATGGTCGGCATGTGCGGGCCGTCGAGCCTGATCGCGCTCGGCTTCGAATACTTCGCCGGCCGTTCGCCGCACGCGCGCTGGCCGGGGCTGATCAAGCGCGGCCTGTCCGCGCTGACCATCGGCCTGCTGATGTCCACGGGCTGGGTGCTGGCCAGCAGCGTGGACCACAACTGGACCGCCGTGGCGGTGACGCTGCTGACCATCGCCCTCATGCTGAAGACGCGGGTTCATCCGCTGATGCTGGTGGCGCTGGGCGCCGGCGCGGGGCTGCTCGGGTTGGTCTGACCCCGGCCTGACCCGGTCCGATCAGTCCACGCCGACGAAGCCGCCGGTCTGGTGCGCCCATAGCCGGGCATAGAGCCCGCCGCGCGCGAGCAGTTCGGCGTGGGTGCCGGTCTCGACGATATGGCCGCCGTCGAGCACCACCAGCCGGTCCATCCGCGCGATGGTCGAGAGCCGGTGGGCGATGGCGATCACGGTCTTGCCCTCCATCAACGCCTCCAGGCTCTCCTGGATGGCCGCCTCCACTTCGGAGTCGAGCGCCGAGGTGGCCTCGTCGAGAATCAGGATTGGCGCATCCTTCAACAGCACCCGGGCGATGGCGATGCGCTGCCGCTGCCCGCCGGACAGCTTCACGCCACGCTCGCCCACCAGCGCGTCGAGCCCCCGCTGGCCGTTCCCATCGATCAGATCGCCGATGAAGTCGTCCGCCCGGGCACGCCGCAGCGCCTCGCCCAGGTCGGCATCGCTACTGTCCGGCTTGCCGTAGAGCAGGTTCTCGCGGATCGAGCGGTGCAGCAGCGACGTATCCTGCGTGACCATGCCGATCTGCGCGC
This sequence comes from Cupriavidus sp. KB_39, assembly GCF_052114485.1. Classification (NCBI taxonomy): domain Bacteria; kingdom Pseudomonadati; phylum Pseudomonadota; class Betaproteobacteria; order Burkholderiales; family Burkholderiaceae; genus Cupriavidus; species Cupriavidus sp. KB_39. The sequence continues at coordinate 214,616 of NZ_JBFREV010000005.1, forward strand.
GCAGGCTCTCCTGCGTCACCCCGGCCACGTCGTGGCCATCGACCAGAATCCGGCCAGTTTCGACGTCGTAGAGCCGCAGCAGCAGGTTGACCAGCGTCGACTTGCCGGCCCCGGACGGCCCCACGAGCCCGATCTTCTCGCCCGGCTGCACGGTCAGGTTGACATGCTCGATCACCCCGGCGCCCTTGCCGTAGTGGAAGCCCACGTCCTCGAACTGCACCTCGCCCCGGGCGATGCGCAGCGGCTGCGCGTCCGGCCGGTCCACCACGTTGCGCGGCACGGCAATCGTCTTCATGCCGTCCTGCACCTGCCCGACGTTCTCGAAGATGCCATTGACCACCCACATGATCCAGCCGGACATATTGTTGATGCGGATGACCAGCCCGGTCGTCAGTGCGATGGCGCCCGTGGAGATCAGCCCCTGGTTCCACAGCCACAGCGCCAGCCCGGTCGTGCCGGCGATCAGCGCGCCGTTCATCGCCGTGATGGTCACGTCCATGGCGCTGACCATCCGCCCTGCCATGCGCATCTTGTCGGTGTGACTGGCCATGGCGTCGCGCGCGTAGCTTTCCTCGTGGCGCGTGTGGGCGAACAGCTTCAGCGTGGTGATGTTGGTGTAGCCGTCCACGATGCGGCCCATCAGCCGCGAGCGCGCCTCGGTGGCCACCACGGAACGCTGCTTCACGCGCGGCGTGAAGTACGCCAGGGCGGCGATGTAGCCGGCAATCCACAGGATCAGCGGGATCATCAGCCGCCAGTCCGCCTCGGCGAACAGGATCAGCGCGCTGATGGCGTAGATGATCACGTGCCAGAGCGCATCGAGCGCATGCACGGCCGAGTCGCGCAGCGAGAACCCGGTCTGCATGATGCGCTGGGCAATCCGCCCCGCGAAGTCGTTCTGGAAGAACGACAGGCTCTGCTGGAGCAGGTAGCGATGGTTCTGCCAGCGGATCAGGTTGGCCAGGTTGGGGTTGATGACCTGATGCAGCAGCACATCGTGCAGGCCGAAGAACAGCGGGCGCAGCAGCAGCGCCACGGCGGCCATCCACAGCAATTCATTCTGATGGCGCGCGAAGAACTGCCCGTCCGGTGTTCCTTTGGCGAGGTCCATGATCCGGCCGAGGAAGCTGAACAGCGACACCTCGATCAGCGCGGCGATCAGGCCCACCACCAGCAGCGCGAACAACACCCCGCGCACCTCGCGCAGGAAGTACGCGTAGAACCGCCAGATGCTGGCCGGCGGCTGCGTATCCGGCATGTTCCGGAATGGATCGATCAATCTTTCCAGGCGGCGAATCGGCATACGGCGGTCCCTCATCTCGTCTGTTGGAGTGAACCGGTGATGATACGCCCAACAAAAAGCCCCGCCATGAGGCGGGGCTTGTCTGCATGCCTGGTCGAGCAGGCAATGTCAGGGAATCGCCATCAGTGAATCACCATGTGCGTGAACGGCGGCACGTACGCCTGCAGGGTCACGAACAGGCCGACGAGGATGGCCAGCACGACCGAGTGGAAGAACACGTAGCGCAGGATCTCGCCCTCGTGGCCGTACCACTTGGTGGCGGTGGAGGCCACCACGATCGACTGGGCGTCGATCATCTTGCCCATCACACCGCCCGAGCTGTTGGCGGCCGCCATCAGCACCGGCGACAGGCCCAGCTGCTCCGCCGTGGTCTTCTGCAGGCCGCCGAACAGGACGTTGGACGCCGTGTCGGAACCGGTCAGTGCCACGCCCAGCCAGCCCAGCATCGTGCCGAACAGCGGGTAGAACACGCCGGTCTGCGCAAAGGCCAGGCCCAGCGTGGCGTCGAGACCCGAGTAGCGGGTCAGGTAGCCGATGCCGAACATGGCGCAGATGGTCAGCAGCGAGTAGCGCACCAGCTTGATCGTCTCCCAGTACTCCTTGAGCAGGCGCGGCACCGAGTAGCCCATCAGCAGGCCGCCGACCAGCGCCGACACCAGGATGCCGGTGCCGGCCATCGACAGCACGTTGAAGTTGAACACCGCCCCTTCGACGATTTCCTTCGGCACCACCGGCGGACCCTTGATGATGGCCTTGTCGAGGCCCGGGATCGGGAATTTGTACTGCCAGATGCCGTCCACGAGCTTCTTGAACTCGGGAATGCCCCAGACGAACACGAACACGGTCAGGATGACCCATGGCATCCACGCCTTGACCACCGAAATGCCGACCGACGCCGCGTTGGCGCGGGCTTCGGCTTCCAGGGCTTCGGGGTGATCGACCTTCGAGTCGTCGTGGCGGCCCAGGATGCGCGTGGAGGTCCAGATCTCCTTCGGATGCCAGATCTTCAGGAAGGCGGTCAGGGCCCCCATCGAGATCAGCGCGGAGATCACGTCCACCAGCCACGGGCCGTGGTAGTTCGAGACCAGGAACTGCGGCACGGCGAAGCTGACGCCCGCCACCAGGATGGCCGGCCAGATGGCCAGCATGCCGCGGAAGCCCGCGAACGCCCAGATCAGCCAGAACGGCACCAGCACCGAGAAGAACGGCAGTTGGCGGCCAATCATCGCGGAGAGCACGGTCTGTTCGATGCCGGTCACCGACGAGAGGCCGATGATTGGCGCGCCGAGTGCGCCAAACGCCACCGGAGCGGTATTGGCGATCAGCGCCAGGCCAGAAGCGGCTAGCGGCGAGAAGCCCAGGCCGATCAGGATGGCGCCGGTCACGGCCACCGGCGTGCCGAAGCCGGCTGCGCCCTCGAAGAACGCGCCGAAGCTGAAGGCCACCAGCAGAAGTTGGAGGCGGCGATCTTCGGTCACGCCCGAGATCGAGTTCTGCAACACCCTGAATGACCCGTTAAGTGTGGTCAGCCGGTGCAGGAAGATGATGTTGAGGACGATCCACCCGATCGGAAACAGCCCGGAGACGATGCCCAGCCCGGCCGCCTTGCCGGCCATGGCCGCGGGCATGCCGAACACGAACGACGCCACCGCGATGCCGACCGCCAGCGCCAGTCCGGCAGCGATGTGGGCCTGCATGTGAAAGAACGCCAGCGCTGCGAGCAGCACGGCCACAGGGACCCCCGCGGCAATGGTAGACAGCGCCATATTGCCGAGCGGGTCATAGATTTGACTCCACACGATTGAATCCTCCTCTGGGTTTGGAAGGCAGCCGTGCCTCTGTCGGGCCTGGACTGCCGCTACTGCATAGCAACTGGGCGTGCGGCGGCAAGCGCATCGCTGCGCACAGAAAGGCGATTGTAAGGACGCGAGTTCCCCGCAATCGCTTAAATCCGGTCACCGGGTCGATGAATCGGATTCAGGGATCAGGGTTTGTTCGGGGGGAGCAGAGCGCACCTCACAACTCTCGGGCGAGGGTACTCCTAAAACGGACGTTCGAATTTGGCGTGGCCGTCGAGTGCGGCCAGGAAAAGGGACGCCTGCGCCGCTAGTCAGATCGGACAAAAACCGATCGACCAAAGGCGCAGGACGATTCAGCGCAGCGGCAGGACGAGGATGCCGGTGGCCGCCGGCCGGGCGCGCATGTCGTCCAGCCAGCGTTCGAGGTTGGGCCGTGCAGTGTGGGGCACGGGCGTGCCCATCCAGCGGTGTGCCGCGCAGGCCAGCGCGATGTCGGCCATGGTGAAGCGGTCGCCGCCGATGAACTCGCGGCTGGCGAGCGCCTTGTCCAGCATCGCGGCCAGCGGCTCGGTCCGTTCGCACGACTTGGCGATGACCGCCTCGTCGCGCTTCTCGACCGGCACGCGCACCATCTGCAGGAAGGCCGAGACCATGGCCGGGCTGAACGCCGTGGTCTGCCAGTCCATCCAGCGGTCGGCGGAGGCGCGCTCCTTGACGTCGGACGGCCACAGCGTGCCTTCGCCATAGCGCGCGCACAGGTAGCGCACGATGGCGTTCGATTCCCACAGCACGAAGGGCTCGCCGGCCACGTCCGTATCGCGGAAATCCTCGATCACCGGAATCAGGCGATTCGGATTCAGGCGAATGTAGGCCTCGGTGTCCAGCTCGCCCTGGTGATTGCCGATGTCGATGCGCTCGTGGTCCAGGTGCAGCTCGCGCGCGCACCAGACCACTTTCTGCACATTGATCGACGACAGGCGGCCCCAGATGCGCAACAGGCCTTGCGGCTCCTCCACGTCCATGGCGATCGGCTCTCCTTCAGGGTTCCGGGGCTAGCCTCAGGCAGCGCGCGGCTGCGGCGCTGCCTTGGCGATGGCTTCGCGGAACAGTTCGCCGAGGATCGTCACGCCTTGCTCGATCCGCTCCGGCGGCACCGTCACGAAGGCCAGGCGCAGCGTGTTCATGCGCGGATTGCCCGCATAGAACGGCGCGCCCGGCACGTAGGCCACGTTACGGCGCACGGCTTCCTCGAGGATCTTCATGCTGTCCAGGCCCTCGGGCAGTTCCACCCAGATAAACATGCCGCCTTCGGGCTGGTTCCACGTCACGCCGGCGGGCATGTGGCGCTTGAGTGCGTCAAGCATCACTTCGCATTGCTTGCCGTAGAGCGCGCGGATGGTCGGGATATGGCGTTCGAGCAGGCCGTCGCGCACGGACTCGTAGGCCATGCGCTGGGTGAAGCTCGGCGTGTGCAGATCAGATGCCTGCTTGGCCTGGCACAGCTTGAAGTGCAGTTCGGGCGGGGCGATCACGAAGCCCAGGCGCAGGCCGGGGGCCAGCACCTTCGAGAACGAGCCCATGTAGATCACGCCGTCCGGGTTCATCGAGAGCAGTGTCGGCAGGATGTCGCCGGTGTAGCTCAGTTCGCCGTAGGGGTCGTCTTCCACCAGCAGCAGGTTCAGTTCCTGCGCGCGCTTGACCAGCGCCTGGCGGCGCTCCAGGGGCAGGCGGCGGCCGGTGGGGTTCTGGAAATTCGGCAGGGCGTAGAGGAAGCGGGCGCCGGCGGTCAGCTCCGGCGTCAGCGCCTCGGGCACCAGTCCGCGCTCGTCGGTCGGCACCGAGACGAACTCGGGTTCGAACAGCGAGAACGCCTGCAGGGCGCCGAGGTAGCTCGGCGTTTCCACCAGCACGGGGCTGCCCGGGTCGATCATCACCTTGGCGATCAGGTCCAGCGCCTGCTGGCTGCCGGTGGTGATCAGCACGCGCTCCACCTCCACGTTGTAGCGCTTGGCCACGAATTCGCGCAGCGGCAGATAACCCTCGGTGGCGGCATATTGCAGCGCGCCCTGGGGGTTATCGGCGAATACGCGGGCCACCGCCGCTTCCATGGCCGCTACCGGGAACGACGCCGGGGACGGCAGGCCGCCGGCGAAGGAAATGACTTCCGGACGCTCGGTGACCTTCAGGATTTCGCGGATGGCCGAGCTGGTCAGTTGCTGTGCTCGGCGGGAGATGGCCCATTTCATGATCTGTCTCTGGTGGGGTGAATCTTGGACTGCGTGGTGGAAAAAATACGAATTATGCGATTTCGACAATCATTTCGATCTCGACGCAGGCGCCCATCGGCACCTGGGCCACGCCGAACGCGCTGCGCGCATGGCGGCCCTTGTCGCCGAAGACCTCGACCAGGAACTCGGATGCGCCGTTGGTCACCAGGTGCTGCTCGGTGAATTCCAGCGTGGAGTTGACCAGGCTCATCACCTTGACGATGCGCTGGACCCGGTTCAGGTCGCCGATATGGGCGTGGAGCGTGGCCAGCAGGTCGACGGCGATGGCGCGCGCGGCGGCCTTGCCGGTCTCGGTGTCGACGTCCTTGCCGAGCTTGCCGGCCCAGACCTTGCCGTCCTTGCGGGCGATGTGGCCCGAGAGAAAGACGGTGTTGCCGCTGGTCGCGGCCATGACATAGGCGGCGGCGGGGGCGCTGACGGGGGGCAGTTCCACGCCGAGGCGGGCGAGGGTGTCATATACGGACATGCATGGCTCCTGTTAGTGAAGTCGTCCTGGAAATATGGGGGGCGCCCCTTCGGCCGCGGTGGCGGCCGGTGGCGTGGCGGGTGCCGTGTTGCGCACGGCGGCGCGGCGGCCAAGGGCCACCACGGCAATCACCGCCACGGCAAAGGCGAGGGTGGGGGCGTCGAGGGGCTCGGCCAGGATCACGGCGCCGCCCGCCAGCGTGAGGAACGGCTGGAGCAATTGTATCTGGCCTACGCGGGCGACGCCGCCTTTTGCGAGTCCGGCGTACCAGAACAGGAAGCCGATGAACATCGAAAAGACCGAGACATAGGCCATGCCGAGCCACGCCCGGGAGGATGCCGCGCCGATCTCGGGCGCGTGCGCCATGGCCAGCCACGCCACCACGGGCACCAGTACCGGCAGGGACACGACCAGCGCCCAGCTGATGGTTTCCAGCCCGCCCAGCTCCCGTGACAGCTTGCCGCCCTCGGCATAGCCCAGCGCGCCAAGTACCACGGCGGCGAACAAATACCAGTCTGCATGTTGCAGGCCGCCGGCCCCCTGCCACAGGGCGAAGGCGATCACCAGCGCGCTGCCGGCCACGGCCGAGAGCCAGAAGGCCGGGGAAGGGCGCTCGCTGCCGAACCACGCCGCGAACACGGCGGTGGCCAGCGGCAGCAGGCCAATCACGATGGCGCCATGGCCGGCCGGCACCTCGCGCATGGCGAGTGACGAAAACAGCGGAAAGCCGACCACCACGCCCAGCGCCGTCACGGCCAGCCGTGCCCACTGGCGCCCGCGCGGCCGCCGTGCCGGGGCCAGCGCGCCGCGCAGGGCGAGCAGGCCCAGCGCCAGGCAGGCCGCCAGCACCGCGCGGGCCAGCGCCACGAAGATGGGGTCCAGCTCGGCCACGGCCATGCGCGTGAACGGCAGCGTCTGGCTGAAGATCGCCACGCCGATGAAGCCGAGCCACATGCCGCCGGAAGCGGGCGGATGGGAGGGAGAAGCAGAAGCAGAAGGATTTGCCATGATGGGGAGGCCCGGGAAGGTCAGTGTGGCTGCGCGGCGAGGGCGATCCAGACCGCCGTCACGCCGAGCGCCAGCCCCATCGTGCCGTTGAACCAGCGCACGCGGTTGCCCTGCGCCAGCCAGTGCCGCAGCGAGGCGCCGAGCAGCCCATAGGCGCCGTTGCTGAAGAAGCCGAACACCCCGAACACGGTGCTGACCAGCGCGATGCGCTGCGCGGGCGAGGGCGCGCCGGCCATGTACGAGGCCGCCACGGCCAGCGCCAGCATCCACGCCTTGATATTGGCGTACTGGAACGCGGCCGACTGCCAGACGTTCATCGGCTTGAGCACGGTCTTCTCGGCCAGCGAGGCGCTCCGGGCAATCTTCCACGCCAGCCAGAGCAGGTAGGCCACGCCGACGACATGGATGGCGCGCGCCAGCATCGGGCTGGCCAGTATCAAGGCGCCCACGCCGGTGGCGCACAGCGCGACGATGCTCGCGAAGCCGAACGCCACCCCGATGCAATGCGGCAGCGTGGCGCGCAGCCCGAAGTTGGCCCCGGTCACGGCGGCGATGGTGGTGTTGGGGCCGGGCGTGAACGCGCCCACGGCCAGCAGCGTGATCAATGCGAGGAACTGGGCCATCGACAGGCCCGTCAGCCAGTTGGCATCCATGACGGCGACCTCAGGCCAGCGCGGCGAAGTTGACCACCACGCGGCGGTTGGTGCGGCTCTTCTTCTCGATCTTGGTCACGGTGACCGCGCCGATCTCGCCCGTATTGGCCACGTGGGTGCCGCCGCAGGGTTGGCGGTCCACACCGGGGATCTCGATGATGCGGATGGTGGACGTGCCGGCCGGCGGCGCGGCGCCCACGGTGCGCACCAGATCGGGCTGCGCGGCGAGCTGTTCGGGCGTGATGCGGTCGATCCGCACATCGGTCTTCGCGCCGATCAGCGCGTTGAGCTGCTCGGTCAGTTCGGCCTTGTCCAGCGTGGATTCGGGGAGGTCGAAGTCGATGCGCGCGGAATCGGGCGAGATGCTGCAGCCAGTCACCGGCACCGGGATCAGCGATCCCAGCAGGTGCAGGCAGGTGTGCAGCCGCATCAGCTTGTGGCGGCGCGCCCAGTCGATGCGCACTTCGCCCTGGTCACCGGGCTGCACCGCCGGGGCGTCCGGCGCCGGCACGTGGAGGATGCGGGTGCGGTCCTCGGCGTAGATCGTGTCGATCAGCGCCACCACGCGGCCATCGGCCAGCACCAGCGTGCCGGTGTCCCCGGCCTGCCCGCCGCTGCGCGCGTAGCAGACGGTCTGGTCCAGCTCGATGCCGGCCTCGCTCACGGCCACGACCGTGGCGTTGCAGTGGTCGAGATAGGCGTCGTCGTCGAAACGCTTGGTGGTGGTGGCGGACATCGTCGGGGGCTCCTTCGGGGGTATTTATATAGTCAGCACAGGGTCTTGGTGCCTGCTGGGGTGTCGATTTCGGCCACCAGTTGTGGCGGCCCATCGGTCTGTTCGATCTCGATCAGGTCTGCCGCGCCGATCCACGCCAGCCCCTGCCGCAGCAGTTCCGCCTGTGGATGGCTGCCGCGCAGCCGACGCAGCGCCAGGTCCTGGCGCGGGAGGCTGATGGCGGGGTGGTTGGGCACGTCCCACTGGATCAGCGTGGGGAACAGGCCATCGCCCGCATGCGTCGCCTCACCCGGCCAGGCCGGCAGGCTGCCGTCGTCGGGCACGGTCAGGCGCCAGTGCAGCGCGCCGCGCGTCATCGGAATGGCCGGGGCGATGCGGTCCGGGTACTGCGCCTGCCAGCGCGACAGGTCGATCGGCCGTTCCACGCGGGCGGCCCAGTGGGCCAGGAACGGGCCGTCGGCCAGCCGCTCGCGGATGGCTTCGCTGTCCAGCCCGAACCAGCGCGGCCGATCCGGCGCCGGGGCGGCCGGGTCGATCGCGATCACTTCGAGGTACATCCCGCCGAACAGCCCCATGACGCGGTTGTGCGTGCCCATGCGCGGGTGCGCGCCGCCGCCTTGCGGGGCAACGCCGAGCAGGTCGGCAACATGGTTCGCGCCGGATTCCAGATCCGGGGCCGCGATCACGAGGTGGTCTATGGCGAGCGTCATTGTCGGTTGATGGTAGACAAGGTTATCGGTACAGTACCGATACAGTTCAGCAGATCGTATTCAGTACAGTTGCGGGAGCACCACATGGAAGGCAGCGAAGCGGACGAAAGGCGGCACCCCGGGCCAGACCGCAAGGATAGCGGAGGCCGCTCGGGTGCGTCGGGCGGCACACGGCCCTTGAGGCTGGTGATGCCGACGGCCGGCCACGAGCAGTTGCCGGACCCGATTCCTTCGGCCCAGATGACGCTGGTCGAGCAATTGACTGAATGGGCACGGCTGCGCATCGACGAACGGGTGTTCCGGGCCGGCATGCGCATGCCGTCGATCCGGCAACTGGCCACCGAGAAGGGGATTTCGCGCTTCACCGTGGTGGAAGCCTATGAGCGGCTGGTGGCGCTGGGCTACCTGGAGTCGCGGCGCGGCTCGGGGTTCTATGTGCGGGAGCGCGTGGCACATCCGTCCACGGCCGCCACGCCGCCTTCGGACGCCATCCGCAATATCGACGTGACCTGGCTGCTGCGCAGCATGTTCCATTCGGCGGAGAGCCACAAGGCGCCGGGTTGGGGCTTCCTGCCGAACGAGTGGCTGGACGGCGAGCTGATGTCCGGCGCGCTGCGCAGCCTGGGGCGGCAACCGGGCAACCATTTTTTGTCGAGCGGCACGCCGCAGGGCTTCCTGCCGTTGCGGCAGCAGTTGCGCACGCGGCTGGAGGAGCTGGAGATCGGCGTCACGCCGGACCAGATCGTGATGACCTCCGGCATCACGCAGGCGTTCGACCTGATCGCACGGCAATACCTGCACCCCGGCGATACCGTGCTGGTCGGCGATCCGGCCTGGTTCGTGATGTTCGCGCGCTTCGCCGCGCAGGGCGCCCACGTGATCGGCGTGCCGTACACGGCCGATGGCCCGGACCTGGACGCGCTCGAGCGCGTGGTGCAGGCCCATCGGCCCAAGCTGTTCGTGGTCAATTCCGTGCTGCACAACCCCACGGGCACCTCGCTCTCCGCCGCCCGGGCGTTCCGGCTGCTGCAACTGGCCGAGCAGTACAACTTCCTGGTGGTGGAGGACGATATCTATTGCGATCTCTGCCCGCCCGGCCACGCCGCCACCCGGTTGGCCAGCCTCGACCAGCTCCGGCGCGTGATCTATCTCGGCAGCTTCTCCAAGACGCTGGCCGCCAACCTGCGCGTGGGGTTCATCGCCGCCAGCCCGGAGCTGGCCGTGACGCTGACCGACAGCAAGCTGCTGACCGGCATGGCCACGCCCGAGATCAACGAGCGCGTGGTCTACAAGGTGCTGACCGAGGGCCACTACCGCAAGCACGTGGAGCGCGTGCGCGGCCGGCTGGACCGGGCGCGCGACGAGACCCGCCACCAACTCGAACGGCTGGGTTTGCGGATGTTCCCGGGCCAGCACGCCGGCATGTACCTGTGGGCCGATACGGGCGTGGACACCAATGTCATCGCTACGGCGGGGCACGAGGAGGGCTACCTGTTCGCCCCGGGCAGCCTGTTCTCGCCCAGCCAGATGCCATCCACCTGGACGCGCTTCAACGTGGCCAGCAGCGCCGATCCCGGCATGCTGCGTTTCCTGGCCGCGCAGATCGAGCGATTATCCGGCCAGCCGGCCTCCGGCACCCATACCGCCCATGCCCCCGCCACCCCGGGGGCTTGAAAAACCGTCCGCCCATCCCGATTTGAAGGGCCATCGACCCCGCCGCGCACCGCGCGCCCGGGGCAACCCCGGATGTGCCCGCTTTGTTTTCAAGCTTTCAAGAGGAGAACCATGACCGCACCGCACGAAACGATGAGCTTCCAGGCGGAAGTGAAGCAGCTGCTGCACCTGATGATCCACTCGCTGTACAGCAACAAGGAGATCTTCCTGCGCGAGCTGGTGTCGAATGCTTCGGACGCCACTGACAAGCTGCGCTTCGAGGCGATCGCCAACCCGTCGCTGCTCGAGAACGATGCCGACCTGGCCATCCGCATCGAAGCCGACGCCGCCAGCCGCACGCTGAAGATCACCGACAACGGTATCGGCATGAGCCGCGACGAGGCGATCCGCAACCTCGGCACGATCGCGCGCTCGGGCACCAAGGAATTCTTCCAGCAACTGTCCGGCGACCAGCAGAAGGACGCCGCGCTGATCGGCCAGTTCGGCGTGGGCTTCTACTCGGCCTTCATCGTCGCGGACAAGGTCACGGTGGAGACGCGCCGCGCCGGCGTGCCGGCCGAGGAAGCCGTGCGCTGGGAAAGCACCGGCGACGGCGAGTTCACGGTGGACGCCATCTCGCGCGCCGAGCGCGGCACCACCATCACGCTGCACCTGCGCGAGGGCGAGGACGACTTCCTGTCGTCGTACCGCCTGCGCCACATCATCCAGAAGTATTCGGACCATATCTCGCTGCCGATCCGCATGCCCAAGGAAGAGTGGGATGCCGAAGCCAGCGCCCACAAGACCACCGGCGAGTGGGAGAGCGTGAACCAGGCCAGCGCGCTGTGGACGCGCGCCAAGTCCGACATCACCGACGAGCAGTACCAGGCGTTCTACCAGCACATCGCCCATGACCAGGAAGCCCCGCTGACCTGGACCCACAACCGCGTGGAAGGCCGCAGCGAGTACACGCAGCTGCTGTTCATCCCGGCGCGCGCCCCGTTCGACCTGTGGGACCGCAATCACAAGGCCGGCCTGAAGCTGTACGTGAAGCGCGTGTTCATCATGGACGACGCGGACCAACTGCTGCCGGCGTACTTGCGCTGGGTCAAGGGCGTGGTGGATTCGGCCGACCTGCCGCTGAACGTCTCGCGCGAGCTGCTGCAGGAGAGCCGCGATGTGCGCGCGATCCGCGAGGGCAGCACCAAGCGTGTGCTGTCGATGCTCGAATCGCTGGCGGACAGCGAGGACGAAGCCGATCGCGCCAAGTACAAGACCTTCTGGGAGCAGTTCGGCCAGGTGCTCAAGGAAGGCATGGGCGAGGACCAGGCCAACGCCGAGCGCATCGCCAAGCTGCTGCGCTTCGCGTCCACCCACAGCGACACGGCCGAGCAGTCGGTCTCGCTGGGCGACTACGTGAGCCGCATGAAGGAAGGGCAGGACAAGGTCTTCTACGTCACCGCCGACACCTGGGTGGCCGCCAAGTCGAGCCCGCATCTGGAAGTCTTCCGCAAGAAGGGCATCGAAGTGCTGCTGCTGACCGAGCGCGTGGACGAGTGGATGCTGTCCTACCTGCACGAGTTCGACGGCAAGGAACTGGTGTCCGTGGCGCGTGGCGACCTGGACCTCGGCGCGCTGGCCGACGAGACCGAGAAGGCCGAGCAGGAAAAGGCCGAAACCGACTGGAAGGACGTGGTCGACCGTGCCAAGGGCGTGCTGGAAGGCAAAGCCAAGGACGTGCGCGTGACGCTGCGCCTGACTGAATCGGCTTCGTGCCTGGTGTCGGACGATGGCGACATGAGCGGCTACCTGCAGCGCCTGCTCAAGCAGGCCGGCCAGAAGGCGCCCGACGCCCAGCCGATCCTGGAGCTGAACCCCGAGCACGCGCTGGTGAAGAAGCTGCGCGACGTGGCCGGCGACGAAGCCTTCGCCGACCGCGTCAGCGTGCTGTTCGACCAGGCCCTTCTGGCCGAGGGCGGCATGCTGGAAGATCCGGCCACCTACGTGCAACGCGTGAACCGCCTGCTGGCCTGAGGCCGGTTTGCGGCCCCGCTCCCGCCTGCGGGGGAGGGGCCGCCAGCGAAGACCCTCCCAAGATGACCACCAAACGCTGTTTCCCGCCGGTCGTCGATGCCCACACCCGCGTCCTCGTGCTCGGCAGCCTGCCGGGCGAGGTCTCGCTCGCCCAGAACCAGTACTACGCGCACAAGCAGAACCTCGACAGCAATATCCGCGACCATGCCGGGAACGACCTGCTCGGGCTGATCGGCACGCTGCCGAGCCTGCGGGCGATTGCCTTCAACGGCGGTACGGCGGCGAAGATCGGGGAAAAGGCGCTGGGGGCGCTGGGGGCGCATGGCGACCGCCATGCCATCCTGCGGCTGCCGTCGAGCAGCCCGGCCTATACGCTGGCCTATGCGGAAAAGCGGGTCGCGTGGCAGGCCTTGCGCGCCTGGCTGGACTGAATCGCCCAGCCAGGCGTGGGGCGTCTTCTTTCGATGACGAAGGGGCGACGCCGTTCAGGCCGTCGTGTTGACGATGTTCCCGGTGCTGGAGGCGCCGGCCTGCTGAATGGCTTCGGCCAGCTTGGCGACGGCCTGCTGGAGCGACGCCGAGGTCGACGTGACACCGGCCTGCAGCGCGGCCACGGTGCTGGCCTTGGTGCTGTCGTCCGCGCCACTGTTCTGCGCGGCCTGGAGCTGCTGCATCTGGGCTGCCAGCTGCTTCTGCAGCGCCTCGATCTGCTGCTTCAGCGCCTTGATGACCGCCGAGTCGCTGTCTTCGCTGCTGGCCGCGCTGGCGTCTGCGGCACCTGCGCCGCCCAGGCGTCCGGCGCCGCCCGGGCCCTTGATGTCGCCGCTGGCGCTGGCCGAGGAAGCCGAGGAGGCCGACGCGCTGCCGTCCGTGCTGGCGGCGGCGGCTTGCGCCGCGTCGTCAGCCGGCGCGGTGAAGCGGCGGGTGTTGGTTACGTTGGCGTCACTGGCGGTGACGATCTGAGGGGTAACGCTGCTGATTGTTGTCATATGCGTGGTTCCGATCGGGAGAGAGCCCACCCCTTCTTCGGCGCAAATCCGCAAAACTTTAGGCGTACCGAACAAGTCTCACCGTCAGTCACTTCTGTCACAATCGCGGCCATGGCTCGCCCCGCGCGGCGGGCCGGCCTCCCATTTCGATAAATTCCTATGTCCAGTCTCGGCCTTGGCGGTATTGGCGGTATCGGCCTGCATGTCATCGTTGCCATCTTCTTCGCGGTGCATGCGGTGCGCACGCACCAGAATATGTACTGGCTCCTGCTGCTGTTCCTGTTCCCGGGGCTCGGCAGCGTGGTCTATTTCTTCGCGGTCTACCTGCCCAGCCTGCGCCAGACGCGCGGGGCGCGGGCGGCGGGACGGGCGATCCGGCAGATCGTGGATCCGAACCGTGCCGTGCGGGAGGCCCGCGACGCCTTCGACCGGGCACCCACCGTGGACCACCGCATGCGCCTGGGCGCCGCGCTGCTCGATGCCGGCCAGCCGGCCGAGGCGCTGACGCACTACCAGACGGCCGCCAACGGCCCGTTCGCCTCTGACCCGGCCTTGCTGGAAGGGCTGGCGCGCGCCCAGGTGGCCACCGGCCAGCCCGGGCCGGCGCAGGCCACGCTGGAGACGCTGTTCTCGCACCACCCGCAGGCGCGCGAGCAGGCCACGCCCTCGCTGCTGTACGCGCAGACGCTGGCCGCTACCGGCGCGCCCGGCACCCGGGCTGCGTTCGAGCAGGCCCTGACCAGCGCCAGCGATGCCGCGCCGCGCTGCCTGTTTGCCGACTGGCTGACGGCCCAGCCCGATGCCGCCGACCGCGAGCGCGCGAAAGCGCTCTATGCCGATATCGTCCATGACGCGCGCCACTGGCCGCGCCATGCCCGCGAACACAATCGCGAATGGCTCCAGCGCGCCCAGACCGCGCTGGGCCAATGATTCGCCCCCATGATCCGCGCCCTTGGCGCCTTTTTCTCCGCTATGACGCTTCTGAAACGCAAATCGATCGAGGCCGTGGCCTCGCGCCGTCCCGCCCGCGGACACCGTGACGCATCGCGCGGCAACCTGAACGCCCGGCAGGATTCCCGGCAGGACCCCCGTCACGAAGCCCGCATGAAGCCGCGCTTCGCGCCGGTGACGTTCTCCGAGATGGACGGCGTGCGCTACCTGCATTTCGGCACGGAATGGGTCCAGGGCGCGATGCGCCTGCGCAAGCCGGACGCCATCGAGCTCGAATACGCGCAGCAGATGATGGCCTGGCTGCTGTTCCAGTCGCCCTCGGTCGATGACTTCCACGTGGTGCAGTTGGGCCTCGGGGCTGCCGCGTTGACCAAGTTCTGCCATCGGCAGTTCGCCCGCGCCAAGGTGACGGCGGTGGAGCTGAATCCGGCCGTGATCGTGGCCGGCCGCAGCATGTTCGGCCTGCGCGAAGATGACGCGCGCCTGACCGTGCGCGAGCAGGACGCCTGGGACTTCGTGATGGACAGCGCCAGCACGGCGGCCATCGATACGCTCCAGGTGGACCTCTACGACGCCACCGCGCGCGGCCCGGTGCTGGACACCACGGCGTTCTACCGCGCCTGCCGCCGCGTGCTGAAGACCCCCGGCGTGATGACGATCAACCTGTTCGGCGACCACGAGAGCTTTCCGAAGAACATCGTGCGGATTTGCGATGCCTTCGACAACCGCGTGCTGGTGTTCCCGGAAGTGCATGACGGCAACATCATCGCCATGGCGTTCAACGGGCCGGCCATCGACGTCTCCTGGGAGACGCTGGAAGCGCGCGCGGACGTGGTGGAAGCCGCGACCCAGCTGCCCGCCCGGGACTGGGTCAAGAAGCTGCGCGCGGCCAATGCCAATCAGGAAGACCGGCTGGTGATCTGATCGCTTTCTGAGGGAAAACGGTCATTCCTTGTGGAAGAACTGCGCCAGCGACCATTCGTCGGTGCGGGCCTCGTAGCGCAGGCCCTTGCGCATCGCCCACATCGCCAGCTGGCTGTGCGAGGGGATGATGGCGTGATCCGCCAGCGCGACCTTCGCCGCGGCGCGCGCGGCTTCCTCGCGCGCCTTGTCGCTGCTGACCGTGGTCAGTGACGTTTCGATCAGCTTGTCGAGCTGCGGATTGCTGTACTTGCCCCAGTTCCACGTGCCATAGCCGGTCTTCGGGTTGGGCGTGCCGGTGATCGAGCGCAGCGCCACATCGGCCGCCGCCGAGCCCCATCCCAGCATCTGGAACGAGAACTCGCCCTGGCGCGCGCGCGTGAAGTAGGCTGCCACGGGCAGGGTCTCCACCTTGGTCTGGATGCCGATGCGCGTCAGCATGCCGGCCGTGGCCTGCGCCACCTGGCCGTCGTTGAGGTAGCGGTTGTTGGTGGCGTGCAGCGTCAGCGCGAAGCCATCGGGGTAGCCTGCCTGGGCCAGCAGCTTCTTGGCGCCCTCGACATCGTAGGCGTCCGGCTTGGTGCCCGGATGGCCGAAGATCTGCGGCGAGACGATCGACGAGGCCGGCACCGCCAGCCCCTCCATGATGCGGCTGACGATGGCGTCCCGGTTCAGCGCCTTGCTGACCGCTTCCCGCACGCGGGCGTCCTTGAACGGGTTCTTGGCCAGCGGCTTGCCGGCCTTGTCGGTCACGAACGGCGAGTTGTCGCGCGACTGGTCCATCTGCCAGAAGATGGTGCGCCACGACACCGTCTGCTCGATCTTGAACTTCGGATTCTGCTTGAGCTTCGCCACGTCGGCCGAGGGCACGCTCTCGATCACGTCCACGTCGCCGGCCAGCAGCGCCGCGCTGCGTGCGCCGTTGTCGGTGAGGATGCGGAACACCGCGCGGTCCCAGTCCACCTTCGGCCCCCAGTAGTCGGGGTTCTTCGCCATCACGATTTCCTGCCCGCGCGCGAAGCGCACGAACTTGAACGGCCCGGTGCCGATCATCGCCTTGCCCGAGTCGAAATCGGCCTGGGTCAGCGTGGCCGCGACCCTCTTCGGCATGATCGGCACGCTGTTCAGGTCGTTGGCGAGGTTGGCGTAATTCGGCACGTTCATGGTCAGGCGCACGGTGAGCGCGTCGGGCGTGTCGATGCGGGCGATCGGCTTGGTATAGCTGGTGAACGAGCCGGGGCTGTTGGTCAGCTTCTCGGGCCGCTCCAGGGACGCCTTGACGTCCTCGCTCGTGAACGGCGTGCCGTCATGCCACTTCACGTCCGGGCGCAGCTTGATCTCCCACGTGATGGCGTTCACCGGCTTCCAGGACAGCGCCAGCCCGGGGATGTAGCGGGCGTTCTTATCCATGAACACCAGCGATTCGAAGATATGCAGCGCGATGGCGTTGTTCGGGCCCGCGTTGTTCCAGTGCGGGTCCATCGAGGTCACATCGGCAGCCAGGCCGATGCGCAGGTCCTCGGCGTGCGCGGCGCCCACGGTCACCCCGGCGGACATCGCAACGGAGAGCAGGGTGCCCAGCAAGGCATGGCGGATCTTGGCGGAACGATGGCTCGCTTTCATCGACAGGCTCCTCGGGTGGTGCGGGATGTGGGATGGGATGCCATGCATTGTGCCGTCAAACGTACACGCCTGCGTGGGTTGGGGGACTTCCCGGGCGATGGCACGGGTATGGGGTGTTTTCGGCACTTCCGGTTGGCGGCACCTTCCACCGCTTCGCGCCGATAAAAAAACCCGCTTGCGCGGGTTCTTTTATGAGTCGGCGGCCAGCTTAGTGGAACAGCGGCTGCTGGGTCGGCGCGTCCTCGGGCAGTTCGGCGTGGACGATCTCGCCCGAACGGTCCGCATAGAGCGGCGTACCGCAGTCTTCGCAGTACTCGGGGTCGAACAGCGCGGCGTGGCGGAAGATCTCCTCCACGCCGGCGTTGCGCAGTTCCTCGCAGATCTGCTCGAGCGGGTTGCCCTTTTCCTCGGCATCGACTTCGCCGGCCTCGCGGCCATAGACGGGCCAGACGATGCCGTAGATCACGTCCTTCTCGCCGCGCATGGTGAAGCCGACGCGGTATTCCTCGACCACTTCCTCGCCGAACGAGGCCACCACGGCAGCCAGTTGGCCGGCGGGCACGTCCAGCGTGCCGCACAGGTAGTTCACGGCGGCGCGCACGGTCAGCGGGCGGATGCTCTTGTCAGATTCGCGGCACGACAGGAAGAACGCATCGGGCAGCAGCAGTTCGAATTCGCAGCCCGGCAGCAGCACGGCCACGGACGGCTGCACCTGCTGGCGCCATTGCTCCAGGCAGGTGGAACGCTCGGCGTGGTGCTCCTTGGCATCTTCCTGCCAGCGGAACAGGGCGCCTTCGTGCGGCGCCACCACCACGGCCAGCAGGTAGCGCGGATCGGCCAGGATCGGGGCGGTCTCCGGCAGGTCGCGCAGATCCACCTTGGGCACCGTGCCGGCCAGCGCCGCCGAGGCGAGCTTGTGGGTCAGGGCGAAGGTGTCGCTATGGGTGCGCGGGAGCTGGTCGATGCTATATAGATACGGCGACAGCGCCACCTGGGTCTGCGTGGCCAGCACGTGGGCCTGCAGGTGCACGGCCAGCGTCTGGGCCAGCTCGGGCTTGAGCGCGCCGGACGGAATCGCGTAGCGGGTATGGGCGAGGATCGGCGCGGCGATCAGCAGGGCGTCATGCTGCACGCCGTCGATCTCGACCGTGGCGGACTCGGCCAGCGTCTCGGCCTGCTCGGCCAGCACGTCGGAGGCATCCGCGTTGTGCTTGAACAGGTGTTCGAGCGCGGCGTCGAGGGCGGTCTGGCTGCCGTTCTTCAGGAGGCGGCCCAGGCGCTGCGACAGCCGCCGCTCCCAATACCCGTCCTCCATGCGGCTGCCCGAGGCGTCGAGCGCAAGCGCGTCGGCCACCAGTCGCTCGGCATCGGGCGAGAGTCGGGGGGAAGACTTGGGGCGAAAACCTGCCATATGTGAAGACCGTCCGTTTTACGTAAAACGGTATTCTACTCGCTGCGTTGACAAACACCGCGCCTGGCGGCGTTCCGTCTTATTTCTGTGCGGGCGCTGCCGGGGCCTCGGCGGGGGCCGGGGCGTGGGTCTCGGCGCCGTGCTGTTCGCCGCCCATGGAGACGTCGCCGCCACCCTTCGTCAGCAGATACAGGGCGGCGCCGGCGACGACGATGAAAGCGATGAGGATCTTGACCATGGTGTCTCCAGTCGGTGCGGGGGCGTGCCGTGGCCGCGCCCGCTTATAGGGATGAACGCCGAATTGCGTAGGGACCAGTCTGGCAGTGCAGCCTTGCGTGGAACTTACGTGCCGGATCGGGGATAACCCGCAAGCTGGCCCGGCCGCGCGGCGCCCAGCAATGAAAAACGGCGCACCGTGGGGTGCGCCGTTGTCACTTCCTGGCCGGGACCGCTTATGCGGCCAGCAGCTGGCGCAGCACGAACGGCAGGATGCCGCCGTGGTTGTAGTAGTCCACCTCGATCGGGGTGTCGATGCGCAGCAGCACCGGCACGCGCTGCGTGTCGCCGTTGGCGCGATGGATCACCAGCACCACATCCTGCTGCGGCTTCAGGTCGCCCTCGATGCCTTCCACGTCGAAGGTCTCGTTGCCGATGATGCCGAGCGACTGCGCGCTGTCGCTGCCCTTGAACTGCAGGGGCAGCACGCCCATGCCGACCAGGTTCGAACGGTGGATCCGCTCGAAGCTGCGCGCCACCACGGCCTTCACGCCGAGCAGCTGCGTGCCCTTGGCCGCCCAGTCGCGCGAGGAACCCGTGCCGTACTCTTCGCCGCCGATTACCACCGTGGGCGTGCCCTCGGCGATGTACTTCATGGCGGCGTCGTAGATCGACATCTGTTCGCCGGTGGGCTGGTGCAGCGTCAGGCCGCCTTCCACGCGCGAGCCGTCGGCCTTGGGCGGAATCATCAGGTTCTTGATCCGCACGTTGGCGAACGTGCCGCGCATCATCACTTCATGGTTGCCGCGGCGCGAGCCGTAGCTGTTGAAGTCCGCCTTCAGCACGCCGTGCGCGAGCAGGTACTTGCCCGCCGGCGAGGTGTCCTTGATCGAGCCGGCCGGGGAGATGTGGTCGGTCGTCACGGAGTCGCCGAACACGCCCAGCGCCCGCGCGCCGCGCACGCTGGCCGAGGCAGCCTTCGGCTCGAGCTGGAAGTCCTGGAAGAACGGCGGCTCGGCGATGTAGGTGGAAGTCGGCCAGTCATAGACCTGCCCCGTGGTGCCCTTGATGTTGGCCCACAGCTTGCTCGGCTTCTTGACCTGCTCGTAGTTCGTCTTGAACACCTCGGCGTCCAGCGCGAACTTCAGCAGCGCCTGGATTTCCTCCGACGTCGGCCAGATATCGCCCAGCCAGACATCCTTGCCGTTCTTGCCCTTGCCCACCGGCTCGGTCATCAGGTCGCGCGTGACGTTGCCGGCGATGGCGTAGGCCACCACCAGCGGCGGCGAGGCGAGGAAGTTGGCGCGGATGTTCGGGTGGATGCGGGCCTCGAAGTTGCGGTTGCCCGACAGCACGGCGGCCGCGACGATGTCGTTCTGGACGATGGCCTCGTTCAGCGCCGGGGTCAGGTCGCCCGCATTGCCGATGCAGGTGGTGCAGCCGTAGGCCGTCACGCCGAAGCCAAGCTTCTCCAGGTAGGGCAGCAGGCCGGTGGCGGTCAGGTACTCGGTCACCACGCGGCTGCCCGGGGCCAGCGACGTCTTGATGTGCGGCGCCACGTTCAGGCCCGCTTCCACCGCCTTCTTGGCCAGCAGGCCGGCGGCCAGCAGCACGCTCGGGTTGGAGGTGTTCGTGCACGAGGTGATGGCGGCGATCAGCACGTCGCCGCTCTTCACCTTCACGCCGTCGGTGTTGGTGTACTCGCGGTCCAGGTCATCGGCATTCTTGTTGAAGCCGTTCTCGGCCACCGGCTTGGAGAACAGCGAGGCGAAGGTGCTCTTGACGTTGCCGATCTCGATGCGGTCCTGCGGGCGCTTGGGGCCGGCCAGCGACGGCGCCACCGAGCCCAGGTCGAGCGTCAGCGTGGTGCTGTAGTCGATGTCGCCGGCCATCGGCACGCCGAACATCTCCTGGGCGCGGAAGTAGCCCTCGAACGCGGCGATTTCCTCGGCGGTGCGGCCGGTGCCCTTGAAATAGTCGATGGTCTTCTCGTCCACCGGGAAAAAGCCCATCGTGGCGCCGTACTCGGGCGCCATGTTGCCGATGGTGGCGCGGTCCGGGGTGGTCAGGCTGGCGGTGCCTTCGCCGAAGAACTCGACGAACTTGCCGACGACCTTCTCGCGGCGCAGCATTTCGGTGATGGTCAGCACCAGGTCGGTGGCGGTCACGCCCTCGCGCAGGCGGCCCTTCAGTTCCACGCCGACCACGTCAGGCGTCAGGAAGTAGACCGGCTGACCGAGCATGCCGGCTTCGGCCTCGATGCCGCCCACGCCCCAGCCCACCACACCGATGCCGTTGATCATCGTGGTATGCGAGTCGGTGCCAACGAGCGTGTCCGGATAGTAGACACCGTCCTTCTTGTGCACGCCGCGCGCCAGGTATTCGAGGTTCACCTGGTGGACGATGCCGAAGCCCGGTTGCACCACGCCGAAGGTGTCGAAGGCCTGCATGCCCCACTTCATGAACTGGTAGCGCTCGTTGTTGCGCTTGAATTCCAGCTGCATGTTCAGGTCGAGCGCCTTTTTCTCGCGGAAATGGTCGATCTGCACCGAGTGGTCGACCACCAGATCCACCGGCACCAGCGGCTCGATCTTCTTGGGGTTCTTGCCCATCTTCTCGGCCACGTTGCGCATTGCGGCCAGGTCGGCCAGCAGCGGCACGCCCGTGAAGTCCTGCAGCACCACGCGGGCTACCACGAACGGGATCTCGTCCACGCGGTCGGCCTTGGGCTTCCAGTTGGCCAGTTGTCGAACGTGTTCCTCGGTGACCTTCTTGCCGTCGCAGTTGCGCAGCACCGATTCCAGCACCAGCCGGATCGAAATCGGCAGCCGTTCGATCTTCACGCCCAGTGCCTTGCCCAGCTGCGGCAGCGAGTAGTACTGGCCGCGGCCGCCGGTGGCGAGCTTGAATTCCTTGAGAGTTTTATTGAGATTGTGGGGCATTGCCTGACTCCAATCGAGGGATGACGCGGGACGCGATTTTCTAAACTTTCTTCTTCTTCAGACCCCGGTGCACGAGAGGGTTCCGCCGCCTTGACGCGGCGCGGCCGGAGATTCCCCGGACGCGCACCGTGACAACAAACTCAACTGCCGCGCGGCGAGGGGCCGCGCGAAGTACTGCAATGATCGCAAATTTACGACTTTACTGCTTCGGAGCCTGGGCGGCGGGGGCGGGCTGGGCTTCGGCGGCCGGGGCCGGAGCCATCAGCAGCGGCGTGGCCACCGGTGCGCGCAGGGCGCCGGCCTGGGTCGGGGCCGAGCCACCGGCCTGCATGTCGGCGTTCTGGCATTCGTCGGCCAGGCGCTGGCCCAGGTTCTTGTTGAACAGCATGGCCTTGCCCGGGATCACGACGAGGTCGAGGCCCGATTGCTGGTCGAAGTAGCGGTCGGCGCCGGTCACGGTGGACTGGCGCGGCAGGCGGTAGTCACGGCCTTGCCAGTGCACGGTCAGCACTTCGTCGCGCAGCATGTTGCCATTGATATAGATGACGTTGCCCAGCTCGCACTGCCACTTCTCGCCGGACGGCGTGGCGGGGGCGGCGGCAGCAGTCGTGGCCTTCTTGCTGGACTTGGCGGGCGCTTTCTTGGTCGCAGCCGGCTTCTTGGCGGGTTCCTGAGCCATGGCGGTGGAGGCGACGGTCAGCGAGAGGGCGCCGAGCAAGGAGGCAAGCACGATCTTTTTCATGGGTATTCCTTCCGGATTTTGAATGATTACTTGGGGGCTCTGATATTGGGCGGGGCCGGGTGCCCGTGCGGACGCCCGGCAACTTTCCGCCGCTATTCTCTACGATTTGCCTGACAGGGCGAAGTCCGTCATCTATTGGTTACACAATCGGAAATGTCTGGTTTGCCATGGGGCACTTCAGGCCGGAAAAGGGCAGTATCCGCGCGCGGAGGCGTCACCCGGGTCATTCAGTCGAAGAACAGCTCGGCCGCCGCTGCCGGCAGGTGGGTGCCCGTCGCGTGGGCACGCTGCAACAGCGCCCAGTAGTACCGGTAGCTGGCGCGGTCGTGCAACTGGCCGTCATGGCGGATTGGCGCCCAGTTGTTCTCATGCGCGGCCAGCAGAATCTCGCTGGCCGCGCCGATCTCGGTGTCGGTGGGGCGGAAAGCGGCCACGATCGGGGCAATCTGGCCCGGATGGATGCTCCACTTGCGCAGGTAGCCGAACTCGGCGCGGGCGCGGCTGGCGTCTTCGCCGGCGCGCTGCGGATGCTGAACGTCCGTGCTGACGTTGTGCGACGGCACTTTGCCGTGGCGATGGCAGGCCGCCGAGATCTCCAGCATCGCGCGGCGGATCAGCGGGTATTCGAACTGGCCCGGCGAGCGCATCGCATCGCCCGGAATGGCGCCGTGGTGCGCGGAGACGAAGTCCATCAGCCCGAAGCTGAGGCACTCCACCTGGACCAGCGCGGCGATATCGAAGACCTGTTCGAGTGCTGCATGTGTCTCAATCAGCACATGAATCGGGATATGCCGGGCGATGCCGGCACTGCGCGCCACGTGATTGACGTGGTCGGTCACCCGGGCCACTTCCACCACATCGGTCACCTTCGGCACCACGACGTAGGCCAGCCGCGCGCCGGCGGCGGCGACCAGGATGTCGATGTCCTCGCGCCAGTGCGGGTGGGCCGGGTCGTGGATGCGCACGCCCACGCGATTGTGGACGTTCGCGGGGCTGTTGATCAGCTGGGCGCACAGCGTGGCGTGCTCGCGCTCCAGGCCGACGGCGGCGCCGTCCTCGCAATCGAACGTGATGTCGAACACGGGCCCAAGCTCTTGCTGCAGGGCCAGCGACTTGCGCATGAGCTTTTCGCTGCCGGCATAGTGGTCACACACCGGCAACTGGACCGGGATGGCTTCGCCCTGGAACAAGACCTCGGAAGGATGCACGTTGAATACTTATGGAGTGGGGGGTAATTGACGAGACAAAGCCCGCGCCCATGAAAAAACCGGGGTCCGCGCCGATTGTTGCATCGATGCGGGACCCCGGTTCGTCATGCGCGGGAAGCTCCGGAAGATCAGCCCAGCAGATGCTGCACGCCGGCCTTTTCTTCTTCCAGTTCCTTCAGGGTGATGTTGATCTTTTCCTGGCTGTAGGCGTCGATCTCCAGACCCTTCACGATTTCATACTTGCCGTTGGCGGTGGTCACCGGGTAGCCGAACATGGTGTCGGCCGGGATGCCGTATTCGCCGTTCGACGGGATGCCCATCGTGACGACCTTGCCGTTCGAGCCCAGTACCCAGTCGTGCACGTGGTCGATGGCGGCGTTGGCGGCCGAGGCAGCCGACGACAGGCCACGGGCCTCGATGATGGCGGCGCCGCGCTTGCCAACGGTCGGCAGGAACACGTCGTTGTTCCAGACCGGGTCGTTGATCATGTCCTTGACGCTCTTGCCGTCCACGGTGGCGTAGCGGTAGTCGGCGTACATGGTCGGGCTGTGGTTGCCCCACACGAACATCTTCTCGATCGACGCCACCGGCTTGCCGGTCTTGGCGGCGATCTGCGACAGCGCGCGATTGTGGTCCAGGCGCAGCATCGCGGTGAAGTTCTCGCGCGGCAGGCTCGGGGCCGACTTCATGGCGATGTAGGCGTTGGTGTTGGCCGGGTTGCCCACCACCAGCACCTTGACGTTGCGGCTCGCCACTTCGTCGAGCGCCTTGCCCTGCACCGTGAAGATCTGGGCGTTGGCTTCGAGCAGGTCCTTGCGTTCCATGCCCTTGCTACGGGGACGGGCGCCAACCAGCAGGGCCACGTCGGCGTCCTTGAAGGCAACCTTGGGGTCATCGGTGATGACCACGCCGGCCAGCAGCGGGAACGCGCAGTCTTCCAGTTCCATCACCACGCCCTTGACGGCGGCCTGGGCTTGCGGGAGGTCGAGCAGTTGGAGGATAACCGGCTGGTCTTTGCCGAGCATGTCGCCATTGGCGATGCGGAACAGCAGGGAATAGCCGATCTGGCCAGCGGCGCCGGTCACTGCGACGCGCATTGGGGCTTTAGCCATGAGTAAATCTCCAAACGAAATGAGGGGTAACCGGTCAGTGGCGCCTGCCGCATGGGGCGGGCGCGTCGCGTGTCGCCACGGGGCAGGCTGGCGTCCGCCGCGTCGGGGGCGACAAGGCGTAAGTCTACTACTGCTATGTGGTGCGCCGCATCCCGAACGGTGCCGCAATGCCCGAATCCGGGTCTTGCGGGGGATGGCGGCCGGGGGCGGCGGCGCGGACTGCGCGAGTGTAGGACGGGCCTCCGTGACTGTCAATTTATATGTCTTATATAAGACATAAGACATTTCATAGCGTGCTGGACGCGATTCTCGATTTTGTGGTGAAATCCGGGCTATGTCATCCCTGCCCACGTCCCTGTCCGCCGCAGCCGGCAACGGCGCGCCGGAATCTGGCGCCCCCCAGAGCGGTGCCGGGACGCAGCCGCCCGCCGCCAATGCGCCGGCCGGCCCGGTCAATCCCTCGCCCACGTTCAGTCCCCTCTATCAGCAGATCAAGGCCCTGATCACCCAGAGCCTGCAGTCCGGCGAATGGAAACCGGGCGAAATGATCCCGAGCGAGATGGACCTGGCCGCGCGCTACAAGGTCAGCCAGGGCACGGTGCGCAAGGCCATCGACGAACTGGCTGCCGAGAACCTGGTGGCCCGCCGGCAGGGCAAGGGCACTTTCGTGACCACGCACTATGAGGACGTGGTCAAGTTCCGTTTCCTGCGGCTGGTACCCGACGAGGGCGAGCCGCACTATGGCGCGAGCCGGGTGCTGGAATGCAAGCGCCTGCGCGCGCCGGCCGAGATCGCACGGCTGCTGGATATCCGTACCGGCGACAGCGTCGTGCAGATCCGCCGCGTGCTGACATTTTCGAATGAAGCCACGGTGCTGGACGAGATCTGGCTGCTGGGTACCAATTTCAAAGGACTGACGGCCGAGAAGCTCAACGAGTGGAAGGGCCCGATGTACGCGCTGTTCGAGGCCGAGTTCGGCACGCGCATGATCCGCGCCACGGAAAAGATTCGGGCGGTTTCTGCCGATAATACGGCGGCCGAGTTGCTGTCCGTGGCCGCGGGTACGCCGCTGCTGTCGGTGGAGCGGGTATCGTTCACCTATGGCGATCGTCCGGTGGAAGTCCGCCGCGGCCTCTATGTGACCACCCGGCACTATTACCAGAATGACTTGAGTTAATGCATGGTGGCGATGCTCGCCAGGGTCGGAGCGCGATTATTGCGGCGCCTGCAGATGACCTGTGCTGACCGTTGCGGCCATTGAATGGAATCATCGGGAATGCGCCGGGGAGAAGTCCGATCCGGCGTGGTGCGCGAAGTATTGCGTGCGATTGTCGGGCACGCCGGGTTGGTGCGCGATAGCTGAAAATTATTGGTGCGGCGCGCAACAAAGGCGCTAAAATCATCTGGATTTGCTCCAGTGCATTCATTTGCATCCAGCGCAACCCACGCGCAGGATCCAAACCGGTGCGCACCGGAAGGCGGGTGTGTCCCGTGCCTTCAAGGTACCCGGAGTCGCGTCACTGCGCAATCGTGTAGCGATCCGGTGAAACCCGGAGCAATGGCAGTTTTCGTTCTTTTGCAGTTTTTTTTCTACCGCAAATGGGGTCTCGCATGGCTGAAGCCGTCAAACAAGCCAGGCCGGAGTTCCGGAACATCGGTATTGCGCAAATCGCGCGTTATCGGTTGCCCTGGGCCGGCAAGGTATCCATCCTGCATCGCGTCAGCGGTGCATTGATGTTCCTCCTCCTTCCGTTCGTTCTGTACCTGTTTGAGCAGAGCGTCACGTCCGAGCTGAGCTTCGCCAAGTTCTCGGCACTGCTGTCCAACGGCTTCGTCAAACTGGTCATCCTGGCGCTGATCTGGGGTTACCTGCATCACTTCTGCGCTGGCATCCGCTTCCTGCTGCTCGACGTGCACGTCGGCGTGGCAAAGCCCACGTCTGCAAAGTCGGCCGTCGCGGTGCTCGTCGTCAGCCTGCTGCTCACCCTGATTTTCGGGCTGAAGCTATTCGGCCTGTTCTGAGGAGAATCAAGGTGGCAAACAATAATATCGGTCCCAAGCGTCTTGTCGTCGGTGCGCACTACGGTCTGAAGGACTGGCTGGCGCAACGCGTGACCGCCGTGATCATGGTGCTGTTCACCGTGATCCTGGCGGGTGTGTACCTGGCTTTCGGCAATCCGTCGTACGAAGGCTGGGCAGGTCTCTTCTCCAACCAGTGGATGAAGATCCTGACGTTCCTCACCATCCTCTCGCTGCTGTATCACGCCTGGTTTGGCGTGCGCGACATCTGGATGGACTATGTGAAGCCGATGGCCGTGCGCCTCGTGCTGCAAGTTCTTACGATTCTGTGGCTCGTCGGTTGCGCGGGCTACGCTGCTCAGATTCTCTGGAGGGTGTAATAAATGGTCGCAGTCAAGACTGGATTGCCGCGTCGTCGGTTTGACGTGGTCATCGTCGGGGCGGGCGGCGCCGGGATGCGCGCATCCCTCCAGCTCGCGGAAGCCGGCCTGAACGTGGCCGTGCTGTCGAAGGTTTTCCCCACCCGCTCGCACACCGTGGCGGCGCAGGGTGGCATCGGTGCCTCGCTCGGCAACATGAGCGAGGACAACTGGCACTATCACTTCTACGACACCATCAAGGGCTCGGACTGGCTGGGCGACCAGGACGCCATCGAGTTCATGTGCCGGGAAGCGCCGAAGGTCGTGTACGAGCTCGAGCACTTCGGCATGCCGTTCGACCGTAATGCCGATGGCACGATCTACCAGCGTCCGTTCGGCGGCCACACGGCCAACTACGGCGAGAAGCCCGTGCAGCGTGCCTGCGCCGCGGCTGACCGTACCGGCCACGCGCTGCTGCACACGCTGTACCAGCGTAATGTGCGCGCAAAGACACATTTCTTCGTCGAATGGATGGCGCTGGACCTGATCCGCGACGAAGACGGTGATGTGCTGGGCGTGACCGCGCTGGAAATGGAGACCGGCGAGGTCTACATCCTCGAAGCCAAGACCACCCTGTTCGCCACCGGCGGCGCGGGCCGGATCTACGCGGCTTCCACCAACGCCTTCATCAACACGGGCGATGGCCTGGGCATGGCGGCACGTGCCGGCGTACCCCTGGAAGACATGGAGTTCTGGCAGTTCCACCCGACCGGCGTGGCCGGCGCGGGCGTGCTGATCACGGAAGGCGTGCGTGGCGAGGGCGGCATCCTGCGTAACAAGGATGGCGAGCGCTTCATGGAGCGCTATGCCCCGACGCTGAAGGATCTGGCGCCGCGTGACTTCGTGTCGCGCTCGATGGACCAGGAAATCAAGGAAGGCCGTGGCTGCGGCCCGAACGGCGACTACGTGCTGCTCGACCTGACCCACGTCGGTGCCGAGACCATCATGAAGCGCCTGCCGTCGATCCGAGAAATCGGCATGAAGTTCGCCAACGTCGACGCGATCAAGGAACCGATCCCCGTCGTGCCGACCATCCACTACCAGATGGGCGGTATCCCGACGAACTTCCACGGTCAGGTCGTGGTGCCGAAGAACGGCAACCCGAACGAGATCGTGAACGGCTTCTACGCGATCGGCGAATGCTCCTGCGTGTCGGTGCACGGCGCCAACCGCCTGGGCACGAACTCGCTGCTGGATCTGGTGGTGTTCGGCCGTGCGGCCGGCAACCACATCATCGCCAACGCGAACAAGCAGAAGGAACACAAGCCGCTGCCGGCTGACGCCGCGGACCGCGCCATGTCGCGCCTGGCCAAGCTGCAGGGCACGACCTCGGGCGAATACACCCAGGACGTGGCCAACGACATCCGCCGCAACATGCAGTCGCATGCCGGCGTGTTCCGTACGCAGAAGCTGATGGACGAAGGCGTCGAGCGCATCCTGGAAGTGGCGGAGCGTGCCAACAACATCCACCTGAAGGACAAGTCCAGGGTCTTCAACACCGCGCTGGTGGAAGCCCTGGAAGTGTCGAACCTGGTGGAAGTGGCCAAGGCGACGATGATCTCGGCCGCGGCCCGCAAGGAATCGCGTGGCGCCCACGCCCACAGCGACTTCCCGAACCGCGACGACAACAACTGGCTCAAGCACACGCTGTTCTACAGCGAAGGCAACCGCCTCGACTACAAGCCGGTGAAGATGGAGCCGCTGACAGTGGAATCGGTTCCGCCGAAGGCCCGTACCTTCTGAGCCCCGCATCGTAGAGACAACAGGACCCACAGAAATGAAGCGTATTTTCGAAGTCTACCGCTACGATCCGGACAAGGACGACGCGCCCCGCATGCAGACCTACGAGGTAGAACTCGACGGTCACGAGCGCATGCTGCTCGATGCGCTGGTCAAGCTGAAGAAGCTCGACGAGACCATCTCGTTCCGCCGTTCGTGCCGTGAAGGCGTGTGCGGTTCGGACGCGATGAACATCAACGGCAAGAACGGCCTGGCCTGCCTGACGAACATGCGCGAGCTGCCGGACCGCATCGTGCTGCGTCCGCTGCCCGGCCTGCCGGTGGTGCGCGACCTGATCGTCGACATGACGAACTTCTTCAAGCAGTACAACTCGATCAAGCCGTTCCTGATCAACGACGAGCCGCCGCCCGAGAAGGAGCGTCTGCAGTCGCCGCAGGAACGTGACGAGCTGGACGGCCTGTACGAGTGCATCTTGTGCGCGAGCTGCTCCACGTCCTGCCCGTCGTTCTGGTGGAACCCGGACAAGTTCGTCGGCCCGGCCGGCCTGCTGCAAGCCTACCGCTTCATCGCGGATAGCCGCGATCAGGCCACCGGCGAGCGTCTGGACAACCTGAACGACCCGTACCGCCTGTTCCGCTGCCACAGCATCATGAACTGCGTCGACGTGTGCCCGAAGGGTCTCAACCCGACGAAGGCCATCGGCAAGATCAAGGAACTGATGGTTCGCCGCGCGGTATAAACCAGCGGTATAAACTGCCTCCTGCCACCACGCGGGAGGCTGCAGTATCGCAGTCTGCAGTTGAAGTAAGCGGCGCGTCAGCCTGTTGAGGTATATCAGGTGACGCGCCGATCGCAAGAAGGCTGACCATGAGTCTTTCCACCACTTTCTCCCATCAGGCCGATCCGCATAAGCGCGCCCGGTTGCGCTGGCGTGCCCGCCGCGGCCTCCTGGAGAACGACATCATCGTCGAACGTTTCTTCAACCGTTACGAGGAGAGCCTGTCCGATGAGGACGTGGCATCGCTGGGCGAGCTGTTCGAGCTCAGCGACAACGAGTTGATGGACCTGCTGCTTGTCCGCAAGGAGCTGGACGGTGAGCTCGACACGCCCCCGATGCACCGGGTCCTGGACCTGCTGCGTTCGGTCTGAGTTTGGTCAACACTATTATTCACAGCATTTGAAGGAACCGACATGACGCCGTCCGATGTGAAAGCCACGCTATCGTTTTCCGATGGTTCCCCCAGCGTTGAGCTGCCGATCTACAAGGGTACCGTTGGCCCCGACGTGATCGACATTCGCAAGCTGTACGGACAGACCGGCAAGTTCACCTATGACCCGGGGTTCATGTCGACTGCGTCGTGCAACTCCAAGATCACCTACATCGACGGTGACAAGGGCGAACTGCTGTACCGCGGCTATCCGATCGAGCAGCTGGCAGGCAAGTGCGATCACCTGGAAACCTGCTACCTGCTGCTGAAGGGCGAACTGCCCAACGCCAAGCAGAAGGAAGAGTTCGTCAACAGCGTGATGAACCACACGATGGTTCACGAGCAGCTGCAATTCTTCCTGCGCGGCTTCCGCCGCGATGCCCACCCGATGGCCGTGCTGACGGGTCTCGTGGGCGCGATGAGCGCGTTCTACCACGACGCGATGGACATCGATGATCCGCACCAGCGCGAGATCTCGGCCATCCGCCTGATCGCCAAGATGCCGACCCTCGTGGCCATGGCATACAAGTACAACATCGGCCAGCCGTACATCTACCCGCAGAACGACCTGTCCTACTCGGGCAACTTCCTGCGCATGATGTTTGGCACGCCGTGCGCCCCGTACACCGTGAACCCGGTGCTCGAGCGCGCGCTGGACCGCATCTTCATCCTGCACGCAGACCACGAGCAGAACGCCTCGACCTCGACGGTGCGCCTGGCTGGCTCGTCGGGCACGAACCCGTTCGCCGCCATCGCCGCTGGCGTGGCCTGCCTGTGGGGTCCGGCCCACGGCGGCGCCAACGAAGCTGCGCTGAAGATGCTGGAAGAGATTGGCAGCGTGGACAACATCAACGAGTTCATCAAGCAGGTCAAGGACAAGAACTCGGGCGTGCGCCTGATGGGCTTTGGCCACCGCGTGTACAAGAACTACGATCCGCGCGCCAAGCTGATGCGCGAAACCTGCCATGAAGTGCTGAACGAACTGGGCCTGCACAACGACCCGCTGTTCAAGCTCGCCATGGAACTGGAAAAGATCGCGCTGGAAGACGAGTACTTCGTGAGCCGCAAGCTGTACCCGAACGTGGACTTCTACTCGGGTATCGTGCAGCGCGCGCTGGGCATCCCGACCTCGCTGTTCACCTGCATCTTCGCCCTGGCACGTACGCCGGGCTGGATCTCGCAGTGGGAAGAGATGATCACGGACCCCGAGTACAAGATCGGCCGTCCGCGCCAGCTCTTCAACGGCAACGCCGCCCGCGAAGTGCCGGACATGGCCAAGCGCTGATCCCGCCGCGCGAGCGCAGGGTGGCCTAGTCGCCTTGCACTGCAGCAAACACAAACGCCCCGGCTTGCCGGGGCGTTTGTTTTTCCGGCGGCGTGGCGTTGTGCGGCGCCGCGCCAGGGTCATCTGCGCAGCTATGCACAACAGTTGTGAAAGGCCATTTTTGCGACGATTCCTGCCATGCGAAGGTTGCAACTGTCTACATTTGTTGTCTGATTTTCGGCAAAGTCGGGAACTATCGCCCCAACGGGTTGCAACTTCCCTCTATAATGCGGGCTGCTTTTGCCACCGGCAGCCGGGCCACCCTTCCGGCACGTCGCGAGGCAAGGCGGGGCAGGCGAAGCGCTTGCGCAATAGAGAACGCATCAACGTTGTCTTTCCGAACTTTTGGCGCCACGGGCTTCCGGGCGCTGACACATGCCGGGCCCCGCATCGCTTCACGTCTTCATCGCAGGCCCGTCTTCCGCTTCGGGTCGTCCCTCCGCCACCTCTGGCGGCTCTCCCCGCGGGTGTTGTTCGATTGCGCTGGTCATGCCGCCTCTGCCCGGAATGACCTAAACATAATCGAGGAGCTCCTGATGACGTTGTCCCGTCTCACGTCCACTGCCATGGCCGCCGTGATTGCCACCGCCGGCCTCACTGCCGCCAGCCTGGCCCACGCCGAAACCGTCAAGATCGCCATCGCCGGCCCCATGAGCGGCTCGGTCGCCCAGTACGGCGACATGGTCAAGGCCGGTGCCCTGACCGCCATCGAACAGATCAATGCCGCGGGCGGTGCCGGTGGCAACAAGCTCGAAGTGGTGCTGATGGACGACGCCTGCGAGCCGAAGCAGGCCGTGGCGGTTGCCAACAAGGTCGTGAGCCAGAACATCCGCTTCGTGATTGGCCACGTGTGCTCCGGCTCGACGATCCCGGCATCGGATATTTACGAGAACGAAGGCATCGTGATGGTCACGCCGTCGGCCACCGCGCCGCAGCTGACCGAGAACAAGAAGCGCAAGTTCATCTTCCGCACCATCGGCCGTGACGACCAGCAGGGTCCTGCCGCTGCCCAGTACATCATCGGCAAGGTCAAGCCGAAGAAGGTGGCTGTGCTGCACGACAAGCAGTCGTACGGCCAGGGCATCGCCTCGTCGGTGAAGAAGGACCTGGAAGCGGCCAAGATTCCCGTGGCCGTGTTCGAAGGCATCAACGCCGGCGATTCGGACTACTCCGCTGTCATCACGAAGCTGAAGTCGCAGGGCGTGGACTTCGTCTACTTCGGCGGCTATCACCCGGAAATGGGCCTGCTGCTGCGCCAAGCGCGCGAGCAGGGCGTGAAGGCCACGTTCATGGGCCCCGAAGGCGTGGGCAACAAGGACGTGACGGCCATCGCCGGCCCGTCGTCGGAAGGCATGCTGGTCACGCTGCCGGCCGACTTCTCGGCCGACCCGGCCAACGCCGCGCTGGTGAAGGCCTTCGCCGACAAGAAGCGCGACGCCAACGGCCCGTTCCAGATGCCCGCCTACGCCGCCGTGAAGATCATCGGCGACGCCATCGCCGGCGCCAAGAGCACGGACCCGGCCAAGGTGGCCGCGTACATGCACAAGAACGCGTTCACCACGCCGATCGGCAAGGTCGAGTACGACGAGAAGGGCGATCTGAAGTCGTTCAAGTTCGTCGTCTACACGTGGCACAAGGACGCCACGAAGACCGCCGCCAACTAAGTCCGGCGCCAGTCTGGCGAAACGCCTCGCTCCCGCATAGGGAGCGGGGCGTTTTGGTATCGGTTCGATGTCGGATAGTCGTCACATCATGATGGCCCGCGCGCCGCATCGGGCTCCCCGATCCACAAGGTCCCCCGCATGAACGAATTCCTTCCACAGTTCACCCAGCAGCTGGTCAACGGCCTGACACTGGGTGCGATCTATGCGCTGATCGCCATTGGCTACACCATGGTCTACGGCATCATCGGCATGATCAACTTTGCCCACGGCGAGATCTACATGATCGGCGCCTACGTGGGCCTCGTGACCCTGACCGCCATCGGCGCGCAGGCCGGCTACCCGCTGCCGCTGGTGCTGGGTGCTGCGCTGATCGTGTCCGTGGCCGTCACCGGCTGTTATGGCTTTGCCGTGGAGCGCGTGGCGTATCGCCCCTTGCGCGGCGGGCCGCGCCTTGTGCCGTTGATCTCGGCCATCGGCATGTCGATTTTTCTTCAGAACTACGTCCAGATCGGGCAAGGTGCACGCGACGTGTCCGTGCCGGTGCTGATCTCGGGTGCCATCGAATTCCAGATGGGCAGTGACTTCGTCGTGACCGTGCCGTATTCGCGCCTGCTGATCGTGGGCGTGACGCTGGTGCTGATGGTGGCGCTGACGCTGTTCATCGGCCACTCGCGCATGGGTCGCGCCTGCCGCGCCTGTGCGGAGGACATGCGCATGGCCAACCTGCTCGGCATCGACACGAACCGCGTGATCTCGTTCACCTTCGTGCTCGGCGCGATGCTGGCCGCCGTGGGCGGCGTGCTGATCGGGCTGACCATCGGCAAGCTCAATCCCTTCATCGGTTTCATTGCCGGCATCAAGGCCTTTACGGCCGCCGTGCTGGGCGGCATCGGCAGCATTCCGGGCGCGATGCTCGGCGGCGTGCTGCTGGGTCTGGCCGAAACCTTCGCCTCCGGCTACATGCCGGCCGAGTACAAGGATGTGGTGGCCTTCGGCCTGCTGGTCCTCGTGCTGCTGTTCCGTCCGACCGGCCTGCTTGGCAAGCCGGATGTGGAAAAGGTCTGAGGAGGGCGCCCCATGACACAAGCGATGTATCAAAAATCCGTCTCGCATTCCGTCGCGCAGACGATAAAAAACGCGGTGACGGCGGCCGTGATGACGGCCATCCTCACCATTCCCGTGCTGGGCCTGCAACTGAAGCTGGACGGCTACAAGGTGGTGCTGGAGCCACACTGGCGGCCGGTCTGGATCGCCGTGGCGGCCGTTTTCGTCTTTCAGCTGCTCAAGCCGCTGCTCACGCGGGCCCGTAGCGCCGTGAAGCTGCCCGCCGCGCCGGCGATGGGCGCGCAGCAGCAGCGCGTGGTGATCTGGGTGCTGCTGGCGGTGGGGCTGGTCTGGCCGTTCTTTGGCTCGCGCGGCGCGGTGGACGTGGCCACGCTTGCCCTGATCTACGTGATCCTGGGCCTGGGCCTGAACATCGTGGTGGGCTTCGCTGGCCTGCTCGACCTGGGCTACGTGGGCTTCTACGCGGTGGGCGGCTATACGTATGCGCTGCTCAACCAGTATTTCGGGTTCACGTTCTGGGAGTGCCTGCCGATTGCTGCGGGCATGTCGGCGCTGTTCGGCTTCGTGCTCGGCTTCCCCGTGCTGCGGCTGCGCGGCGACTACCTGGCCATCGTCACGCTCGGCTTCGGTGAAATCATCCGCCTGCTCTTGAACAATCTGACCAGCCTGACTGGCGGCCCGGACGGCGTCTCGGGCATTCCGAAGCCGACCGTGTTCGGCATCGAGATGGCGCGTAGCGCGAGCGTGGAAGGCACGCGCACGTTCCACGAAATGATCGGGCTCGACTACACCGGACAGCACATGGTGATCTTCCTGTACCTGCTGGCGCTGCTGCTGGTCGGTTTCACCCTGTTCGTGACGAGCCGCCTGATCCGCATGCCGATGGGCCGCGCCTGGGAGGCGCTGCGCGACGACGAGATCGCCTGCCGCTCGCTGGGCCTGAATCCCACGCGCATCAAGCTGTCGGCATTCACGCTGGGCGCCTCGTTCGCGGGGCTGGCCGGCGCGTTCTTCGCGGCGCGCCAGGGGCTGGTCAATCCGGAATCGTTCACGTTTATCGAATCGGCGTTGATCCTGGCCGTGGTGGTGCTGGGCGGCATGGGCTCGCAGCTGGGCGTGATCCTGGCAGCCATCCTGCTGACCGTGCTGCCCGAGGTGGCGCGCGATTTTGCCGAATACCGCATGCTGATTTTCGGCCTGGTGATGGTGCTGATGATGATGTGGCGTCCGCAGGGCTTGCTGCCCGCGAGCCGTCCCCACGTGGAGTTGCCGCAATGAGCGCGGAAATGCTGAAAGTATCCGGCCTGCAGATGCGCTTTGGCGGGCTGCTGGCCGTGGACGGCATCGATTTCGATGTGCGTCGCGACGAGGTCTTCGCCATCATCGGCCCGAACGGCGCCGGCAAGACCACGGTGTTCAACTGCGTGGGCGGCTTCTACAAGCCCACCGGCGGCGAAGTCACGCTGGACGGCCAGGCCATCGCCGGCCTGCCGAGCCACCAGGTGGCGCGGCGCGGGCTGGTGCGCACGTTTCAGAATATTCGCCTGTTCAAGTCGCTGACCGTGGTGGAGAACCTGCTCGTGGCGCAGCACCTGCAGGTCAAGGCCGGCCTGCTGCGCGGGCTGTTCGCCACGCCGGCCTACCGCCGCGCCGAGCGCGAGGCGCTGGAGCGCGCCGCCGTCTGGCTCGAACGCATGGGCCTGACCTCGGTGGCCAATCGCGAGGCGGGCACGCTGTCCTATGGAC
Organism: Cupriavidus sp. KB_39; assembly: GCF_052114485.1. NCBI lineage: Bacteria > Pseudomonadati > Pseudomonadota > Betaproteobacteria > Burkholderiales > Burkholderiaceae > Cupriavidus > Cupriavidus sp. KB_39. Next base: position 250,566 of record NZ_JBFREV010000005.1, read on the forward strand.
ACCAGCGCCGGCTCGAGATCGCGCGCTGCATGATCACCAAGCCGCGCCTGCTGATGTTGGACGAACCGGCGGCGGGCCTGAATCCGCAGGAAAAGATCGAACTGCAACAATTGATCGACAAATTGCGCCACGAATTCAACATTTCGGTGCTGCTGATCGAGCATGACATGAGCCTCGTCATGGGCGTGTCCGACCGCATCCTCGTGATGGAGCACGGCAAGCCGATCGTCATCGGCAAGCCGGACGAAGTGCGCAACGACCCGCGCGTGATCAAGGCCTACCTGGGAGAGGACTGATGCTGAAGCTGGAACAGGTCCATACCCACTATGGCGCCGTGGAAGCGCTGAGCGGCGTATCGATCGAAGTGAACAAGGGCGAAATCGTCACGCTGATCGGTAGCAACGGCGCAGGCAAGACCACGCTGATGATGACCGTGTGCGGCTCGCCGCGCGCCTCGAGCGGCCGCGTGTCGTTCGAGGGGCAGGACATCACGCAGCGCAATACCCACGAGATCATGCGCATGGGCATGGCGATCTCGCCGGAGGGGCGGCGAGTGTTCCCGAGCCTGACCGTGCTGGAAAACCTGAAGATGGGCGCGTTCTTCGCCAGCCGGCACGACATCGAGGCCGGCATCGAGCACGTTTTCAAGCTTTTTCCGAGGCTGAACCAGCGCTCGGGCCAGCGTGCGGGCACGATGTCCGGCGGCGAACAGCAAATGCTGGCCATCGGCCGCGCCCTGATGAGCCGCCCCCGTCTGCTGCTGCTGGACGAGCCAACGCTGGGCCTCGCCCCGCTGATCATCGCCCAGATCTTCGACATCATCCGCACCATCCGTGATGAAGGCGTCACAGTGTTCTTGGTCGAGCAGAACGCCAACAAGGCCCTGCAGGTCGCCGACCGGGGCTACGTGCTGGAGACCGGGAAGGTGGTGCTGGCAGATACCGGGGAGAATTTGCTGGCGAATGACCGGATACGGGCGGCGTATTTGGGTGGGTGAGGGGGAGGGTAGGTGGCGGAGCCTTGGGTAAAAAAGCACCGCCACTCGCCTGCGATGGCTAACCGCAGGACCTTAACTACGCTTTGGATTCCGTGGCGTCTTGTTCCTAGCACTCTCCTTCGGAACTAAGGCCGTAGCCGCAAGCCAACGGATCGCCCCATTTATTGTGCTTGTAAAGTAAATATACAGAGTCGCCTCTATTCCAATACAAGGTGGCGGTTCCACTTGAGCGCAGTCGGAATTCGCCAAAACTGTTATCGCTGAATTTCACTACGCCCGTCGCGTAGCAGGGCGAATAGCGTTCCGTGGTAATAACGTAGCCTTCCACGGGATAGGCTTTCGAGAAGTATCGTTTTACCTGTGCCACCGTTGGTTGGAATATCTTGCAGCGCTCGGTCATGTCCACGTCGTCCGGCTCGGCATTTTGCCCGGTCTCGGTGATGATGACTTTCTTGACGGTTCTGGCGTCACT
>NZ_JBFREV010000006.1:0-217367 GCF_052114485.1 Cupriavidus sp. KB_39
CGCCAGACCCGCGCTGCAGCGTCTCCCTCATACCGCACAAACGCCACGCTGGACACCATCGGCTCAACAATAGGAATCTTCTCCATCGGGGTGACGATCAGGCATTGCACGTTGGCGGCGCCTAGCCGTTGTAGCCAGTTGCGCGTGGTGTCGTCGTCGCCCCGCCAGAATGATTCATCCAGCACGGCGAGGTGGAAGCGGTAGGGCCGAGCCGCCTCTGCGGTGGCCAGCGCGGATGGCGCGTCGCGTAGTTGTTCGTCCAGAAGTGCCCAGTCGCGTGCGTCGGCGTCGATGCGGGCCTGGAGCCAGCGGCGCATGCTCTCGCGGCAGGGGTCGCATGATTCCACGGTGGGCGCGTGTTGCCCGAACGCCTCGGCGCGCAGCGCGTCGAGCATGTCGAGGCTGGCCGACTGCATGGCGGGTTCGGACGCGGCCAGTAGGTCTTCCGCCTGCTGGCGCTCCGTTTCTGCGATGGCCATCGCCGTCTGCGCCGCCGTGCGGGCGTCGCGGCAGGCATCGAGCGATTGCTCGCATGACCGGATTGTCCCTCGTAACTCCTCCAGCCCATCAGCCAGTTGCTGGAGGATGTCCGAGGCATTCTGGAGTCGTTGCTTTTCCTCGCCGAGCCGCGCGGCGTCSCGCGCCGGCATGTGCCAGTCGATTTCGTGGAAGTCTRRAAAAGCGGAGAGTTGTGAGAGCGCTGCGGACGGCGCATGGGCCCGGCGCGCCGCCAGCCGCTCGCGTTGGGCGAGGAAGTCCGCCTCGGTGGCGGCAGGCGCTTCGTTGACGGAGGCAATCAGCGTGGCGTACAGCGTTGCGCGTTGCCGGCGGATGTCGCGTACCCGTTCGAGTTGCTCGATATCGATGTCGAGTTGCGCGATCCGCTCGCCGCCACTCGCGGAAATGCTATGCCGCAGGTGCAGCGCCTGGGCGCGCAGCGCGGCGTGGCGCTCCACTTCATCCAGCACGCGGCGGTCGTGTCGCGCCCAGTCGTCGGCCAGTTGTCCGAGCCGCACCTCCAGCAGCGCGAGCTTGAGGCTGGCAAAGTAGCCGTCCAGCGCGTCGCGGCAGGCGCGCAGRGCTTCGACGGGTAGCGGATCGCCGATGGYGAAGCAGCGACGGAACCATGCGTGATACCGCGCGAAGGTGTCGAAGGATTCGGCGCCGACCGTGCGCAGCGATTTGCGGAGGGCGACGAGGTCGCCGTCGAAGTGAGAAAGATCSCCGCCGATGCTCAATTCATGCGGCGCGGCGACGAACAGCCGCGCGGGCAGGGGCTGATCCGCCGCGCTAGGGAATATCTGGGCGAGGGTGACCGTTCTGTCGAACGCGGCATTGTGGAAGACGCCAAGCAGCATGGCGGGCCGATCCGTCGCATGCGGCRTGATRGCGGGGTTCGGGGCCGGGAGTAGGAGCATTCTTAAGGCCTCGACCAGGGCGCTCGTGCCTGGCCCGAGGTTGCCAGTCAGCACGGCATGGCGGCCGTCGGGACACATCGACGTCACACCTTGCCGGAACGGCCCCCAGTTCGAGACCTCGAGCCGCATCAGGCGGAATCCTGCATCCAGTGTGGTGGCCTCGATATCCGGGGCCACCGTCTCCGGTGCCATGGTGGGTGGCCTATCCATCGACGCCTCGCGTGCGCTCGGTGGAGGTGCCGCGCAGTTGTGTCTGATAGGCGGCCAGCCGCGCGTCGAAATCGGCCAGCCATTGGGTGTCGATAAATGCTTTCAACACCCGGCGGACTTCGTACGAAGGTGTTTCCGTTTGGCCCGCGCGCCGCAGGAAGCCGAGTTCGACGATCTTGCCCACATGCGAGTCGACCATGTCGATAAGCTTGGCTTCATTGCTGCCCGAAGGCAGGAACGTGCGTAGCAATTCAGCGATGTCTTCGCGCGTCAGGATCAGTGGGCCATCGAGACCGGCAGCGTCGRATTCGGCGAGCGCCTTGCGCAGCAACGCCAGCGTGAGGCTGACCGCGTAGGACAGGGGGCGTCTGGCGATCAAAGAGGGCGCCGTGGCATCTGCCGCTGGCGCTGATAGCACTCGTAGAAATGCGAATCCATCGTCCTCGTCGACGACCAGGGCGAGGCCCAGCACGGCCACATAGTCGCGCACGGCTGCCTGCTGTGACACGAGTGCCTGCCAAGCGCTGGGTGAGTCTTCGCGGCACAGCACCCCTTTGAGCAGCGGGACCACAAGGGGCGACAGGGCGTGGGGACSGTGCGCGCTCATGATCCATGTCTCACAAAGACGACGCGTGGCATTTGTGCGCCGCGTGTCAGCGGCTCGCCGCCCATGCCGCGCGCGTGCCAGGTGACGGTCTCGGTCGCCGCCTCATCGACGACGCAATGGAAGGTATCGCCAGTCAGTTGCAGATAAGTCAGCAACTCCGCGAGGCCGTGTTCGAGTGGGTGGTCCCCGCAGAGGGMTTGCAGCGAGACTTGCGGCTGGCTGCGTAGCGCAGCTTCGACCCGTCGTTTGAGAAGGCTCTGACTCAGGGCCGCAGCCGGCGGCGGCTGATACAGCACCCGCTCCATGGGCAGGTCGATGTGAGCCGCCGTCTCGTCGATCGACGAAAACAAGCCGGCTGGCGGGGTGTCGCGCAGTGCCAGGGCCCGTGCCTCGATGCTTTGCAGAATGGCCGGGAGCGTGTCGGGGTCGATGCGCAAGGCGGGCCCTCCGGGTTAGGTGAGGCGGCTGGAATCGGTTGTAGTGTGCCTTCGGTCGCCACATTCAGGAAGCAACATTCCCGCCATGAATCGTCATGCGACGAAAACGTGGCGTTGGCCGGACACGCCGCTGCGCGCTAGACTGGTATGCATCGCATTTTGCGTGATTGGCGGAGGTGGTCATGGCAGTGCGCAAGCAAGGCAAGACGGTAGGTAACATCCACATCGGCATCGGCGGATGGAGTTTTGCGCCATGGCGCGACAACTTCTACCCGTCCGGGCTCGCGCAGGCGCGCGAACTCGAGTACGCAAGCCGTCACCTGACCGCCATCGAGATCAACAGCACCTATCACGGGACACAAAAGCGAACGTCATTCGCCAATTGGCGCGATGCGACCCCGGATGGCTTCGTGTTCTCGGTGAAGGCGTCGCGCTTCGCCACCAACCGGCGCATCCTGGCCGAGTCGGGCGACTCCATCGCCCGCTTCATCGACAGCGGCATTGCCGAGCTGGGCAAGAAACTCGGTCCCATCGTCTGGCAATTCGCGCCAACCAAGCAGTTCGTGGCCGATGACTTCGAGGCATTCCTGACCTTGCTCCCGGATGCTGTCGAAGGCGTGAAGCTGCGGCACGTGCTTGAGGTGCGGCACGAGAGCTTTATGTGCGACGACTACCTGAAACTCGCGCGCAAGTTCAAGGCGGCCACGGTGTACACAGATTCGCCAAAGTTTCCGTCGTTCGCGGACCCGACCGCGGACTTTGCCTATGCGCGGCTGATGAACGCGCAGGCCAAGCTCAAGACCGGCTATGCGCCGAAGGACCTCGACGCCTGGGCCGCGCGCGCCACCGCGTGGGCCGGCGGTAGCGTGCCGGACGACCTGCCGCGCGTGGATGAGCAGGCCGGCGCCCGTCAGAAGCCCAAGGGGTTGTTCCTGTTCTTCATCAACGGGGCGAAGGAGCACGCGCCGGCGGCGGCGCAGGCCCTGCTCGAGCGGCTGGGATGGGCGCCGACCGAGGACGTGCCGGTGAAGAAGCCCGCCGCGCGCAAGGCTGCGTGACTGAAGCCGGTTTCCGAGCCACCCCCGCCGCACCCCCGCCGCTATAATCCGGCATGACTTCGAGCCCAACCCCCAACTCCACCGCCCCCGCCACGACTTCGGCAGGCGCGCCGTTCTCTGATCTGGCGCTGTCGCCCGCTATGCTCGCCACGCTGGCGCAGCTCGGCTACGACACCATGACGCCGATCCAGGCCGCCAGCCTGCCGCTGGCGCTGGCCGGGCAGGATCTGATCGCGCAGGCCAAGACTGGTAGCGGCAAGACCGCCGCCTTCGGGCTTGCGGTGCTGCATCGGCTCGACGCACGCCGCTTCGACGTGCAGGCGCTCGTGCTCTGTCCCACGCGCGAGCTGGCCGATCAGGTCACGCAGGAAATCCGCCGCCTGGCGCGTGCGGAAGAGAACATCAAGGTGCTGACGCTGTGCGGCGGGTCGCCTATGCGGCCACAGGTCGACAGCCTTATCCATGGCGCGCATATCGTTGTGGGCACCCCGGGGCGCATTCTCGATCACATCGAGCGCGGCAGCCTGGACCTGCGCGGTATCAATACGCTGGTGCTGGACGAAGCGGACCGCATGCTCGACATGGGCTTCTTCGATGACATCGCGTTCGTCGCCAACCATTGCCCGAAGGACCGCCAGACACTGCTGTTCTCGGCCACCTACCCGCCCGGCATCGTCAAGCTGAGCCAGCAGTTCCTGAACAAGCCGCGCGAGATCAAGCTGGCCGAGACGCACGGCGCCAGCAAGATTCGTCAACGTTTTTACGAGGTGGAGGATGGCGACCGCCTGCAAGCTGTGGGCCGCCTGCTCGATCACTTCCGGCCTGCCAGCACGCTTGCCTTCTGCAATACCAAGGCGCGTTGCCGCGATCTCGTCGAATTGCTGCGCGCGCAGGGCTTCGAGGCCCTGGCGCTGCATGGCGACCTGGAACAGCGTGACCGCGATCAGGTGCTGGTGCAGTTTGCGAACCGGAGCTGCTCGGTCCTGGTGGCCACGGACGTGGCAGCCCGCGGTCTCGACATCGCCCAGTTGGAAGCCGTGATCAACGTCGATGTCACGCCCGACCCCGAGGTGCATGTGCACCGCATCGGCCGCACGGGCCGCGCGGATGCCGAAGGCTGGGCGTTCAGCCTGGTCAGCATGGATGAAATGGGGCGCGTGGGGAACCTGGAACAGCATCAGGGCGGCGAATTCGAATGGCACGCGCTGACCGAGCTGGTGCCGAAGAGCAAGGAGCGCCTGCTGCCGCCGATGGTCACGCTGCAAATGCTCGGCGGCCGCAAGGAAAAGATCCGCGCGGGCGACATCCTCGGCGCGCTGACCGGCGAGGCCGGCTTCACCAAGGAMCAGATYGGSAAGATCAACGTGATGGAGATGTCCACGTACATCGCCGTGGATCGTGCCATCGGCAAGGAAGCGGTCAAACGGCTCAACGATGGCAAGGTCAAGGGCCGCAAGGTGCGGGTGCGGATGCTGACCGAGTAACGCGCGACTTCGCTGCTGGGAATTGTGCGCAAGAAGAAACAATAGGGCACGTCGGCTTGCTTACAAAGATTCGTGAAAGTCACCCTGTAAGCGCCGACTATCCTTTGCTAATCTGAATGAGCGGCCGGCGGCGTATGCGGGGGCAAGACAGCGCGGCGGGCCGGTGCAGCGATTTCCCCAGACAGCAATAAGGAGTCGGTCTATGAAAACCGCACGGCAGGTTCTGGAAGCGAAGCCAAATCAGGCGATCTTCAGCATTCCTCCTTCAGCGACGGTCTACGCCGCGCTGCAACTGATGGCGGAGAAAGGCATCGGCGCGTTGCTGGTGATGGAGCACGGCAAGATCCAGGGCATCCTCAGCGAACGCGATTACGCCCGAAAAGTGATYCTGATGCAACGTACGTCGCGCGAAACGCTAGTGCGGGAGATCATGACCTCAGCGGTGATCTATGTGCGGGCGGACCAGACCACGGACGATTGCATGAGCCTGATGACGCGGCACCGCCTGCGCCACCTGCCCGTGATGGAAGGGGACGAACTGCTCGGCATGCTGTCGATCGGCGACCTCGTGAACAACATCATCAGCGAACAGCGTTTYGTGATCGAGCAACTCGAACACTACATCACCGGCGGCTCGCGCTAGCGGCCATCAGGCCACGGACGCGCCATGTGGCGCCGTGGCCACTTCTCGCCAAAATTCATTGCTACGTCAACGATGGCTTCCGCATATAATTATGCGGATACTGAATTAGGCCGTCCCCACGCAAGGGATGGTCCCCGCAGCCTCCATCCCGCCGTAGCCACATGTCGTCGCCCACCTCGCCGCAATCCGCCGTGGAGGCTACCGCCTCCGTTCCCGAACATCCGCCCATCGTCCACGATCACCGCGCCATCATGCGGGTGATCGGCGGCATCGTGTTATGTATCCTGCTCGCGGCGCTGGACCAGACCGTGGTCATCCCCGCCGTGCCCGCCATTGCGAATGATCTCAACGGATTTGGGCATCTGTCGTGGATCGTCACTGCCTACCTGATCGTCTCCACCGTCACCACGCCGCTGTACGGCAAGCTGTCCGATAGCTTCGGGCGGCGGCGCCTGCTGATGGTGGCCATCACGCTGTTCATCCTCGCCTCCGTGGCGTGCGCGCTGGCGCAGTCGCTGACGCAGCTGATCCTGTTCCGGGCGCTGCAGGGCGTGGGCGGCGGCGGGCTGATGTCGCTRGCGCAGGCGGCCATTGCGGACGTAGTGGCGCCGCGCCAGCGCGGGCGCTACCAGGGCTATCTGGCGATGGTCTGGGCGATGGCCTCCATCGCCGGGCCGCTGGTGGGCGGCTGGGTGTCTGACCATCTGTCCTGGCGCTGGCTGTTCTGGATCAACGTGCCGCTCGGCGCGCTGGCCATGGCGATGTGCTACCGGGGCCTGGCCAACCTGCGCCCGCGCGGCGGCMGGCCGCGCGTGGACTGGCTGGGCGCGCTGCTGCTCGCGGTGGCSATCGTCGCCTTCCTGCTCGCCATGAGCTGGGCCGGCGATGCCTTCGACTGGATTTCCCCGGAAACCGGCGCGCTGCTGGCCATCACGGCCGGGGCGCTGGCGCTGCTGACCTGGCAGGAACGCCGCGCGGCGGACCCGATGCTGCCGCCGCGTCTGTTCCGCAACCGCGCGTATGTGATGGGCGTGGGCGCCTCGGCGCTGGCCGCGCTCAATATCTTCCTGTGCATCTTCGCGCTGCCGCTGCATTTCCAGCTGGCGCGCCATGCCGATGCCGCGATGTCCGGCCTGCTCGTGGTGCCGTTCCTGCTGTCCACCGTGGCCGGCAACCTCGTGGTGGCCTGGCTGGCGCCGCGCATGGGACGCATGCGGGGCATTCTCAGCGCCGGCTTCGTGTTGGCCGCCATCGGCCTGAGCGCGCTGGCTGGCGCTACCCCGGACGTGCCCACGGCTGCCGTCCTGCTCGCCATGACGGTGGGCGGCGTGGGGCTGGGCATGGCGATGGTCGGCACGCTGATTTCGGTACAGAACGCGCTCGAGCGCCGCGACATGGGCGCCGGCACCGGCGCGCTGCTGGTGGTGCGCTCGCTCGGCAGCGCGATTGGCGGCGCACTGGCCGGCACGCTGCTGGCGCTGGAGTTCCGCGAGGCGATGGGCCGCGCCGGCGTGACCCAGGCGCTGGACCTTGGCGCGCTGCGCCACGGTAGCGAGGCGATGGCGCATCTGTCGCCGGCCGTGCGGCAGGTGCTGTCCGCCGGCGTGGAGTCGGGCTTCCAGCTGATTTTCGCGGCGGGCGCGGTGGCGGCGGTGGTGGCGTTACTGATCGTGCGGCGCATGCCGGACCTGGAACTGCGTACCAGCGTGACCGAGCACGCCGCGACGGCGGTGATGGACTGACCCCCGGACGGATGGCGGCCGCCATCGTCCATCATCGATCCTGCAGCACGGAGTGCAGTGAACCCGACGAAGGCGTAGACTGCGGAGGCTACCTTTCACGCCCCAATATGGAGTCGCCCGTCATGACCCGCATGGTCCCCCCGACCCGGATGCGCCACCCGCGCACGGCCACCCTGACGCTCCAGCGCCGCGCGCTGCTCGCCGCCCTGGCGGTGTCCGCGATGGCCGCCGCCACGGCCAGCCTGCTGCCGCGCGCAGCCCACGCCGCCGAGAAGTCGACCCCCACAGCCGCCGCTTCAGCCGGTCAGGCCGGCAGTTGCCCGGCGACGCTCAACTTCAAGTTCCCGCGCCTGCAGGACGAGTCGCCCCAGAACCTGTGCCAGTACGCCGGCAAGGTCGTGCTGGTGGTCAACACGGCCAGCTACTGCGGGTTCACGCCGCAGTAYGAGGGCCTCGAGGCGCTCTACGCCAAGTACCGGGAGCGCGGCCTGGTCGTGCTCGGCTTCCCGTCGAACGATTTCTCGCAGGAGCCCGGCTCCTCGAAGGAAATTTCCGACTTCTGCTACAACACCTACGGCGTCAAGTTCCCGATGCTGGGCAAGTCCCACGTGCGCGGCAGCGATGTCAACCCGATGTACGAGCTGCTGGCCAAGGAAACCGGCACCGCGCCGAAGTGGAACTTCTATAAATACCTGATCGACCGCAAGGGGCAGGTCGTCGGCAGCTACAACAGCATGGTCAAGCCGGACGACAAGCAACTCGTGGCCAATATCGAGAAGCTGCTCAGCACGCGCTAAGACCGCATGACCGACCTTTGATCCCCGTCAAAGGTCGAACCGCCCCCGCTGGTACTTTCGCCGATTCAAAACAAAAACGAGCGAAAGGGGGGCCGCGATGGCTATCGCGCTATATGAATCGAGCGAGCATGTCTGCATGGTGTTCACCGACCTGGTGGACGATGGCGACGGGGACGTCGTGCAGTCGAACCAGTTCCTGGTGGTCAACCACGGTCACGGGGCGTTGATCGATCCCGGCGGTGCGCTGACCTACGGCGAGCTGTATATGGCGATCAGCCGCCACTTTCCGCCCAAGCGGCTCGACTACGTGCTGGCCTCCCATGCCGATCCGGACATCGTGGCGTCGGTGGGCCGCTGGCTGACGGCATCGGACAGCAAGGTGTTGATCTCGCAGGTATGGGCGCGCTTCCTGCCCCATATCTGCCAGGCCGGAAAGATGGCCGGCCGCGTGGTCGGCATTCCGGATGCCGGCATGGTCGTGCCGCTCGGCGCGAGCAACCTGATCGCCGTCCCCGCCCACTTCCTCCATTCGGAGGGCAATTTCCACTTCTACGATCCCATCAGCAAGATCCTGTTCTCGGGCGATCTGGGCGCGGCCATGACCACGGCCGCCGAGGCCGGCGCGGTGGTCGAGGACTTCGACGCCCATCTCCCGCGCATGCTGCCGTTCCATCGCCGCTATATGAGCGGCAACCGCGCGTGCCGGCTCTGGGCCGAGATGGCGCGGACCATGGATATCGAATGGATCGTGCCGCAGCACGGGCCGTCGTTCCGGGGCCGGGCGATGGTGAAGCGCTTTATCGACTGGGTGGGGCAGCTCGAATGCGGGCTCGACCTGCTCGACAGCTCCCACTATCGCGTGCCGGCCGGGGCGTAAACGTAGCGCGTGGTGGTGACCCTGGCGGTACTTCTCCACCGGGGATGTCTCCGCTGCTGCACAGGACAAGCCGGCCAGATTCCGGCTATCCTCGGTTTCCTTGCCGTCTCGCTTCCCACGGCCAGCCCAGAAACCAAGGAAATCACCATGAAACTAGTACGCGTAGGACAGCCCGGTGCAGAGCGCCCGGGCGTCGTGGATCGTGATGGCCGCGTGCGCGACCTGTCTGCCGTKATCGGCAACATCGGCCCGGACGAACTGGCGCCGGCCGYGCTGGCCCGGCTGGCCGCGATCGACCCCGCCACGCTGCCGCTGGTGGAGGGCGCCCGCCACGGCGTGCCCTGGACCGGCATCGGCAAGATCATCGCCATCGGCCTGAACTACGCTGACCATGCCGCCGAAGCCGGCATGCCGCTGCCGGCCGAGCCGATCGTCTTCCTGAAGGCCAATTCCTCGCTGAACGGCCCCAACGATGCCGTGATGCTGCCGTTCGGTTCGGAGAAGTCCGACTGGGAGGTGGAGCTGGGCGTGGTCATCGGCACCACCGCGCGCAATGTCTCGAAGGCCCAGGCGSTTGAGCACGTGGCGGGCTACTGCGTGGTCAACGATGTGTCCGAGCGCGAGTTCCAGATCGAGCGGGGCGGCACCTGGGACAAGGGCAAGGGCTGCGACACCTTCTGCCCGGTCGGCCCCTGGCTGGTCACGCGCGACGAGGTGCCCGAACCCCAGAACCTGGCGATGTGGTTGGACGTGAACGGCCAGCGCATGCAGAAAGGCAGCACCGCGACCATGGTTTTCGACGTCGCCACCGTGGTCAGCTAYGTCAGCCGCTTCATGACCCTGCTGCCCGGCGACCTGATCGCCACGGGCACGCCGCCGGGTGTGGGCATGGGGTTCAAGCCGCCGCGCTACCTGCGCGCGGGCGACACSATGCGCCTCGGTATCGCCGGCCTCGGCGAGCAGACCCAGCAGGTCGTGCCATACGGCGAGCGCTGAGTCGGGCGTCGGCCCATGTCCGACATCGTTGCCAGAAAAAGGGGGACTTTCGGGTTCCCCGCTGAAACGTCTTCATACAAAGGGTCGCAGTTCCACACAAAGCGTCCCCTAAGGGCAACAGTTTTGGCACGGTTTAGGGCGCATACGCACGAAATCCGCATTCTGGGTTTTACCCTTCGACCCTGCGTGAAATACTGTTCATACATGCAAGCCAAAAGAGCAATGCCATGTCTGAACATGCCCCCGAAATAGAATCGATATTGAAGACCGTCGCGGTCAAGCTCGCGAACGGTTCCACCGAATCCCCCACGCGCTCCTACTGCACGCTGCACGACACGCTCGATTGCCACGACGAGCTGCAGGACATCCGGCGCAGCATCCACCAGCATCCCGAACTGGCCTTCAACGAGATCCGCACTGCCGAACTGGTGGCGTCCCGCCTGGAGGGGTGGGGCTATCAGGTCACGCGCGGCGTGGGCGGCACCGGGGTGGTCGGCACGCTGCGCGCCGGCACGGGCAAGCGGAGTGTCGGCATTCGCGCCGATATGGACGCGCTGCCGATTCACGAGCGCTCGGGTTTGCCCTATGCCAGCGTGCATGAGGGCAAGATGCACGCGTGCGGCCACGACGGCCACACCACCATGCTGCTGGGCGCCGCCCGCCAGCTGGCGCGGACCCGCCGCTTCAACGGCACCATCCACCTGATCTTCCAGCCGGCCGAGGAAATCGGCGCGGGCGGCGGGGCGGAGCGGATGCTGGCCGATGGCCTGTTCGAGCGGTTTCCCTGCGATGCGATCTTCGGCCTGCACAACCATCCGGGCGTGGAAGCTGGCACCTTCATGTTCCGTTCCGGCCCGTTCATGGCGGCCTGCGACACGGTAGCGATCACGATCCGCGGCAAGGGTGGCCACGCGGCGCGCCCGCACCAGTCGATCGACCCGATCCTGGTGGCCGGCAGCCTGGTGATGGCGCTGCAATCGGTGGTATCGCGCAATGTGGATCCGAACGAGACCGCCGTGGTGACCATCGGCACGCTGCACGCCGGCCACGCCCCGAACGTGATTCCGGACAGCGCACGCATGGAAATCAGCGTGCGGTCGTTCAACCCCGAGGTGCGGGCGTCGATGGAGGCGCGCATCCGCCAGCTGGCTACATCGCACGCCGAGGGTTACGGCGCTACGGTCGATATCGACTACGTGCGCGGCTACCCGGTGCTGGTGAACAGCGAGGCCGAAACCGAGTTCGCGCGCCAGGTGGCCGAGGAACTGGTGGGGCCGGAGCGTGCCGTGCCGAATTTCCACCGGATCGCCGGCAGCGAGGACTTCGCGTACTTCCTGCAACAGCGCCCGGGCTGCTTCGTGCGGATGGGCAACGGCGCCAACCAGCCGCTGCTGCACAACGCCGGCTACGACTTCAATGACCAGAATCTGACCGTGGGCGCGGCGTACTGGACCCGGCTGGCCGAGCGTTACCTGGATGGGGCCTGAGCGGGACCCGATCGGGGCCTGAGCCCCGACCGGGCTCATCGGGCAGTTATCGGAAGAAGGCGCTGGGCGGCACGCCGAACTGCCGCCGGAACATCGTCGCAAAGGCGCTCGGGCTGCCATAGCCCATGTCGAGCGCCACATCCACCACCTTCGCCCCCGCCGCCAGGCGCTCCAGCGCGGCCAGCAGCCGCGCCTGCTGGCGCCACTGGCCGAAGGTCATGCCGGTCTCGCGCGCGAACCGTCGCTGGATCGTCTTCGGATCTACCCCCAGCGAGTTTCCCCAGTCGGCCAGGGTCAGGTCGGTGTCCGGGCTTTCGACGATGGCGTCGCAGATCTGCCGCAGGCCGACATCGCTCGGGCGCGGCAGGTGCAGCGGCAGGGTCGGCACCAGCAGCACCTCATCGAGCAGCAGCCGCATCAGCCGACCGTCGCGCGAGTCCGGTGCATAGGGCAGGGGGATGTCGATGGCGGCCAGGATCAGCTCGCGCAGCAGCGCGGTGACGCCGAGCACGGTGCAGCGGGTGGGGAGGTCCGGCGCGGCGTCCGGGCGGATATAGGCGGTGCGCATCTGCACGCGGCCGACCATGCGAATCCAGTGCACCGTGCCGCCGGGCATCCACATGCCGCGCGTGGGCGGCACGATCCACTGCCCGTCCGCCGTGGAGACCACCATCACGCCGTGCATCGCGTGGATCAACTGCGCGTGGGGATGCTGGTGCGGCTTGGTGACGTGGCCCGGGGCGTAGTCGGCGGCCATGGCCGTTACCGGCATCGGGCTGCGGTCGTAGCGGATGTAGGCTGGCGAGGCCGCGTAGGTGTCGGCCCGGGCGTCGGCATCGGGGTCGTGCGGGGCATCGGGCGGCAGGCGCCGGGCGCCCGGCGTGGTGCGGTCGATCCACTCGACTGGCGGCGGCGTCGCTTTCCGAGGACGGGGGGTGGGCGGCATGTCCTTTTCTCCAAAGTTCCGGCCCCATTCTCGCAGGACAGGCGGAAATTTGCCATTTASGATGCGATCGTCACACTTTTAACCAGATCGGCCAATGCGCCCCGCCCCATGAGCACAACCGTYAATCCCGCCCCCGCCGCCGAGGCCGCGCACCGCGAGGAAGGCACGCGCTTCCGCGTGTTGTACGCGATCAGCTTCGCGCACTTCCTCAACGACATGATTCAGTCGCTGATCCTGGCCATCTATCCGATGCTCAAGGGCGGCTTCAACCTGAGCTTCACCCAGATCGGCCTGCTGACGCTGACCTATCAGATCACCGCGTCGCTGCTGCAGCCGATCGTTGGCCTGTACACAGATAAGCATCCGAAGCCACATTCGCTGGCCATCGGCATGGGCTTTACGCTGTGCGGGCTGCTGCTGCTGTCCGTGGCGCCGACCTATGGCGTGCTGCTGGTGGCGGCGGCGCTGGTGGGTACCGGCTCGTCGATCTTCCATCCGGAGTCGTCGCGCGTGGCGCGCATGGCCTCGGGCGGCCAGCACGGGCTGGCCCAGTCGATCTTCCAGGTGGGCGGCAACGGCGGTAGCGCCATGGGGCCGCTGCTGGCGGCGTGGATCGTGCACCAGCAAGGCAGCGTGGCGTGGTTCTCGCTGGCCGCGCTGCTGGCGATTGCCGTGCTGTGGCAGATCGGCGGCTGGTACGGCCGCCACCTGGCCGAGCGCGCAGCCAAGAAGAAGGGCGCCGGCACGGCGGCCAAGCCGCTGCCGACCCGCACCGTGGTCCGCGCCATCGCGGTGCTGCTGCTGCTGATCTTCTCGAAGTACTTCTACATGGCGAGCCTGAACACGTATTACACGTTCTATCTCATGGAGAAGTTCGGGCTGACCCGCCAGTCTTCGCAGATCTACCTGTTCCTGTTCCTGTTCGCGGTGGCGGCCGGCACCATCCTCGGCGGCCCGATTGGCGACCGCATCGGCCGCAAGCGCGTGATCTGGGCGTCGATCCTCGGCGTGGCGCCGTTCACGCTGATGCTGCCGCACGCCAACCTGTTCTGGACCGGCGTGCTGTCGTTCGTGATCGGCTTCATCCTGGCCTCGGCGTTCTCGGCCATCCTCGTGTTCGCCCAGGAGCTGATTCCGGGCAAGGTCGGCATGGTGTCCGGCCTGTTCTTCGGCTTCGCGTTCGGCATGGGCGGCATCGGCGCCGCCGTGCTCGGCACCCTGGCCGACACGCACGGCATCAAGACCGTGTACGACGTCTGCGCCTATTTGCCGCTGCTCGGCCTGCTGGCGGTGTTCCTGCCGGACCTTGGCGGACGGAAGAAGACCGCGGCGGCCTAGCCCGCCGTTGGATTGCTCCCCTCGCCCGCTTGCGGGAGAGGGGCMGGGGGAGAGGGYCGGCGCATGAACCTGCCCGCCACCCCTCGTAGAACGCCTACTTCGCGGCCCCAGCCTTATCCTGGGACACATCCATGATCATCCGCGTCAGCAGGTACAGGCGCGGCGTGACCGAGTTCAGGTCCACGTACTCGGCATCGTTCGAATGCGCGCCAAAGCCGCGCAGCCCGAAGCGCTCGATCACCGGTGCCTTGGTGCCCGCCGCCGCGAACGCCGCGTCGGTGCCGCCGCCTTCGGCAGTGTCATAGACCATCAGCTTCTCGCCGATTTCCGAATAAATGCCCTGCGCATGGGCTGCCAGCGTGCGCGCCGCCTGGGTGACCTCGAGCGGCGGGCGACGACGCTCGAACTTGACCTCGACCTTGGTGTCCGGAATCAGCTTCTGCTTCACGCGCTCCTGCAGCGTGCGCTCCAGGCCATCGTAGTCGGCGGTGCGCAGCACGCGCACATCGGCCTGCGCCGTGGCGACGGCCGGAACCACGTTGCGGTTGGTGCCCGCGTTCGAGATCGTCCAGTTGACCTTGAGCCCGGTGTCCGGGTTGGACAGGTCGCGCATTTGCAGGATCTGGTGCGACARCTCGTACAGCGCGTTGCGGCCCAGCTCCGGCGCGCTGCCCGCGTGCGACGCCTTGCCCTCGACTTTCAGCGAAATCGCACCGATGCCGCTCGTCGCCAGCGACAGGCGGTCGCCCGTGACGCGCGTGGCCTCGCACGAGAACACGGCGTCCTGCTGCGCCCCGAGCTTGGTCATCATGGCGCGGGCGCCCGGCGAGCTGATTTCCTCGTCGCCGTTGATCAGCACCGTCAGCGTGCCGTAGTCCTTGAACTTCATCTTTTGCAGGATGGCCACCGTGTGGAGGATCACGGCCACGCCATTCTTGTCGTCGGCAATGCCCAGCCCGTAGGCGCGGTCGCCGTCCACGCGGAACGGCTGCTGCGCGAGCATGCCGCGCAGGTACACGGTGTCCATGTGGGCGATCAGCATGATGTTGCGGCGCCCGGTGCCCTTGAACTGGGCCACGACCATCTTGCCGACCTTCTCCGGCGTGTCTTCCATCCGGTAGACCTCGGTGGGCTCGACCAGCTTGGCGTCGCCGCCGAGCGCGGCCAGCCGGTCCCGGATCAGCGCGGCGATGCGGTCCAGACCCTCGATATCCTTGCTGCCGGACTCGATCGACACCAGATCCTTGAGCGTGGCGATCAGCGCGGGCTTCTCCTGCTGGGCGAGCTGGTAGGCCGGCTCCACCGGGGCGGCGTGGGCCGTGGCGGCGCAGGCGGAGGCCAGTGCCAGCGCGAACGGCAGGGCGCGCAGGGCAGGGAAGCGGGGGCGACGAACGGATGGCATGCGGTCAGGCTCCTTGTTATGGGGATGTGGGATCGGAAATCTTGAGCGCATGGCGCCGCCACGTAAAGTGCGCCAGACGCGATGCCGCGTGAAAACGCCAGCCTGTCGCGCGCACGCAGCAGACATGGCGCGACATGGCCTGCCCATGGCCCGGCCACGGACCAATCACCGCCAGATGGGGCCAACGCCAGCGTTTTGCGGCATCATGGCGGGCATGAAGTCCGCCGTGCCCCCGCTCCCCGGTCATTCCGGTCATCCCGCCATGCCAGCCGCCCCGCCCCTGCCGGTACCCACCCGCCCCGCCTGCGCCCACTGCCTGGCCTTGGCCGAGGACCCGCGCCGGCGCGAGCCGCACGCCTGCCTGGCTCTGCGCAACACGGCGCCCCATGTCAGTGCCAGCGCGGCCGGGGTGCCGTTCAGCATGCTGTCCTTCACCTGCCGCGAGTGCGGCACGGCGTGGCGGCTGTACGACCGCGCCAACGAACTCTTCGTCTCGTGGGTGCCGGAACACCCGCTCGTGCGCTAAAACGGCTTCGCCGGGAGGGCTGGCAAGGCCGGAACGGCAAGCGGGCGGTTCGGCCGCCGGGGCCCTTCGGCTAAGATAGCGCCTATCCATCAGCAACCCTCCCGCCCCGTTTCCGCCATGTTTCCTGCCATTTCCAAGCCGCTGCTGGCGGCCTTGTCTGTCGCCACGCTTGCGGCCCCGTCCTTCGTTTCCTCCGCCCACGCGGCCGACGCCTACCCGAGCCGCCCGATCCGCGTGATCGTGGCCTACCCGACCGGGGGCATCAGCGACGCCGTGGCCCGCGCGCTGGGCGAGAAGCTGTCCGTACAGATGGGCACCTCCGTGGTGGTGGAGAACAAGGCCGGCGCTGGCGGCAGCATCGGCATCGACGCCGTGGCCAAGGCCGCGCCGGACGGCTACACCATCGGCTTCGCCTCCACCAGCCCGCTGACGCTGAACCCGCACGTGGGCCGCGTCAACTACGACCCCGAGCACGACGTGGCGCCGGTCATGAGCGTCATGTACTCGCCGGTGCTCGTGGTGGCCACCTCGGGCTTCGCCGGCAAGGCCTTCGCGGACCTCGTCGCGCAGGCCAAGGCCAAGCCGGGTTCGGTCCGCTGGGCCACTTCGGGCCTGGGCACAGTCGGGCACGTGATGCTCGAGCAGGTCAAGGCGAAGTCCAAGGCCGACATCACGCTGATCCCCTACAAGGGCGCGGGCCAGCAGATGAACGACGCGCTGGGCGCGCAGTTCGAGGTGATGAGCACCAACGCCAGCCCCATGCTGAGCCAGCATATGCAGGCGGGCCGCCTGCGCGCGCTGGCCGTGGGCGCGCCCAAGCGCCTGGAGAGCCTGCCCGGCGTGCCGACCTTCGCCGAACTCGGCTATCCCAAGGCCAACCTGACGTCGACGTTCGGCATCTTCGCTCCGGGCAAGACCCCGCCGGCCATCATCAACCGCCTCAACGCCGAACTGAACAAGGCGCTGGGCGAGCCGGAAGTGCGCGAGCGCCTGCTCAAGGGCGGCGAGGTGCCCACCGGCGGCACCGCCGCGCAGTTCGCCGCCGCTATTCGCGCGGAATCGGAAGACAACGCGCGCATCGTCAAGGAAGCCGGCATCAAGGCCGACTGAGCCCCCGTCGTCCACCATCGGCTAGACCAGATCCAGCCGGCTGCCCAGCCGGTGGATCGCCCGCAGCATCACGCCGTTGCGGGGCCATAGCGCCAGCTTGGTCCGCACGCGCGAGAGGTGGCTGTCCACGGTGCGCGCGTGTGTGTGCACCCCGCCGTCCGGCCAGACGTGCCGGATCATCGCCTCGCGCAGCACCAGCGTGCCCAGGTTGCGGAACAGCAGMAGGGCCAGCGCAAACTCCTTTGGCGCCAGCGCCACGGGCACACCGGCCACCCAGGCCTGCCGCTCGGCCGTGACGAAGCGATAGACGCCGCTCACGAGTTGCTCGGGCATGTCGCCGAAGCCCGCCGGCGCCACGGTGCCGGCCAGCATTCCCGGTACTGCCGCGCGCCGCGCCAGCGCCTCCACGCGCGCCAGCAACTCGGCCCCGCGCCCCGCCTCGCCCACGTAGGCATCGGCGCCCGCCGCCAGGCAGGCCGCCACCTGTGCGTCGTCGTCGCCCCGGCCCAGCATCATCACCGGCACGCCTTGTCCGAGCGTGTCGCGCACCCATTTCAGCACGTCGCACGCGGCCGTCGCGGCGGCGATGGAACTGGCGCGGTCCAGCAGCAGCACGTCGTAGCGGGCATCCCGCACCGCGTCCGTCATCGACTTTCCACACCCGAAGCAGCGCACGATATGCCCGCCCCGATGCAGCGCGTGCCTGAGCATTCCGGCGCGGGACGGGTTGTCCGCCAGCGCGGCGATCTTCACGATGGGCCTCCCTCGGCTTGTTTCAATGCGGCCATGGTAGGCCGCGCGCCGGCCGGCACGAAGTAAACATTTGTTGCCGACTAAAAATGAGCATCGTCTTATAGGGTTGCGACGCGTCCCGGCCTCTAATGCTCGGATGGCAGACAACGGATGCGCCTCGGGGGCGCGCAACGACGATGGGATTGAGGATAGCTTCGCTGGAGCCAGACGCCGGCCACGCCGCGCGGATTCGGGAGATCGTGACCGCCGCCGGGCACGAGTGCGTGACGTTCGACGACGGCCGRCGCATGCTGCTGACGCTGCGCAAGGTCACGTTCGACCTGCTGCTGCTGGACTGGCACGCGCCGCAGGTCAGCGGCCGCGAGGTGCTGGCGTGGGTGCGCGCCCATCTGGACGCCCGCGTGCCGGTGATGTTCCTGACCGGGCTGGACAACGAGCGGGACATCGTGGCGACGCTGGCAGCGGGAGCGGACGACTACATGGTCAAGCCGATCCGCCCGCAGGAACTGGCCGCGCGGATCGAGGCGCTGCTGCGCCGCGCGTACCCGGACCTGCGGCAGTCGCGCGACGGCAGCATGGCCTGGGGCTGCTTCGCCTTCCACCTGGCCACCCGGGCCTCGACATGCCACGGCCAGAAGGTGGCGCTGACGCCCAAGGAATTCGACCTCGCGCTACTGCTGTTCCGCAACGCCGGCCGGGTGGTGCCGCGCGAACACATGGTGGTGGCGGTCTGGGGGCGCGACATCCCGCCGATGTCCCGCACCATCGACACCCACATCTCCCGCGTGCGCAACAAGCTGGGCCTCTGGCCCGACAACGGCGTGCGCATCGTCCCGCTGTACACGCATGGCTATCGGCTGGAGTTGCTCGGCGAGGAGGGGTCGGCGGGGCCTGCACCCAAGCCCGACGCCGCGCCGGCCGGCGGCTCCCGCAGGCGCCGTGGAACGGGCCGCCAGCCGGTGCTGGGCCCCAATCGCTGATGACGGCAGGAACGACCCGCCGCCCTGAAAAACAAAAAGGCACCCGAAGGTGCCTTTCTGCGATGCGGTCAGACCAACAATCAGAAGATGTGGCGGATACCTGCGGCCACGCCCGTCTGGTTGTTCTTGCCAGGCATTTCGGCCTGCACAGCGCCCGTGACCTTGTTGTAGTCGACGGTGCCGTACACCTGGGTACGCTTGGACAGCGAGTACTCGGCCAGCAGCACGCCGGTGTAGCGGTTGCCGCTGCTTTCCACGCCGTTCTTGTCCTTCACGTGGTCGCCGTAGAACACGCCGGTCACGGCCAGGGCCGGGCTGACCTGGTAGGTCATGCCGACGTAGCCGATCATGTCCTTGCGCGGCGTGTTGGCGGCGCCGGCGGCGATGGCGTTCTGGGCGGCAACCGTGGTCGTGGCGGCCGAGCGGTTCAGGAAGCCATTGTCGATCGTACCGGTGGCGTCACGGCCACCGACGTAACCGAGGAACAGCTTGGCTGCGCCGATGGTGTACTTACCAGCCAGGCCCCACATCTGCTGGCGCTCGCTGCTGGCGTTGCGGAATTCCTGGTACACGGCGCCGATGCCGAACGGCCCGATGTCGTACGAGGCACGGGTGCCCCAGTACTGGTTGCGCGTCATGCTGCCGGCGGTCTCACCGAAGCCGTAGCTGGCGCCCACGTTCAGGCCCGCGAACGCGCCCGAGTAGCTCACCACGTTGTCGGTACGGATCTGGGTCAGGAAGAACGGCCAGGCGTTGTTGTCGTAGTTACCGATGGTCAGCGGGTCGAAGTCGCCGAACAAATTAAACCCTTCGGTGTACTGGCGGCCCAGCTTGACTGCGCCGAAGTCACCGGCCAGGCCCACGTAGGCCTGACGACCGAACATACGGCCACTCGGATTGGCGGTGCTGACCTGGTTGGAACGACCCGTATCCGGATCGAAGCCGTTTTCCAGCTGAAAGATGGCCTTCAGGTTGTTGCCCAGTGCTTCGCTGCCCTTGATGCCCCAACGGCTGTTGGTGATCGCGCCGTTGGTCAGCTGCGTCTGGCTGTGGTTGCCGGCGTCGGCGTTGGTCTGGAAGCGAATGCTCTGGTCAACGATACCGTACAGCGTCACCGACGTCTGTGCGTAGGCGCTGCCGGCCAGCAGGCTGCCAATGGCGAGGGTGAGTAGCGATTTCTTCATGGTGCTCCTTTTCTGTCTTGTGGTTGTGCCGTAACCGGATCACGGCCGGCACAAAGGTTTACGTTTGCAGTAAACGCCGCGAAAATTTAACAAAACACGGAACTTTCGGACATAAAAGCAGCGTGAACCGGCACTCTAGAGAGACATTTGGTGCAATTCCGTTGGTTTGTCGCTACACAATGTCACACCCTCGTGATAATGGTGCATTGCAGCGTGCGCCATGGCAGTGCATGGACGTGGGAGGCGAGCGGTGGGGCGGCTGTGCAGGCGCGATTGCAGCCACCACGTGGATGGTTGCTGCAATGCAAAAACCCCTCCTTGCGAGGGGCGGGTTATCCCTTAGTTAATGGGATAACGGCGCACGGAAAGGTATCCGCGCGCCGTTCAGGACCGGGAAACTCGAATTAATTCGAAAACCGAAAAACGAATACCGAAAATGCCGAAGGGCAATCAGTTTTGCGGGATTTCGATTTTCACCTCGAGCACTTCGAGGTTGTCCTGGCGCTCCAGGCTGACGCGCAGGTCCTGGTCGCTGATCTTCACGTACTTGGAAATCACGGCCACCAGCTCGCGCTGGAGGGCCGGCAGGTAATCGGCCGGCGCGGAATGGCCGGTGCGCTCATGGGCGAGGATGATCTGCAGCCGCTCTTTGGCGACCGACGCTGACTTCTTCTTCTCCCCCAGCAGGAAGGACAGGATCGACATAGGGATGAGTCCTCCTTACTTGTTACCGAAGATGCGCGAGAGCAGGCCCGGCTTCTGGTAGTCGGTGAAACGCATCGGCTTGTCCTTGCCCAGGAAGCGGTCCACCACGTCGCCATAGGCGTCGGCCACATCGCTGCCTTCCAGGTGGATGGCGGGCGTGCCCTGGTTGGACGCGTGCAGCACGGCTTCCGATTCCGGTACCACGCCAATCAGCTTGATGCGCAGGATTTCCTGGATGTCGGTCAGCGACAGCATTTCGCCGCCATGCACGCGCTTCGGGTTGTAGCGCGTGATCAGCAGGTGCTCCTTGATCGGCTCGCCGCCCTCGCTGGCACGCTTGGTCTTCGAGGCCAGGATGCCGAGGATGCGGTCCGAGTCGCGCACGGACGAGACTTCCGGGTTGGTCACGACGAGCGCCTCGTCGGCGAAGTACATCGCCATCAGCGCACCGGACTCGATGCCCGCCGGGGAGTCGCAGACGATGAACTCGAAGCCCATGCCCACCAGGCCGTTGATGACCTTTTCCACGCCGTCGCGGGTCAGCGCGTCCTTGTCCCGCGTCTGCGACGCCGGCAGGATGAACAGGTTCTCGCACTTCTTGTCCTTGATCAGCGCCTGGTTCAGGTTGGCTTCGCCCTGGACCACGTTGATCAGGTCATACACCACGCGGCGCTCGCAACCCATGATCAGGTCGAGGTTGCGCAGGCCGACGTCGAAGTCGATCACGGCCGTCTTGTGGCCCCGCAGGGCCAGGCCGGCGGCGAAGCTCGCGCTGGTGGTGGTCTTGCCAACGCCTCCCTTGCCGGAGGTCACAACGATGATTTTTGCCATGGCTCTATGGTCCAGTATGGGTGCAGGGTATTTCGTACCGGGCGGGCCGGCCGTACCGATGGGTTAGCGCGGTTATTTCATCCGCAGCGGTTCGAGAATCAACTTTTCGTCAGCCAGGCGCACCTGGGCCGACTTGCCGAGCACATCGGCCGGGAGCGTCTGCTCGGCSGTCCGATAGATGCCGGCGATGGAAATCAGCTCGGGCTCCAGGCACGTGCAGAAGATGCGCGCGTCCGGGTTGCCCTTGACACCCGCCAGCGCGCGTCCGCGCAGCGGGGCATAGATATGGATGTTGCCTTCGGCGATGACCTCGGCGCCGTAGCTGACCAGGTCCAGGATCACCACGTCGCCCTGCGCGTAGATCTGCTGGCCGGAGCGCAGCGGCTTGTCGATCAGCAGGGTCGGCACCGCGCGCGGGGCGGCGGCAGCGGCCATGATCTCGGCGATATCCGAGGCCGTGTTGTTGACTGGCGCGGCTTCGGCGGCGGGGGATTCAGGGGTTTCGGCGGCCTTGGGGGCGCCTGGGGCGGCAGCCGTCGCCGCTTCGTCCCGGCCGCCACGGCGGCTCTGGCTCTCCAGCAGCGGCAGGCCGAAGGCTTCGGCCCAGGCGCGCTGGTCGTCGCGCGCCACCACGCCGATGGCCCGGGCCCGCAGGGTGGCCAGCGTGTCGATCACGCGGTCCAGCGCCAGGCGGTCGTCGCCTTCCAGGCGGCGCAGGTCCAGCGCCACCACGTCATTGGAGAAGAAATCGGGGGTCGATTCGAAGCGGGAGAGGAGATCATCCCGCAGCGCCTCGATGTCGGCGGTCTTGAGGGCGAGAAGGAGGGCGTCGACGTTGCCACTGCGCAGCTCGAAGCGTGGCGATTTCTTCTGAGACATAGTCGGTGACCGTGGAAATGCCACATTCTAACGTCGGTTCTCCGGCGAACTGTAACAATTCTCGAACCCGGCGCCGAACGTGCCCGATGCGGGGCTTCCCGGCCGGATCGCGCGCCTAAAGTGCCGGGCGATGCCGCTTACGCTCGCAGAAGGGTGACGCTCTTGTTACGATTGCGCATCTCGACAACGGAGTTCCCATGGGCGCCATCGTCAATTGCGCGGCCTATCGTCAAGGCAAGAAGCTGGGTCCGGTCGAATTCGACGCCCTCGCCGGCGTACTGTCCGAGCCCGGCACCTTTGTCTGGCTGGGCCTGCACGAACCGGACCTGGCGTTGCTGCGCAAGGTCCAGCAGGCGTTCGGGCTGCACGACCTCGCCGTGGAGGACGCCCTGGACGCCCACCAGCGGCCCAAGCTGGAAACCTACGGCGATTCGGTCTTCGTGGTGCTCAATACCGCGCAACTGGTCGGGGAGGAGGTGGTGGTGGGAGAGACGCACCTGTTCGTCGGCCCGAACTACGTGGTTTCGGTRCGGCACGGCGCCAGTTCCACCTACGCCCCCGTGCGCGAGCGCTGCGAGAGCGACCCGCAGGGGCTGGCCAACGGCCCCGGCTATGTGCTCTATGCGCTGATGGACTTCGTGGTGGACCACTACCTGCCCATCGTCAACCGGCTCGAGGACARCTTCGARACGCTAGAGCAGGACATTTTCCGCGATGAATTCGATCGTGCCGCCATCGAACGGCTGTACCAGGTCAAGCACCAGGTGCTGCGGCTGCGCAACGCGGTCTATCCGGTGGAGGACATCTGCAGCCAGCTKATCCGGCTGCACGAGGAACTGGTGCCGAAGGAGCTGCGCGCCTATTTCCGCGACATCGAGGACCACGCCAGCCGCATCGTCCGCACGCTGGACGTGGTGCGCGAGATGCTGACCACGGCGGTCCAGGTCAACCTGGCGCTGGTCACGGTGGGCCAGAACGAGGTGGTCAAGCGGCTGGCCGGCTGGGGCGCCATCCTCGCCGTGCCGACCGTGATCTTCAGCCTCTACGGCATGAATTTCAGCTTTATGCCAGAGCTGAAGCTCCATTACGCCTATCCGGTGGTCATCGGCGTGACCGCCACGGCCTGCACCTGGCTCTGGCGCAAGTTGCACCGGGCGGGCTGGATCTAGCCCAGTCCGACTYAGCCGCCATGGCTGGAAAACGGCGCCACGCCTGGCGTTGGCGCCGTTTTTATATCTTCTTTACACCACCCCTCCCCCTCTCTACCCCGTTTTTACCCCGCCGTCCCTAATCTCCAGAACGTGAAGTCAACGTGAATCCTTCACGTTTTTCCTATTTGGGGTTTGTATGGACGGGATCTATTTCCTCGTGTTGCTGGCCTTCGGCGCGCTGACYGGCGCGCTGCTGGCACTGTGCGCCGCGCTGGGCGCCAACCCGCCGTCTGCGCGGCAGACGGACGACGAGCGGGGGCGYTGATGGACTGGACCGACATCCTGAGCGGGGCCCTGGCCGCCGCGATCTTCCTCTACCTGCTTTTTGCCCTGTTCCGGCCGGAGAAATTCTGATGTCCACGCCGTTGTCCACACAATTCATCGGGCTGCTGGTCCTGTACCTCGCGATCCTGTTCGCGATGGCGCCGTTCCTCGGCCGCTACATGCGCCGCGCGCTGGAGGAGGGCGACTATCGCCTGACCGCCTGGGGCCGCCCTCTTGAGCGCGCGCTCTACCGTCTGGCCGGCGTGCGCGCGGACGCGGAGATGGGCTGGAAGCAGTACGCCATCGCCGTCCTCGTCTTCAACGTGCTCGGCGTGGTCTTCGTCTATGCGATCCAGCGCCTGCAGGGCATGCTGCCGCTGAACCCGCAGGCGTTCGGCGCGATCTCGCCCGACTCCTCGTTCAACACCGCCATCAGCTTCGTCAGCAATACCAACTGGCAGGGCTACGCCGGTGAATCGACGATGAGCTACCTCACGCAGATGCTGGCGCTGACGATGCAGAACTTCGTCTCGGCGGCCACTGGCATTGCGGTGGTGTTTGCGCTGATCCGCGGCTTCGCGCGCCACGGCGCCGCCACGCTCGGCAATTTCTGGGTCGATCTGGTGCGCACCACGCTCTATGTGCTGCTGCCGCTGTCCTTGATTACCGCGCTGCTGCTGGTCAGCCAGGGCGTGATCCAGAACTTCGACCGCTACCAGGATGCAGCGCTGGTCTCGGAACTCACCTACACCCAGCCCAAGGTGGATGCGGCCGGCCAGCCCGTGCTCGACACCGCCGGCCAGCCCGTGACGGAGACCGTCAAGACCCGCACGCAGTCCTTGGCGATGGGTCCGGTGGCCTCGCAGGAAGCCATCAAGATGCTCGGCACCAACGGTGGCGGCTTCTTCAATGCCAACTCGGCGCATCCCTACGAGAACCCCACGCCGTTCACGAATTTCGTGGAAATGCTAGCCATCTTCCTGATCCCGGCGGCGCTGTGCTTCGCCTTCGGCGAGATGGTGCGTGACCGCCGGCAGGGCGTGGCGGTGCTGGCGTCGATGACCGTGATCTTCGTGGTCATGGCGATTGCCGCCGTGGTKTCCGAGCAGCAGGTCAACGCGGCGCTGACGTCGCTGGGTATCGACCACGTGGCCTCTGCGCTCCAGGCCGGCGGCAACATGGAAGGCAAGGAAGTGCGATTCGGCATCTCGGCGACCTCCCTGTTCGCGACGATCACCACGGCGGCGTCGTGCGGCGCGGTGAACGGCATGCACGACTCGTTCACGGCCATCGGCGGGCTGGTGCCGATGCTGCTGATGCAGCTGGGTGAAGTGGTSTTCGGCGGCGTGGGTTCGGGCCTGTACGGCATGCTGGTCTACGCGGTGCTGGCGGTGTTCATCGCCGGGCTGATGATTGGCCGCACGCCGGAATACCTCGGCAAGAAGATCGAAGCCTACGAGATGAAGATGACCGCCGTGGCGATCCTCGTCACGCCACTGCTGGTGCTCGTGGGTACGGGCATCGCGGTCATGACCGAGGCCGGCCGCGCGGGGGTGTTCAACCCCGGCACGCACGGTTTCTCGGAAATCCTCTATGCCCTCTCGTCGGCGGCGAACAACAACGGCAGCGCGTTCGCGGGCCTCTCCGCCAACACGCCGTTCTATAACGGGCTGCTCGCCGCGGCAATGTGGTTCGGCCGCTTCTGGATCATCGTGCCGGTACTGGCGATGGCCGGCTCGCTGGCCGCCAAGCGCCGCACCCCGCCTACCGCCGGCACCATGCCGACGCACGGCCCGCTGTTCGTGGTGCTGCTGGTGGGCTCGGTCCTGCTGGTAGGCGCGCTGACCTATGTGCCGGCGCTGGCGCTGGGCCCGGTGGCCGAGCAGTTGCAGCACATCCCGGCCGCCACTCAGGCGGTGGCCCGGTAATCGTGGAGAATCGTATGCAGCAAGACACTACGGTGACGCGCACTTCGGTGGCGCGTACCCCGCGTCAGGTTCCGGCCCGGGGCGGCATGTTCGCGCCCGAGCTGGTCAAGCCGGCCATCGTCGACGCCTTCAGGAAACTGTCGCCGCGCGCCCAGTTGCGCAATCCGGTGATGTTCGTGGTCTACGCGGGCAGCGTGCTCACGTCGATCCTGTTCCTGCGCGCCCTGTTCAGCCCCGTGCAGGGTGGGGAATCGGCCGGCTTCATCCTGGCCATCTCGATCTGGCTGTGGTTCACGGTGCTGTTCGCCAACTTCGCCGAAGCCATGGCCGAAGGCCGCAGCAAGCAGCAGGCTGCCGCGCTGCGGGGGCTGAAGACCACGGTGACGGCACGCGTGCTGCGCCCGGGCCGGACCAACATCCGGGCCGACGGCGCCACCGAGGCGCGCATCGCCACGGACCTGCGTCGCGGTGACGTGGTGCTGGTCCAGGCCGGCGACATGATCCCCGGCGACGGCGACGTGATCGAAGGCGTGGCCTCGGTCGACGAGTCCGCCATCACGGGCGAGTCCGCACCGGTGATCCGCGAGTCCGGCGGCGATTTCTCGTCGGTCACGGGCGGCACGCGCGTGCTGTCCGACTGGATCGTGGTGCGCATCACCGCCAACCCCGGCGAGAGCTTTATCGATCGCATGATCGGCATGGTCGAAGGCGCCAAGCGCCAGAAGACCCCCAACGAGCTGGCGCTGACCATCCTGCTRGTGGGCCTGACGCTGGTCCTGCTGCTGGCCACGGCCACGCTGCAACCGTTCTCTCTATATAGCGTGATGGTGGCCAAGGCCGGCGTGCCGGTCTCGGTGACGGTGCTGGTGGCCCTGCTGGTGTGCCTGATCCCGACCACCATTGGCGGCCTGCTGTCCGCCATCGGCGTGGCCGGCATGAGCCGGATGATGGAGGCGAATGTGATCGCCACGTCCGGCCGGGCCGTGGAAGCTGCTGGCGATGTGGACGTGCTGYTGCTCGACAAGACCGGCACGATCACGCACGGCAACCGCCAGGCYGCGCGCTTTATCTGCGCACCGGGCGTGACCCCGCGCCAGYTGGCTGAGGCYGCGTGGCTGTCGTCGCTGGCCGATGAGACGCCGGAAGGCCGCAGCATCGTGGCGCTGGCCCGCCAGCAGCCCGACGCCACCGTCCCCGAAATGGGCGGCAAGGGCCTGGACGCCCCCGTGTTCGTTCCCTTCACCGCCCAGACCCGCATGAGTGGTGTGGACGTCACCCACGGCGCGCGGGTGCGCAGCGTGCGCAAGGGCGCCGCCGATGCGGTACGCCGCTACGTGGCCGACCGCGCCGGCAAGTTCCCCGATGCCSTGATGCAGGCCGTGGACGATGTGGCGCGCGCCGGCAGCACGCCGCTGGTRGTGGCGGAGGCGATCKCCGAAGGCACCGAGGACAGCGTGCGCGTGCTCGGCGTGGTCGAACTCAAGGACATCGTCAAGACCGGTATCCGCGAGCGCTTTGGCGAACTGCGCCGGATGGGCATCCGCACGGTGATGATCACCGGCGATAACCGCCTCACGGCGGCGTCGATCGCGGCGGAAGCCGGCGTGGACGACTTCCTGGCCGAAGCCACCCCCGAAGCCAAGCTGGCGCTGATCCGCGAGTACCAGCGCGAGGGCCGCCTCGTCGCCATGACCGGCGACGGCACCAACGACGCCCCGGCGCTGGCCCAGGCCGACGTGGCCGTGGCCATGAACAGCGGCACGCAGGCRGCGCGCGAGGCCGGCAACATGGTCGACCTGGACAGCAATCCGACCAAGCTGATCGAGATCGTCGAGATCGGCAAGCAGATGCTGATGACGCGCGGCTCGCTGACCACGTTCAGCGTGGCCAACGACGTGGCCAAGTACTTCGCGATCATTCCGGCCGCCTTCGCCACCACSTATCCGCAGCTCAACCTGCTGAACGTGATGGGGCTGGCCACGCCGGCGTCCGCGATCCTGTCGGCGGTGATCTTCAACGCGCTGATCATCGTCGCCCTGATTCCGCTGGCACTGCGCGGCGTGGTCTACCGCCCGCTCGGGGCGGCCGTGCTGCTGCGCCGGAACCTGCTGATCTACGGGCTGGGCGGCATCATCGTGCCGTTCGCGGGGATCAAGCTGATCGATCTGTTGCTGACGATGTTCGGCTGGGTCTGAGCCGAGTCGTCTAGGAGAAATACGCATGACTACGCAAACCAAGGCCSCCATGGGCGCCGCCGCAAACAACGTACCGCGCCAGCCGGGGCTGCTTCGGCCGGCGCTGACGATCTTCGTCGGCCTGGCGGTGGTGACCGGGCTGCTGTATCCCGGCGCGGTGACCGGCATCGCCCGCGCGGTGTTCCCGCACGA
Organism: Cupriavidus sp. KB_39; assembly: GCF_052114485.1. Classification (NCBI taxonomy): domain Bacteria; kingdom Pseudomonadati; phylum Pseudomonadota; class Betaproteobacteria; order Burkholderiales; family Burkholderiaceae; genus Cupriavidus; species Cupriavidus sp. KB_39. The sequence continues at coordinate 28,201 of NZ_JBFREV010000006.1, forward strand.
GGCCGCCGGCTCGCTGATCGAGAAGGATGGGAAGGTGGTCGGCTCGGCGCTGATCGGCCAGCCGTTCTCCGAGCCGAAGTACTTCTGGGGCCGCCTGTCGGCCACGGCGCCGATGCCGTACAACGCGGCGGCGTCGGTGGGCTCGAACCTCGGGCCGAGCAACCCGGCGCTGACGGACGCGGCGCGGGCGCGCATCGAGGCGCTGCAGGCCGCCGACCCCGACAACAAGGCGCCGGTGCCGGTGGATCTGGTGACGGCCTCGGGCAGCGGCCTCGATCCGCACATCAGCCCGGCGGCGGCCCGCTACCAGGCGGCGCGCGTGGCGCGTCTGCGCGGGCTGTCGGTGGCGCAGGTGGAGGCCCTGATCTCGGCGAACACGGAAGGCCCGGGGCTGGCCGTGTTCGGCGAGCCCGGGGTGAATGTGCTGAAGCTGAACCTTGCGCTGGATGGGGTGAAGCGGGGCGCCTGATGGAATGGATGCGCCAGCCCACGGCCGCCGGCCCCGTGGCAGAATCCGTCCCACCGCCCCCTCTACCATGACCCTCGCCGACAACCGCCCGGACCCCGACGCCCTGCTGCAACGCATGCAGRAGGAGGGCGCGCGCGCCGGGCGCGGCAAGCTGCGGGTCTACTTCGGCGCCTCGGCCGGCGTGGGCAAGACRTTYGCGATGCTCACCGCCGCCCGCGCGCTGCGCACGCAGGGGGTGGATGTGGTGGTGGGCGTCGTGGAGACCCACGGCCGCGCCGAAACCGAGGCGCTGGTCGCCGGGCTGGACAGCGTGCCGCTGCGCGAGATGCCCTACCGCGACCGCATCCTCAAGGAATTCGATCTCGATGGCGTGCTCGCGCGCCATCCCGCGCTGGTGCTGGTGGACGAACTGGCCCACACCAACGCCGCCGGCAGCCGGCATCCCAAGCGCTGGCAGGACATCGCCGAACTGCTGGCCGCCGGCATCGACGTCTGGACCACGGTCAACGTGCAGCATCTGGAGAGCCTGAACCAGGCCGTGGGCGGCATCACGGGCGTGCGGGTCTGGGAGACCGTGCCCGATGCCGTGTTCGATGACGCCGATGACGTCGTGCTGGTGGACTTGCCCGCCGACGAACTGCTGCGCCGGCTGCGCGAGGGCAAGGTCTACCTGCCCGAGCAGGCCCGCCACGCCGCGCGCAATTTCTTCCGCAAGGGCAACCTGATCGCGCTACGCGAGCTGGCGCTGCGGCGCACGGCGGATCGTGTCGATGACGACGTGCGCGCCTATCGCGACGCCCAGTCGATCGAACCGGTCTGGCGCACGCGCGAGGCGCTGGTGGCCTGTATCGGCACCGGCGACGACGCCGAGCAGGTGGTGCGCAGCGCGCGCCGGCTGGCCAGCCAGCTCGACTGCGACTGGCACGTGGTGACGATTGCCACGCCCCGGCTGGTGCCGCTGTCCACCGAGGTGCGCACCCGCGTGCGCGCGGCAATGCGGCTGGCCGAGGAACTGGGCGCCCGCACCGAGACGCTGGCCGGACACGATATGGTGCGCGCGGTCACCGGCTACGTGCGCCGCCACAATCTCACCAAGGTGCTGGTGGGCCGCGCGCGCACCGACTGGCAGCATGAAGGCGGATGGCTCGAACAGGGCCGCATGCTGCTGGGGCGCGCGTTGTCGCCGGTGCTGGGCGCCGGCAACCGGTTGATCGGCCGCCAGACCTTCGCCGATGCGCTGGCGGCCGGCTGCCCTGAAATCGACGTGATCCGCGTGGCGGCCGACACCACSCGCGCGGCGCCGCTGCCGGCCACGCAGGGCCTGCCGGCAGGGGCGATGTCCGAGGAAAACGTCGCCGAATCGGGTACGCGCCGCCTCGACTATGTCTGGTCGGTGGCCTGGTGCGCCGGGGCTACGCTGTTGTCCACATTCGCCCGGCCCTGGTTCGACATCGTCAACATCGCCATGCTGTTCCTGGCCGCCGTGGTGGGCGTGGCGCTGCGCCATGGGCGGGGGCCGGCGGCGCTGGCGTCGGTGCTGTCGGTAGGGGCGTTCGATTTCTTCTTCGTGCCGCCCCGGCTCTCGTTCGCCGTCAGCGACGTGCAGTATTTGCTGACCTTCGTCGTGCTGCTGACGGTGGGATTGGTCATCGGCCAGCTCACTGCCGGCCTGCGCGAGCAGGCGAGCGTGGCGGTGCGGCGCGAGACCGACGCGCGCACGCTCTACGAACTGGCGCGCGAGCTGTCGGCGGCGCTGACCACGCAGCAGATCGTCGAGATTGGCGGACGCTTCCTGCGTGCCGCGTTCGACGCCCACGCGTCGTTCTTCCTCGTCTCCGCATCGGGCCGGCTGCTTCCGGTGGCGGATCCCAATGAGACAAGTCCGAAAGAAGGTCGGACCACCAAGGGCGAAGCCATCGACACCGTGCTGGCCCAGTGGGTGTTCGACCATGGCGAAGCGGCCGGCACCGGCACCCACACGCTGCCGGGCAGCACCGTGCTGTACCTGCCGCTGAAGGCGCCGATGCAGACGCGCGGCGTGCTGGCCGTGGAGCCGCACGATTGGGGCGCGCTGGCCGACCCCGCGCTGCGCCGCCAGGCCGATGTGTTCGCCACGCTGATCGCCATCGCCATCGAGCGGCTGCACTATGTGGAGGTGGCGCAGCAGGCGCTGGTGTCGATCGAATCCGAGCAGCTGCGCAGTTCGCTGCTGGCRGCGGTGTCGCACGACCTGCGCACSCCGCTGACCGGGCTGATCGGCATGGCCGAGTCGCTCGCGCGGGCGCCGCTGCCGGCCGATGTGGCGGCCACCGTGGACGCCATGCGCGTCCAGGCCCACCGCATGCGGACGATGGTGGTGAATCTGCTCGACATGGCGCGGCTGCAGCGGCACGACGTGTCGCTGACGCGCGGCTGGCAGTCGATGGAAGAACTGGTGGGCGCGGCGCTGGCGGCGATGCGCGAGGCGCTGGCGGGGCACCCGGTGCAGGTGTCGGGGCTGGCGGCGCTGCCGCTGGTCGAGTGCGACGCCGTGCTGGTGGAGCGCGTGCTCTGCAACTTGCTGGAGAACGCTGCCAAGTACACGCCGCCGGGCACGACGGTGCGCATCGGCGGCGCCGTGGCCGGCGAGATGGTGCAGGTGTTCGTCGAGGACGACGGCCCCGGCGTGCCGGTTGGGCAGGAGCGCCGCATCTTCGAGAAATTCACGCGCGGCGCGCACGAGTCCGCCACGGCAGGCGTGGGGCTGGGCCTGGCGGTGTGCGACGCCATCCTGCAGGCGCACGACGGCCGCATCTGGGTGGAGCCGGTGCACGGCGCGGCGCCGCATGGCGCGCGCTTCACGCTCGCGCTGCCGCGCGGCAATCCGCCGGACATCGAGCCGGAAACCCTGCATGACCTCAACGACCTCAATGATCTGAGCGACCTGAACCAGGTCGCCAGGACGGAACCCTGAACGAGATGCCATTCGACTATTCGCCGACCGTCCTGCTGGTGGAGGACGAGCCCCATATCCGGCGCTTCGTGCGGGAATCGCTGCAGGCCGAGGGCTGCACCGTGCACGAGGCGGAGACGCTCAAGCGCGGGCTGATCGACGCCGGCACGCGCCAGCCAGACGTGGTGATCCTCGATCTCGGCCTGCCCGACGGCGACGGCATGACGCTGATCCGCGAGATGCGTACATGGACGCAGGTGCCGGTGCTGGTGCTATCCGCGCGTACCGAGGAGGCCGACAAGATCGCCGCGCTCGACGCGGGCGCGGACGACTACCTGACCAAGCCCTTCGGCGTGGGCGAACTGGTGGCGCGTGTGCGCGTGCTGCTGCGCCGCCACGCGCGCGCCAATCCGCAGGGCACGCCGACCATCGCCTTCGGCGACGTGCAGGTGGACCTGGCCAACCGCCTCGTCACGCGCGCCGAGGCGCCCGTGCACCTGACCCCCATCGAATACCGGCTGCTGGCGGTGCTGATTGCCCACCGCGGCAAGGTGATGACCCACCGCGAACTGCTGCGCGAGGTCTGGGGCCCGTCGCACGCCGAGAGCAGCCACTACCTGCGCGTGTACATGGGCCACCTGCGCCACAAACTTGAATCCGACCCCGCCCAGCCAGCCCACCTGCTGACCGAGGTCGGCGTCGGCTACCGCTTCGCGGCGTGAGCGCAACGCCCGGCTTGCGAGCCGGCGCCGATCGGGCTACCGTCGTGGCGTTGGCATATGAACGGAACGGCGAAAGCCGCGTGTCAGCTCCGCCTCGCAAGAGGTTTGCGCCCAAGTGCGCTGATAGCTGAAAGCAAAGAAGTCCGATTAGCAGTGCGAAGAAAGGGCTCCTTCGGGAGCCTTTTTCGTTTGCATCCCCATTCTCTGCAGGCGGTGTCCCCCAGTCTTCTGTGCCGTCCAATCCACGTACATAAGACGACTCGCATTCTGGCGAGCCGGTCGAAGCGTCGTCCGCTACACTGAATTGGTAGCGCCCCGTTCCGTCCGACCCCTGCTCGCCGGAGTCACGTCATGTCTGCCTCCCTTGTCCCGATTCGCCAGGCCGCAGCCGCTGTCATGGCGTGCATGGCATTTCTGGCCTGCGTGCTGTCCGTGGCCCATGCCGCACCGATGCGGGCCGCCACCGAGCCGCCGGCGCCCGCGCAGGCGCAGACGCGCGATGCGGTGACCGCTTACGAGGCTGGGCAGTTCGATGCCGCGCTGCAGGGGTTTGCCGCGGCGGCGCAGAAGGGCAACCGGCTGGCGCAGTTCAACTACGCGATGATGCTGTTGCGTGGCGAGGGCACGTCGCCCAAGCCGCAGGAGGCGCTGGTCTGGCTGCGCAAGGCGGCTGACAACCAGATGACACATGCGCAGTTCACATTGGGCGATCTGAACGAGCGCGGCGAGTTGGTGCCGAAGTCGCTCGTGGAGGCCAATCGCTGGTATGAGCGCGCGGCGCAGGGCGGGCATGTGCAGGCGCAGATGGCGCTGGCCACCAACTACTTCACCGGGCGGGGCGTGGCGCGCGACTACGGCAAGGCGTTCACCTGGTACAGCCGGGCGGCCACAGCCGGCGACGGTGGCGCGCAGTACATCGTCGGCAGCTATTACGAGCGGGGCGAGCCCGGCGTGGTGGACAAGGACATCGAGCAGGCCAAGATCTGGTACGCCCGCGCGGCGGCAGGCGGGGACCCCGGCGCGCTGGCCAAGCTGCGGTCGCTGCTGGAGGAAGGCCTGCGCGCCAAGAGCGGCGGGTCGATGTGAAGCGCCGCGCGCGCCACTTCGTCGGGGCCACGGCGCGGTCTGCCGATAGGGCTCGGTACAAGTCTTGCTTGCTGCATTCCATCCGGCCGATGCCCATCTGGACGATTCACTGACGCATTACTGACGATTCACCGCACCCCTGGGAGGTTGTAGTGGCTACGCACGTTGCGCTGAACCATGTCACGCATTACCGCTACGACCGCCCGGTGAATCTGTCACCGCAAGTCGTGCGGCTGCGCCCCGCGCCGCATTGCCGGACCCCGATCCTGTCCTATTCCCTGCGCATCGAGCCCGCGCAGCACTTCGTGAACTGGCAGCAGGACCCGTTCTCCAACTACCTCGCCCGCCTGGTCATCCCCGAGAAGACCACCAGCTTCAAGGTCACGGTGGACCTTGTGGCGGAAATGGCCGTCTACAACCCGTTCGATTTCTTCCTGGAGCCATCGGCCGAGACATTCCCGTTCGACTACGACGCCAGCCTCGGGCACGACCTCGCCCCCTATCTGGTGCGCGGCGAGCTGACCCCCCGCCTGGCGGCCTTCGTGGCCAGCATCGACCGGACGCCCACCGCCACGCTGGACTTCCTGGTGGCCCTGAACCAGCGCCTCCAGCACGACATCCGCTACCTGATCCGCATGGAGCCGGGCGTGCAGACGCCTGAGACCACGCTGGAGAACGCCTCCGGCTCGTGCCGGGACACCGGCTGGCTATTGGTGCAGACGCTGCGCCATCTTGGGCTGGCGGCGCGTTTCGTATCGGGTTACCTGCTGCAGCTGACGCCCGACGTGAAGGCCGTCGATGGCCCGGTAGGCGCCGAGACCGATTTCACCGACCTCCATGCCTGGTGCGAGGTCTACCTGCCCGGCGCCGGCTGGATCGGGCTGGACCCCACCTCCGGGCTGCTGGCCGGGGAGGGCCACATCCCGCTAGCCTGCACGCCGGAGCCCAGCGGCGCCTCGCCGGTGAGCGGGGCGGTGGACGAGTGCGAGGTCTCCTTCGAACACCATATGTCGATCACGCGCATCTATGAGTCCCCGCGCGTGACCAAGCCCTATACCGAGGCGCAATGGATGGCCGTCGATGCGGCCGGCGCAGCCGTCGACCGGACGCTGGAGCAGATGGACGTGCGCCTGACGATGGGCGGGGAGCCCACCTTCGTCGCTGCGCGCGACCGCGAGGGCGCCGAATGGAACACCGACGCGCTCGGCCCCACCAAGCGCGGGCTGGCCACCGAACTGGTGCAGAAGCTGCGCGCGCAATATGGCGAGGGTGGCTTCCTGCACTTCGGCCAGGGCAAGTGGTATCCGGGCGAGCAGTTGCCGCGCTGGGCGCTGTCGATCTGCTGGCGTGCCGATGGCGTGCCGTGCTGGGAGAACCCGGCGCTGTTCGCCGATGAGCGCGAGCCGGACGCCTACACCGACGCCGACGCCCGGCGCTTCATGGAAACCCTGACCGCCCGGCTCGGCCTGGCTTCGCATTTCATCCTGCCCGGCTACGAGGACGTCTGGTACTACCTGTGGCGCGAGCGCAGCCTGCCGGTCAACGTCGATCCGCACGAGGCGCGGCTGGAAGACGCCATGGAGCGCGCCCGCCTGCGCCGGGTGTTCGAAGGCGGCCTGTCGCGCGTCACCGGCTACGTGCTGCCGCTGGCCCGCGCCACGCAGGAGCCGCCGTCGCGCAATGACGCCGCATGGATTACCGGCCCGTGGTTCCTGCGCGATGACCGCATGTATCTGCTGCCCGGCGATTCGCCGATGGGTTACCGGCTGCCGCTCGACGCCCTGCCGTGGGTGTCCGAGGCCGACTACCCGTGGCAGTTCGATCAGGACCCCTTCGCCCCGCGCGCCCCGCTGCCGGCCACTACACCGCTGCGCAGCCAGTTGCCGGCGCCGGCCGGCGGGCTGTCGCTCGAACCGACCGGGCTGGGTCCGGCCGCCATGGCGGTTCGGCGCGCCCAGGCGCGCGGCGAGGCCGTCGCCCCGGCACCGTCCGGGCCCGCAACACCAGCGGAGCCAGCACCCGCACCGGTCGCCACGGCCGACGCAGCGGGCCTGGCCCCGGCCTTCACCCGCCCGCCCGCGCTTGGCGAGTCGGCGGCGGACATCATCCGTACCGCGCTCTGCGTGGAAGTGCGCCATCCCAGCCGCGCGGCCGGCCCGGCCGTCGAGTTGAAGGCGATGGGCGACAAGCGCGGCATCCTCTATGTCTTCATGCCGCCGCTGACCGTGCTCGAGGACTACCTCGCGCTGGTGGCCGAGGTGGAAGCCACGGCGGCCGARCTCGGCATGAAGATCGTGATGGAAGGCTACCCGCCGCCGCGCGATCCGCGCCTGAAGCTGCTCCAGGTCACCCCGGACCCGGGCGTGATCGAGGTCAACATCCATCCGGCCAGCAACTGGGCGGAACTGGTGGATCACACCGAGTTCCTCTACCAGGCCGCGCACGAGACGCACCTTTCCACCGACAAGTTCATGCTCGATGGGCGCCACACCGGCACCGGCGGCGGCAACCACTTCGTGCTCGGCGGTGCCACGCCGGCGGACAGCCCCTTCCTGCGCCGGCCTGACGTGCTGGCCAGCCTGATCGCCTACTGGCACAACCATCCCGCGCTGTCCTACCTGTTCTCGGGCCTGTTCATCGGCCCGACCAGCCAGGCGCCGCGCGTGGACGAGGCCCGTAACGACCAGCTCTACGAACTGGAGATCGCCTTCGCGGAACTGCGTCGGCAGGTGGCGCTGCACGAAGGCGCCGGCGATGGCCACACCCCGCCATGGCTGATCGACCGGGCACTGCGCAACCTGCTTGCCGATGTGACGGGTAATACGCATCGATCCGAGTTCTGCATCGACAAGCTCTATTCCCCCGATGGCGCCACGGGCCGTCTCGGCCTGCTGGAGCTGCGCGCCTTCGAAATGCCGCCGCACGCACGCATGAGCCTGGTGCAGCAACTGCTGCTGCGGGCGATGGTCGCCCGTTTCTGGCGCACGCCCTATACCGCGCGGCTCACGCGCTGGGGCACGGCGCTGCACGACCGCTTCATGCTCGGCACCTTCGTGCAGATGGATCTGGAGGACGTGCTGGCGGAGATGCGCAGCGCCGGCTTCGTGTTCGAGTCCGCGTGGTTTGCGCCGCACTTCGAGTTCCGCTTCCCGCGCGTGGGCGAGGTGGAGGCCGAGGCGGCCGGGCTCTCGCTGCAACTGCGCGCGGCGCTGGAGCCGTGGCACGTGATGGGCGAGGAGGGCGCGGCGGGCGGCACGGTGCGCTATGTCGATTCGTCGGTGGAGCGGCTGGAGGTGCGCGTGCTCGGCATGAACGAGACCCGCCATGTGGTGACGGTGAACGGCCGGACCATCCCGCTCCAGCCCACCGGGCGCGCYGGCGAGTACGTGGCAGGCGTGCGCTACCGCGCCTGGGCGCCGCCGTCGTCGCTGCATCCGACCATCGGCTCCCATGCCCCGCTGACCTTCGACGTGGTGGATACGTGGATGGATCGCAGCGTAGGGGGATGTCAGTATCATGTTTCCCACCCCGGCGGCCGTAATTACCAGACATTCCCGGTGAACGCCTACGAGGCCGAAAGCCGGCGGCTGGCCCGTTTCTTCACCATCGGCCATACGCCGGGGCGGTCCGTGGCGCCGCCGGTGGAACGCAGCCTCGAATTTCCCTTTACGCTCGATTTGCGGCAGATCTAGCCCGACACCCTCCCCCGGAGACCCCTCCCCGTGCCCTTGCAGTCGTCGCTTCCCCTCGACGGATCGGACAGCCCGGCTGCCATGGCGAGCCGGCTGGCCCTGCCCGTGCCGTCCGGCCATCTGGACGAGCTGCGCCTGCCGGACGGCACGCTGCGCGCGCCCTGGGCGCGCTTCTTCTCGGAACTGGGCGAGCAGGGCGACCTGGGCAACCTGAGCCCGGACGCGCTGGCGGCGCGCGCGGCGGCAGTGGCGCGCCAGATCCGCGACAACGGCGTGACCTATAACGTCTATGCCGACCAGGGCGGCGGCGCGCGGGCGTGGCAACTCGAATTGCTGCCGTTCCTGATCGCCGAGGAGGACTGGGCCGTGATCGAGGCCGGCGCAGCCCAGCGCGCCACGCTCGCCAACGCCATCATGGCCGACATCTACGGCCCCCAGACACTGCTCACGCGCGGCCTGCTGCCGCCGGGGCTGGTCTACGGCCATCCCGGCTACATGCGGCCCCTCAAGGGCTACCAGCCGCCCGGCGGCAGCTTCCTCCAGACCATGGCGATCGACCTCGTCCATACCGACGATGGCTGGACCGTCATCGCCCATCGCACGGAAACCCCGTCGGGCATGGGCTACGCGCTGGAGAACCGGCTGATCATCTCGGGCCAGTTCGCCGATGCCTTCCGCGAGATGCGCGTGCGGCGCCTGCCGCCGGCCTTCGCCCAGCTGATCTCCACGCTGGCCCACGCGCCGCTGGTGGCGGGGGCGGATGAAGGCACGTCGCTGCCGTCGAGCGGCGGGCTGCACATCGTGCTGCTGTCGCCGGGGCCGTTCAACGAGACCTACTTCGAGCACACCTTCCTGGCGCGCTACCTCGGCATCACGCTGGTGGAAGGCAAGGACCTGACCGTGCGCAACGACATGGTCTACCTGAAGACGTTCGGCGGGCTGGAGCGCGTGGACGTGATCCTGCGCCGGCTGGACGACGTGTTCTGCGACCCGCTGGAGCTGCGCAGCGACTCCACCATCGGCGTGCCGGGGCTGCTGGAGGCGATGCGGGCGGGCAACGTGATGGTGTCGAACGTGCCGGGCGCGGGTTTCCTGGAGTCGCCGGCGATCCACGGCTTCCTGCCGGGCATCGCCCGCGCGTTGCTCGGGGAGACGCTGATCCTGCCTGCGGTGTCGAGCTGGTGGTGCGGCGAGGCCGCCGCGCAGGACGAGGCCATGTCGACGCTGACCGAGGCCTTCGTCATGCCGACCTATCCGCGCGTGCCGGGCGAGCCGCGCCTGGGCATGGAGCGCGGGCTGCAGCCGCTGGAAGACTGGCGCGCGCGCATCGCCGAGACGCCGGACCGCTACACGCTGCAGGCGCCGCTGCCGCTTTCGCACACGCCGTGCTGGGAGCCGGACGGGCGCGGTGGCGGGCGGATTGGCTCGCGGGCGTCCATGCTGCGCGTGTTCGCCATCGCCGATGGCAACGGCGGCTGGCAGGTCATGCCGGGCGGATTCATGCGACTGGCGCCGCCCCGGCTGGAGGCGGTGTCGATGCAGCTGGGCGGCACCAGCGCCGACACCTGGGTGCTCTCCAGCCAGACCTCGGGCGCCGTGCCACTGGCCGCGCGCAGCGGGCTGGCGGGGGCGCCCGCCTCGCGCCCGCTGGCCGTCTCCAGCCGCGCCGCCGAGAACCTGTACTGGGCCGGCCGCTACGCGGAGCGCGCCGAGAACACCGTGCGCCTGTGCCGGCAGATCCTCGGATCGATCGAATCGAACGATGAAACCGACGACGGCACGCTGAACATGATCAGCCAATTGGCGCAGTGGTTCGGCCTGGTGCCGGCCCAGACGCCGTCGCCGCAGGCGTCGCTGCGGGTGTTCGAGCGCAGCCTGGTGTCCGCGCTGGCCGATGCCAGCGGGAGCGCCGGCGTGGTGCAGACGCTGGCCAGTCACGCCCGCGCCGCCAACGAGATCCGCAACCGGCTCTCGAACGACCACTGGCGCACCATCCTGGCCGCCCGCAACGACTTCCATGACGCGATGGCCGCCGCCGCGTGCCCGGCCGGCTCGGCCAGCGGCGAGGGCTCGTACGACCGCTCCCGGGTGCTGGTCGCGCTSGAGCAACTGTCGATGCAGCTCGGGGCGATCAGCGGCGCGCAGGGCGACCGCATGTCGCGCGACGAAGCGTGGCGGCTGGTGTTCATCGGCCGTCATATCGAGCGCGTCTCCACGCTGGCGCTGTTCCTGGAGGTGGCCGAGCGCAGTGGCGCGCTGCGCTCGCGCAGTGGCTTCGACCTGCTGCTGCACCTGTTCGACAGCACGCTGACCTACCGCTCGCTGTTCCCGGGCCGGACCGACGTGCCGGCGCTGGTGGACCTGCTCGTGCTGGACGCCACCAACCCGCGCGGCCTCTACGGCGTGCTGGACCGCCTGCGCGAGAAGCTGGTGCAGTTGCCGACCGGCGCCACGGGCCAGGCCCGCGTACCGCTGGCGGAACTGCTGCCGCCGGCCAGCGCGCTGCCGTCGCGCACGGTGCTGTGCGCCACCGATGACGAGGGCCGCCATGCCACGCTGGCCGCGCTGTGCGACCAGCTCGGCGCGCGCATGGCCAAGCTGTCCGATGAAATCGGCGGCCGGTACTTCAGCCATGCCGGCGTGGCGCCGGAAACGGACCTGCCATGAGCGTGCATCCCGTGCCCGCCGCCAAGCCGCCGGCCACCCCGGCGCCGACGCCGGAGGCCGACGCCCCGKCCACCCTGAGCGTGCACCACGTCACCACCTACCAATACGCCTGGCCCGTGGAGCACGCGCAGCAGCGCGCCGTGGTCACGCCGCCGTCCTACCCGTGGCAGGCCGTGAGCGCGCACTGCACCGACATCGATCCGCAGCCCTCGCACCATCACGTGCGCACCGATGCCTTCGGCAACAACGTGCTTCATTTCATGCTCGACGTGCCGCACGAGACCATGCGGCTGACCACGGCCAGCACGGTCACGCTGACGCCGCGCTGGGCCACGCTCGACCCGGCCCGCAGCCCGCCGTGGGAGAAGGCCGCGCAACGGCTGCGCTACCGCGCCGGCCAGCCGTTCGATCCCGAGGCCGAGTTCGTCTTCGCCTCGCCCAATGTGGCGCTGCACGCGGACCTGCGCGACTACGCCCGGCGCAGCTTTACGCCCGGGGTGAGCGTGGTGGCTGGCGCCATCGACCTGATGCACCGCATCCACGCCGATTTCGAGTATCACGCCGAGATCACCGAGGTCCACACGCCCGCGCTGGAGGCCTTCGCGCTGCGCAGCGGCGTGTGCCAGGACTTCGCCCAGGTGATGATCGGCTGCCTGCGCTCGCTCGGGCTGCCCGGGCGCTATGTCAGCGGCTATCTCCGCACCGACCCGCCGCCGGGCGAGCCGCGCCTGCTGGGCGCCGATGCCTCGCACGCCTGGGCCGGCGTCTGGTGCCCCGGGAACGGCTGGGTCGATCTCGACCCGACCAACGCCATGCTGGCCGACACCCGCCACGTCACCCTGGCCATCGCGCGCGACTACAGCGACGTGCCCCTGCTGCACGGCGTCATCGTGGGCGGGGGCGAGCACACGGTGGAGGTGGAGGTGAGCGTGGTGCCRGTGGAGTGATCGGCGGCGCCCGCGCATCATCTACCCGGGGATCCATGTACTTCAGGAGAGGGACCGCGGAACATGGTGGCGTCCTGGACGTTGTGGCGCCATGATGCGCGCCGTCCACCRATGGCACCTTTCGGAGAACTGCAATGACCCATCGCACCGCGATCGAAGCAAGGCGAAATCTTCCGGGGAGGGCCTTGCAGGGTGAGTATGTCACCCAGCAACAATTCAATGCGCTACGGAAACGGGTTGACGCTATTGCGCTGACAGACGACGGCATTATGTATTTCACAGTCAACAGCACCGGCGCGGATAGTCAGGCCAATGGCAGCGAGTCGGTGGCGATTGCCAGCGGTGCCTCCGCAAATTCCGAAGAATCTGTTGCAGTCGGCTACCTGGCTACCGGATCTGGCCAGGGCTCGGTGTGTGTGGGGGCGTATTCCTCAGCCAGCGAAACGTGCAGCACCTCCATAGGCTTTGACACGCTCGCTCAGGCTTATGGAGCGGTTGCGATCGGGTCTGCCGCGATAGTGGACCCCGTTGCTAACAAGGGGATCAGTATCGGCAACACAGCCATCGTTGCCGGTGATTCAGCATTGGCCATCGGCGCGAGTGCCACGGCGAGCGGCGAGCAGAGTGTGGCGATAGGCGCTGGTTCCACGACCGATCGCGCGCAGACGGTGTCCGTAGGCAATGACAGCGCGCTCCGCTTCATCGCCCGTGTTGCGGCGGGGCAGGAGGATGATGATGTCGCCACAATCGGCCAGTTGAAGGAGGCTGGCCTGCCCGTGAATGCGCGCGGCGAAGTGGAGCGTGCGCTGGTGCTGTACGACGACAGGAACAAGACGAGGCTGACGCTGCCGTTGGTAAGAGTGTCGGGATTGCGTCCCGCTGAACTGAGCGCGCAGAGCACAGAAGCGGTAACGGGCAGCCAGCTCTTCAAGGCAAATCAGCGGCTGGTCGAACTCGAGGCGCGCCTCGCGGCGCTGGAGCGTGCGGTGCGCGACAGGTAGTCGTGCAGGAATGGCCCCGGGTGGCTTGAGCACATGGTGCGGTCACACGGCAATCTTACTCAGGATGGGGCGCTGTCCGTCGCGGCAGCTGATGGAGAACGCAATGAGCAATCAGACTGATGTCCAGGCTAGGGCCAACGCCTCGGACAGGGACCGCCCGGGCCAGTATGTCACCCTGCAACAGTTCCATGCGCTACGGGAACGGGTTGACGCCATTGCGCTGCAAGACGACGGTATTACGTATTTTGCAGTCAACAGCACCGGTCCGGACAGTCAGGCCAATGGCATAGAGTCGGTGGCGATTGCCAGTCACGCCGAGGTGGATTCCGAGGAATGCGTCGCTGTCGGCCACGCGGCGGGAACAATCGGCGCGGACTATCCGGGCTCGGTGTATGTGGGTGCGTATGCCCAGGGATATGCCATATGCACCACTGCCATCGGCTATTACGCCTATACCAACGCTTATGGAGCGGTTGCGGCCGGGTGTCTGGCGACGGTGAGCGCCAGTGGTAACAAGGGGATTGCTATCGGCGATCTGGCCCTCGTTGACAGTGATTCAGCAGTGGCCATCGGCGCGAAGGCGACCGTGAATGGCGCCCAGAGTGTGGTRCTGGGTTGCGCTTCCACGACYGATCGCGCGCAGACAGTATCTGTCGGCAATGACAGCACCCGTCGCTTCATCGCACGTGTTGCGGCGGGGCAGGAGGATGATGATGCCGCCACGGTCGGCCAGTTAAAGGAGGCGGGCCTGTCCGTGAATGCGCGCGGGGAAGTGGAGAGTGCGTTGGTGCTCTACGACGACAGGAGCAAGACCCGGCTTACGCTGCAATCGGTAAAAGTTGCGGGGTTGCGACCCGCTGTGCAGAGCCTGCAGAGCACGGATGCGGTGGCAGGCAGCCAGCTCTTCAAGGCAAACCAGCAGCTGGTTGAACTCGAGGCGCGCCTCGCGGTGCTGGAGCGTGCGGTGCGCCACAGGTAGTACGGGRGCGAGCACACGGTGGAGGTGGAGGTGGAGGTGAGCGTGGTGCCGATGGATTAGGCTGGGTTTGTCCGATCCATGGTTTTCCGAAGTACGGCGTGAAAACATGGCCTCGCTGGCCAACGTCAACTTCAGGAGACCTTCGATGAGCAACGCCCAGACGGATATCGCAAGCAATCAGTACCTGACCCGGGAACAGTTCCAGGCACTGAGCGCAGTCGGAAAGAACGACAAGAACGCCAAGTACTTCCACGCCAACAGCAAGGGTCCCGATAGCGAGGCCAGTGGCCAGGAAGCCGTGGCCATCGGACCCTCCGCCGTGGCGGCGGGCTCGGGGAGCGTTGTGGTGGGCGAGGGCGCCGTGTTCGGCGCCGCGGGCCGGGGCGTGGTCATCGGCTCCCAGGCGCAGGTCGGGGCGGACTCGCCCGGCGACGGCGTGGTGGTACTGGGCAGCGACGCCACGGCATGGGGCGACAAGGCCGTGGCGATCGGCGGCAACGCCAATGCGGGCTACACGGACAACATCGCCATCGGCGGCGATGCCCAGGCCACCGCYGCCTCCGCCGCCGTGGCGGTGGGCGCCGATGCCTTCGCGGGGGGCGACCAGAGCGTGTCCGTCGGCTCCGCCGCCAGCGCCCAAAGCCAGGCGGCCGTGGCGATCGGAGCCAGCGCGAACGTGTACGGCTACGGCACCATCGGCATCGGGCGCGGCGCCATCGCCAACAACCACCACGCCACCGCCATCGGCGAGTATGCGGAGGTGAGCGCCTACGGCAGCGTGGCGCTCGGCGCGTCTTCCGTCTGCGACCGCGAATACGCGGTGTCCGTCGGCACGGCGGACAATGGCCGCTACATCACCCATGTGTTACCGGGCGAGCAGGACGACGACGCCGTGACCGTCGCGCAACTCAAGGACGCGGCCCTGCAGGTCAACCCGAAAGTGGCCCGGCGCCTGGGCAACCTCGAGGCCCGCATCGCAACGCTGCGCCAGCTCGAAGCGCGCATCGCGGCGCTGGAGCGGGCGGCGGGGCGTTCGTAGTCGGGGGGCGGGCGGCCTTTGGATCCATGTACTTCTGGAGATCGGGTAGCGACCATGGCGACGGCACGGGCCGTGTATGCGCCCTTGCCGTGGTTCTGATCAACCCGATTCCAGGAGCCCTTCATGGCAATTCCTCAGACTGAGCCCGAAGCAGGGAACCATCCATCGTCCGCCAACGGCAATCGTGGCGGTGGCGGTGGCGGTGGCGGTGGCGGTGGCGGCGGCGGCGGCGGTGCGCCCTACCTGGCCTATGACGACAAGAGCAAGAGCCGCGCTACGCTGCCATCGACATTGGTCACAGGACTCCGGCCCGGCGAGGTGAGCCAGGGCAGCAGCGACGCCATCACGGGCAGCCAGCTGGCCGACACGGAGGCCGACGTCGCTGGCAATGCGCAGGACATCGCCGCGCTGTCGCAGACGGTGGATGACCTCGCCTCGGGCAAGACCGGCCTCAAGTATGTGCAGGTGAACGCCAGCGGGACGGCCGCCTCGGCACCCGGCAGCAACGCCATCGCCATCGGCGCGGATACCGTCGCCACCGGGGTCGGCAGTGTCGTGCTGGGCCAAGGGGCGACGGTCAGCGAGTCGGGGCCCGGCGTGGCCATTGGCCTGAATGCCCGTGCCGATGTCGCCGCGCGGGACCCCGTGGACGCCGGCTCGGTCGCACTGGGCTGCGATACCTATGCCTATGGCAGCCGCTCGGTCGCGATCGGCGAAAAAGCGCAGGCCGCCTACGCGTGGAGCGTCGCCATCGGCGGCAATGCCGTGGCGTCCGGCGCGGACAGCTTCCAGGTGGGCGGCACCACGGCGGTGGGGATGGCCGCGGTGGCATCCGGTCACAAAAGCGTGGCGCTGGGCCAGAGATCGGAAGCCTCCGGCGCGACGGCGATCGCCGTGGGGCCGATGGCGCAGGCCACCAATACCGGCGCGGTCGCCGTGGGCACCGACGCCGTCGCCAGCACCGAGTTCGCGGTGGCGCTCGGGCACGGCAGCCGCGCGGCGGCAGCGCACGGCGTGGCGCTCGGCACGGCCTCGTACTGCGACCGCGACCTGACGGTCTCGGTCGGCACCGACACCCTGCAGCGCCAGATCATCAACGTCGCGCCGGGCACCGCGCCGACCGACGCGGCCACCGTGGGGCAACTGAGCGCGCCCATCGCCCAGATGCGGGAAGCCCTCGCCTCGCGCGAGSGCCGCCTGCACGACCTCGAGGCGCGCATCGTGGCGCTGGAGCGGGCGCTGCGGGGCGCTTAGGGGTGCTTAGGGGCGTCCAACAAAAAAGCCGGCCGCTTGCGCGGGCCGGCTTTTTTCGCCAGATGGCTCGGATGGCGCCGAGGGCGGGTCAGCCGAGCTTCTTCTTGAGCAGTTCGTTGACCTGGGCCGGGTTGGCCTTGCCCTTGGTGGCCTTCATGGCCTGGCCGACCAGTGCGTTGAAGGCCTTTTCCTTGCCGGCGCGGAACTCTTCSACCGACTTGGCGTTGGCGGCCAGCACGTCGTCGATGATCTTCTCGAGTTCGCCGGTATCGGACATCTGCTTGAGACCCTTGGCGGCGATGATCGCGTCGGCGTCGCCGCCGGACTCGCCGGCCCACATCGCCGGGAAGACGTCCTTCTTGGCTGTGTTGTTGGACACCGTGCCGTCGGCGATGCGCGCCAGCAGCCTGGCCAGTTGCGCCGGGCGCACCGGGGCGTCGTCGATGGCCATGCCTTCGCGGTTCAGTTGCGACGCCACGTCGCCCATCAGCCAGTTGGCCGCCGGCTTGGCGCTGGCCACGCCGGCTTCGGTCACCACAGCCTCGAAGTACGCGGCGAGGGACTTGGTGGCCGTGAGCGTGCTCGCATCGTAGGCCGAGAGGCCGTATTGCGAGACGAAGCGCGCCTGCATCGCCGCCGGCAGCTCGGGCAGGCCGGCGCGCACGCGCTCGACCCACTCGCTGTCGATCTCGAGCGGCATCAGGTCCGGATCGGGGAAGTAGCGGTAGTCGTGCGCGTCTTCCTTGGTGCGCATCGCGCGCGTCTCGCCGGTGTCCGGGTCGAACAGCACGGTGGCCTGGACGATCTTGCGGCCGTCCTCGATCTCGTTGATCTGCCACTGCACTTCGTAGTCGATCGCCTGCTGCAGGAAGCGGAACGAGTTCAGGTTCTTGATTTCGCGGCGGGTGCCGAATTCCTTCTGGCCGACTGGGCGCACCGAGACGTTGGCGTCGCAYCGGAAGCTGCCTTCCTGCATGTTGCCGTCGCAGATGCCGAGCCACACCACGAGCGAGTGCAATGCCTTGGCATAGGCCACGGCCTCGGCCGAGCTGCGCATGTCTGGCTCCGTCACGATCTCCAGCAGCGGCGTGCCGGCGCGGTTCAGGTCGATGCCGGTCATGTTGGCGAAGTCCTCGTGCAGCGACTTGCCCGCATCCTCCTCAAGGTGGGCGCGGGTCAGGTTCACGGTCTTCTCGTAGACGCCCTGCCGTCCTTCCACCTGGATCGTGATGGTGCCGCCCTGGACGACCGGGATCTCGTACTGGCTGATCTGGTAACCCTTCGGCAGGTCAGGGTAGAAGTAGTTCTTGCGCGCGAAGATGCTGCGCGGCGCGATATGGGCGCCGATGGACAGCCCGAACTCGATGGCGCGCTCGACGGCGCCCTTGTTCAGCACGGGCAGCACGCCCGGCAGCGCCAGATCCACGGGCGAGGCCTGCGTGTTGGGTTCGGCCCCGAACGCGGTGGAGGTGCCGGAAAAAATCTTCGAGGCGGTGGAGAGCTGCGTATGCGTCTCCAGGCCGATCACCACTTCCCATTGCATGGCGGTATTCCTGGTTTAAGTCTTCTGTTCTGTTCTATATCAGGCCGGACCCGGCGTTTTTCAGGGCGCGGGGTTCAACAGCCACGAATCGAGTTGGGCGAGCGCGGCCACACGCGCCAGGGCGTCGCCGCCGCTGGCGGTATCGCCGCCCGGGGTGCGCCGGGAGGCGTCGCGCCGGCCGTGCAGCTCGCTGGTGCCGTCGAAGCCATGATAGGCGCCCGGGTAGATCTCCAGCCGGAAGCGCGCATCGGGCTGGCGGGCCAGCACCGCGTTCTGGAGCATCGCGCAGCGCGTGGCCGGGGTCCAGTCGTCCGCGCCGCCAATCATCATCAGCACCGGCGCGCGCAGCTTGAAATTGTGCTGCCGCACCACGCGCTTGCAGGCCGGGTAGAAGGCCACGGCGCGCTCCACGGCAGGCGTGCCGGCCGGCCACGGGCGGCTGGCGTCGATGGCGGCCAGCACCGCCTGCGCGCCGTTCGACCAGCCCAGCAGCACGATGCGGCGCGGGTCGACGCCGGGCTGGCGGGCCACCCAGCGCAGCGCGGCCAGGGCGTCGGCGCGGCGCGTCTTGTCGTCGATGCCGCGCGCGTCCGGCGTGTCGCCGCAGCCGCTGGTGATGCGGCCGCGCGGGCCGAAGCTGTCCGGCATCAGCACGGCGTAGCCGCGCTCGGTCAGCCAGTGGGCGTACTCGCGGTAGCGGGCCTGCAGGGCGCCGGCCGGGTCGAGGATTTCGTCGATGGAGCCGGTGCGCCGTGCCACGCGATGCGTGTCTTCAAGCCCACCGCAGCCGTGCAGCGCCACGACCACCGGCAGCGGCTGCGACCTTGGCTGGCCGCTGTCGCGGGGCAGGAACCAGTAGGCGGGGAGCGTCGGCATGCCGGCATCGCCCGCCAGCCGTACGCGCTGGACGATGGGCGCCGGGGCGGCCGACGTGGAGGTGGCTGCCGAGGCTGCCACAGAAGCCGCCACAGCAGGCGCACTGGAGGCCGAAATCGGCGCTTGCGGCGCCGAGACCGTGCTCCAGGCCGGCACCGCCGCCACCGTCATCATCGCAAAACCCGCGCGCAGCCAGCGCCGCGCCCGAGGCATAACGCCGGGCAGAATCCCGGCGGCGAAGGATGAGAGTGGGCGGCGTGGCGGCATGATAGTTACGTTATCGCGTGCGGGCGCAGGCGCCCGAGTCCGGCTCGAACATCACCGGCCACGCTTCTTCATAGATGCCGGGCGTGCAGTGCGACTGGCAGCTTGCGTGCGCCAGCGTCACGCGGCGCGGGTCCTGCCAGACCATCAGCTTGCAGGCGCTGCCATCGTTGGCGCGCAGTTCGATATGTGGCGTTTTGCGCACCTGTCGGAAGTCGGCCAGATTGAAGCTGCACGAGCCGCGCTTGCCGACCCACAGCTTCCACTGCAACTGCTGCACGGCGTTGTCCACCACGCGTAGCTGGGCGTCCTCGCGGAAACCGTCTTCCTCGGTGCGGCGGCAGTCGCCGTTCAGGTCGATGTCCCGCGCGGCGATGGGCGTGGAGCGCCCGCCAAACGGCAGCGAGCAGCCGGCCAGCACCACGGCGAGGGCCATCGCGGCAAAGAGGCGTAGCAGGCGCTTGTCGTGCATCGTCATCAGGCCGGGCGGCGCAGGTGCCAGTCGGTGGCTTGCTGGAACGCATGGGCCACCTGCAGCAGGCGCGCTTCATCGAAATAGTTGCCGATGAGCTGCAGGCCGACGGGCATATTGTCCTGACCGGTGCCGCACGGCACGCTCATGCCGGGCAGGCCGGCGAGGCTGGTGGAGAGCGTGAAGATGTCGGCCAGGTACATCTGCACCGGGTCGGCGGTCTTCTCGCCGAGCTTCCAGGCCACCGTGGGCGCCACCGGGCCCATGATCACGTCGCACTGGCTGAAGGCGCGCTGGAAATCGTCGGCGATGATGCGGCGGATCTTCTGCGCCTGCAGGTAATAGGCGTCGTAATAACCGTGCGACAGCACGTAGGTGCCCACCATGATGCGGCGCTTGACCTCGGCGCCGAAGCCTTCGGCGCGGGACTTCTTGTACATGTCGAGCAGGTCGCTGTACTCGGCCGCGCGGTGGCCGTAGCGCACGCCGTCGAAGCGCGACAGGTTGCTCGACGCCTCGGCCGGTGCAATCACGTAGTACACCGGGATCGACAGCTCGGTCTTGGGCAGGGTCACGTCGACCAGCGTCGCGCCGAGCTTCTCGTACTCGGCCAGCGCGCCGCGCACGGCGGCTTCCACGTCGGCGGACAGGCCCGCGCCAAAGTACTCGCGCGGCAGGCCGATGCGCAGGCCGGCCAGCGGTTGGTCGGCGCTGGCGCCGGCGCGCGGCTGGCCCAGATGGCGCGTGAAGTCCTCGTCCACGCCGCCCTGGGCGGGCGTGAGGCTGGTGGAATCCTTCGGATCGAAACCGGCCATGGCGTTGAGCAGCAGCGCGCAGTCCTCGGCCGAGCGCGCCATCGGGCCGCCCTGGTCGAGCGACGAAGCGAACGCGATCATGCCGTAGCGCGAGACGCGGCCGTAGGTCGGCTTGATGCCAGTGATGCCCGAGAACGACGCCGGCTGGCGGATCGAGCCGCCGGTGTCGGTGCCGGTGGCGGCCGGGGCCAGCCCTGCGGCCACCGCGGCGGCGGAACCGCCCGAGGAGCCGCCCGGCACGCGCTGCTTGTCCCACGGGTTGCGCACGATGCCGAAATACGAGTTCTCGTTCGACGAACCCATCGCGAATTCGTCCATGTTGGTCTTGCCCAGCGTGACCATGCCGGCGGCGGCGAGGCGCTCCACCACGGTGGCGTCGAACGGGCTCTGGTAGCCGGCCAGCATCTTCGAGCCGGCCGTGGAGGCCCAGCCGCGCGTCACGAAGACGTCCTTGTGGGCGATGGGCACGCCGGTCAGCGGCGTGGCCTGGCCCTGGGCGCGGCGCGCATCGGCGGCACGGGCCTGCTCCAGGGTGAGGTCGGCGTTGAYGTCGACGAAGGCGTTCAGGTCGCGCGCGGCCTCGATGCGGGCGAGGTAGTCGCGYGCGAGTTCCTCGGCGGAGACGGTGCGCGCCGCCAGGGCATCGGCGATCTGGCGCAGGGAAGTCACGGAATCAGCGGAAAAGGACATGTCGGTCTGGTGTCTGCGGTGGCGGTCAGGGGCGGCGGCGGCGGGCCGGGCGGGTGGGCCCGGGCGTCACTCGATGACCTTCGGCACCAGGTAGAGGCCGCGTTCGGTGGCCGGGGCCGGGCGCTGGTAGTCTTCGCGGCGGTCGGTCTCGGTCACGGCATCCTCGCGCAGGCGCTGGGCGATGTCGCGCACGGCGGAGAGCGGGTGCGCCAGCGGCTCGATGCCGGTGGTGTCCACCGCCTGCATCTGCTCCACCAGCGAGAAGAAGTTGTTCAGTTGGGCGAGCGTCTGCGCGGCCTCGGCATCGCTGGTTTCGATGCGGGCCAGGTGCGCGATGCGCTTGACGTCGGAGAGTGCGAGAGCCATGGCGTGATGCGGCGCGGGCGCCGGGTTCAGTCCATCGGACTGGGGATGTTGCGGTCGGGTGGCGGGCAGGACGCCCGGAGCGGGGTCCGGGGGCGCCCCCGGGATCGTTTCGTTACAAGTTTTTCCGGGCGCTGACGCCCCGAAACAGCGTGGATTATAAGGTATCATTACGCGCTGCAGGCCTCCCGCAACGCGGACTTCACATGGCGCGCCAAATGGCGGGTTCCAGGCAGGTCACGGGTCACGCCGGCGGCTGCGCCGGTGATGCCGTCGCCACTGCTGGCACGTACCATGAGTGCCGGGCAGGGCAGCCGCCCGGGGCATGCGTCGCGCGAGCGTCGCAGGACTGCAACAGAGCAGGAAACGATTGGCGAACGATAAAGGCACGGCCCGGCGGCGAGTCCGCGATTAACGGCTGGTTTTCATCGCAGTTTCACACTTCACAATCAGGTTCCTCCGATTAGGCTTCTGCCATCGTCAGGCGATTTTCCGACCTGTCCGGCGCATCTGGCGGCGAACTTTCGCGCAGAGTCTAATCAAAGGTTCCCGTAGGTCCGGCGTGCAGGTTGCGCCGGTTGCGGATCGCCGATGACCGGGCGGGCATGC
Organism: Cupriavidus sp. KB_39; assembly: GCF_052114485.1. NCBI lineage: Bacteria > Pseudomonadati > Pseudomonadota > Betaproteobacteria > Burkholderiales > Burkholderiaceae > Cupriavidus > Cupriavidus sp. KB_39. Next base: position 50,621 of record NZ_JBFREV010000006.1, read on the forward strand.
GCCCCTCGCCGTCGGCACCGGGGCGTACCGGCTTGCCGGTACGGGCCGCAGCGCACCGGGGGAACCGTGAACCATCACCCTTGCAAACGTATACCTGGCCGGGCCGAAGACGGCGCCGGCCGTTTCGCATACTCGCGAACCAACAAAAGACAGGATTCCTGATGTTCGGATTTCTCCGCAGCTATTTCTCCAACGACCTGGCCATCGACCTGGGCACCGCCAACACCCTGATCTATATGCGCGACAAGGGCATCGTCCTGGACGAGCCGTCGGTCGTGGCCATCCGTCAGGAAGGCGGCCCCAACGCCAAGAAGACGATCCAGGCGGTCGGCAAGGAAGCCAAGCAGATGCTGGGCAAGGTGCCGGGCAATATCGAGGCCATCCGCCCGATGAAGGACGGCGTGATCGCCGACTTCACCGTGACCGAACAGATGCTCAAGCAGTTCATCAAGATGGTCCATGACTCGAAGCTGCTGCGCCCGAGCCCCCGGATCATCATCTGCGTGCCGTGCGGCTCCACCCAGGTGGAACGCCGTGCCATCCGCGAATCGGCGCTGGGCGCCGGCGCCAGCCAGGTGTACCTGATCGAGGAGCCGATGTCGGCCGCGATCGGCGCCGGGCTGCCGGTGTCGGAGCCGTCGGGCTCGATGGTGGTGGACATCGGCGGCGGTACCACCGAGGTGGGCATCATCTCGCTGGGCGGCATGGTCTACAAGGGTTCGGTGCGCGTGGGCGGTGACAAGTTCGACGAAGCCATCGTCAACTACATCCGCCGCAACTACGGCATGCTGATCGGCGAACAGACCGCCGAAGCCATCAAGAAGGAAATCGGCTCGGCATTCCCGGGGTCCGAAGTGCGCGAGATGGAAGTCAAGGGCCGCAACCTGTCCGAAGGCATTCCGCGTGCATTCACGGTCTCGTCGAACGAAATCCTCGAAGCCCTGACCGATCCGCTGAACCAGATCGTGTCCGCCGTGAAGATCGCCCTCGAGCAGACGCCCCCGGAACTGGGTGCCGACATCGCCGAGCGCGGCATGATGCTGACCGGTGGCGGCGCGCTGCTGCGCGACCTGGACCGCCTGCTGGCCGAGGAAACCGGCCTGCCGGTGCTGGTGGCCGAAGACCCGCTGACCTGCGTGGTGCGCGGCTCCGGCATGGCGCTCGAGCGCATGGACAAGCTCGGCAGCATCTTCTCGTACGAGTAAGAACAGGAACCGCAACGTGGCGACACGCGGCATGCCGGCCCCAGCAGGCTGCGCCGGCGCGTGCGCCACGAGATTTCCGCCCCTTCCCGCCGCCCCYGGCGGGATGACTTCGCCTGCGCACGGGTAAATGGATTACTCCCCACCGCCGCTCTTCAAGCAAGGCACGTCCGCCGTGGCGCGGCTGGTCATTTTCGTGACCATCGCGCTGACGCTGCTCGTGGTCGATGCCCGCTTCGACGCCATGCGCGTCGCGCGCCAGGTTGCCGCCACCGTGCTGATGCCGGTGGAACGCGCGGTCCTGGTGCCGCGCGATGCGCTGCGCGGCGTCTTTGACTATGCCCAGTCGTCCGTCACGCTGGCCAACGAGAACCGCGAGCTGCGCCGCAGCGCCGTGGAGCAGGCCAGCGCCGCCGTGCGCCAGGCCCAGCTCGAGGCCGAGAACAACCAGCTGCGCAAGCTGCTGAATCTGACCCAGCAATCGGCCACGCCGGTGGTGGCGGCGGAGATCCTCTATGACGCCCGCGACCCGTACAGCCAGCGCATCGTGATCGACCGGGGCAGCGTGCAGGGCCTGCGCGCCGGCTATCCGGTGATCGACGAACGCGGCGTGATCGGCCAGATCACGCGGGTCTCGCCGCTCCAGTCCGAAGTGACGCTGCTGACCGACAAGGATCAGGCGATTCCGGTCCAGGTGGTGCGTAACGGGCTGCGCAGCGTGGCCTTTGGCGGCTCGCGTGCCGGGCAGCTCGACCTGCGCTTCATGGCGGCCTCGGCCGATCTCCAGCAAGGAGACCTTCTCGTCACATCCGGCCTGGACGGGACCTATCCGCCCGGCCTGCCGGTGGCGAAGATCTCCCATATCGAACGCAAGGCCGATACCGCCTTCTCGCGCGTGTACTGCGAGCCGGTGGCTGGCGTGCGCTCGCACCGACAGTTGCTGGTGGTGCGTTACGAGTCCGGGCTGGGACCGCGTCCGCAGGACGAGGACAAGCCGCAGAAGGCCGAGCGCGGTGCGCGTTCGGCGGCGGCCCGCGCCGGTGCCGAGAAATCGGCAGAGAAAAACGGCGATAAACCCGCTGCCACGGAGCCCGCACGGTGACCAATCCCCAGTATCTGCTGCGCCCGGTCAACCCCGCGTTCATCGCGGTGACGTTCATCGTCGCCTTCCTGTTCAACCTGATGCCGTGGGGCACCACGCTCTGGATTCCGGACATGGTGGCGCTGGTGCTGGTGTTCTGGAACATCCACCAGCCGCGCAAGGTCGGCATGGGCGTGGCCTTCCTGCTCGGCCTGCTGATGGATGTGCACGATGCCCGCCTGCTGGGCGAGCACGCCATGGCCTACACGCTGCTGGCCTACTTCGCCATCACGATCCATCGCCGCGTGCTGTGGTTCTCGGTTTATACCCAGGCGCTGCACGTGCTGCCGCTGCTGTTTATCGTCCACGCCGTGCCGGTGGTGATCCGCCTGGCCATGGGCGCGCCCCTGCCGGGCTGGCAACTGCTGCTGGCGCCCTGCATCGAGGCGCTGCTGTGGCCGCTGGCCACCAGTGTGCTGTTGGCGCCACAGCGGCGTTCGCACGACGTCGACGAAACCCGACCGATTTAGCCGATCCAGCCTTCCCGGGTCGGATCTATCTATATAGAGCCGCCCGGGCCACCGCCCACGCCGAACCCGCCGCCGCAGTACCGCCATGACCGAAATCCGCAACGTCGAACTGGAAATCGGCCGCTTCCGCATCCGCGTGGCGGCTGCCGCCCTGTTTACGGTGATCTGCTTCGGGCTGCTGTTCACCCGCTTCCTGTGGCTGCAGTGGTACAAGCACGACCAGTACTCGGCCAAGGCCGAGGACAACCGGATCTCGGTGGCGCCGATCGAGCCCAATCGCGGCATCATCATGGACCGCAACGGCGTGATCCTGGCGCGCAACTATTCGGCCTACACGCTGGAAATCACGCCGTCGAAGCTGACCGATACCCTCGACAACACGATTGAGTCGCTTTCGTCACTTGTCGATATCCAGCCGCGTGACCGTCGCCGCTTCAAGCGGCTGCTGGAGGAATCGCGCAGCTTCGAAAGCCTGCCGATCCGCAGCCAGCTTTCCGACGAGGAAGTSGCCAAGTTCTCCGCCCAGCGCTTCCGTTTTCCCGGCGTGGATGTGCGCGCGCGGCTGTTCCGCCAGTACCCGCTCGGCGAATCGGCCAGCCACGTGATCGGCTACCTGGGGCGCATCTCGCAGCGCGACCAGGAGCGGATCGATGCGATGGACGAGGCCAACGACGCCGAGGGCGCCAAGTACGATCCGCGCAAGGACGCCGACAACTACAAGGGCACCAACTACATCGGCAAGATCGGCCTGGAGCAGAGCTACGAGGCCGAACTGCACGGGCTGACCGGCTTCGAGGAAGTGGAAGTGAGCGCGGGCGGGCGGCCGATCCGCACGCTGTCCACCTCGCCGGCCACGCCGGGCAACAACCTGATCCTGTCGCTGGACATCCGCCTCCAGCAACTGGCCGAGCAGCTGTTTGGCGACCGGCGCGGYGCGCTGGTGGCGATCGAGCCGGCCACGGGCGACATCCTGGCCTTCGTCTCCAAGCCGACCTACGACCCGAACCTGTTCGTGGAAGGCATCGACTCGAAGACCTGGGACGAACTCAACAGCTCGCCGGACAAGCCGCTGCTGAACCGCCCGCTGCGCGGCACCTATCCGCCCGGCTCMACCTACAAGCCGTTCATGGCGCTGGCGGCGCTGACCATCGGCAAGCGCACGGCCGCCTGGGGCATGCACGATCCGGGCTTCTTCACGCTGGGCAACCACACCTTCCGCGACGACAAGCCGGGCGGCCACGGCTGGGTGGACATGCAGGCGTCCATCGTGCAGTCCTGCGACACCTATTACTACGCGCTGGCGCGCGACATGGGCGTCAACGGCATCCACGACTTCATGAAGCCGCTCGGGTTCGGCCAGATCACGGGTATCGACATCGAGGGCGAAAGCCGCGGCATCCTGCCGTCCACCGAGTGGAAGCGCAAGGCGTACCGCAAGCCCGAGCAGCAGAAGTGGTATGACGGCGAGACCATCTCGCTGGGCATCGGGCAGGGCTACAACAGCTTCACGATCCTGCAACTGGCCAATGCGGTGTCGATCATCGTCAACAATGGCGCGGCGATGAAGCCCCACCTGGTGAAGGCGGTGGAGGATTCGGTCTCGCGCCAGCGGACGCTGACCGTGCCCAAGGAAAGCTATCGGATTCCGCTCAAGCAGGCCGATATCGACGTGATCAAGAAGGCCATGGTGGCCGTGACGCACTCGGGCACTGCCGCGCGCGTGTTCGCGGGCGCGGCCTACGAATCGGCCGGCAAGACCGGCACGGCGCAGACCTACACGCTGGCCAAGGGCGAGAAGTACAACCACCATGCCATCGACGAGCGAAAGCGCGACCACTCGCTCTATACCGCGTTCGCGCCGGCGGACAACCCGAAGATCGCGCTGGCGCTGATCGTCGAGAACGCCGGCTTCGGCGCGGCCGTGGCGGCGCCGATCGCGCGGAAGGTGATGGATTACTACCTGCTCGGCAAGTGGCCCGAGGAGTTGCAGGCCAACGCGCCGCCGCCGGCCGAGCGCGAGCGCGCGGGCGGCAAGCCGCCGGTGGACACGCCGAGCGTGTTCACCACCGGCCTGACGGCGAACGTGGCGACGGCCACGGTGATGGCCAATGCGCCGGTGAGCGCGGCCTCGGGCGCGGACGCCAGTGCTGCGGGGGCGAGTGCAGCCCTGGCGGGGGCTTCCGGCGCCACCGTGGCATCGGGCGCCGGCGCGCGCGGCGCGTCGGAATCGATCGCCGCCCAGCTTGACCCGGCCGCCATCGCGCCGGCCTCGGCCGTGGCCACGCTCGACGAACGGATGCTCCAGGCGCTTGGCCACAGCAAGCCGGCCGCGCCGGCTCCGGTGCCGGTCCCGGCACCCGCCGCGCGCCCCGCACCCGCCTCGGCGCCTGCGCCGGCCAAGCCACGCGTCCGGCCGGTCAGCACGACGGCACCCGCCCCCCGTAACAATGCTTCAGAGTAAAGGAGACGGGCACCATGGATAAACGCCGCGTCGTGTCCGTGATCCGGACGGCCCTCACGGGCTTCGACAAGCCGCTGGCCCTGATCGTCTTCCTGCTGTTYGCCACCGGTATCGTGGCGCTGTACTCGGCCGCCATCGACATGCCGGGCCGCGTGGAAGACCAGCTGCGCAACATCCTGCTCTCGTACGCAGTGATGATGGTGATYGCCTACATGCCGACCCAGCTGCTGATGCGGGTCGCCGTCCCCCTATATACAGTGGGCGTGGCGCTGCTGATTGCCGTGGCGATGTTCGGCCTGATCCGCAAGGGCGCGCGGCGCTGGCTCAACGTGGGCATGGTGATCCAGCCGTCCGAGATCATGAAGATCTCGATGCCGCTGATGCTGGCGTGGTACTTCCAGAAGCGCGAGGGCGTGGTCAAGTGGTTCGACTTTGTCGTGGCGCTGGTCATGCTCGGCATTCCGGTGGGGCTGATCGCCAAGCAGCCTGACCTTGGCACGGCGCTGCTGGTGCTGGCCGCCGGCCTCTATGTGATCTATTTCGCCGGGCTGACCTGGAAGATCATCCTGCCGCTGCTGGCCATCGGCGTGGTGGCGGTCACGCTGCTGATCTCCTATGAAAGCCAGATCTGCGCCCCGGGCGTGAACTGGCCGGTCCTGCACGACTACCAGCAGCACCGCGTCTGCACGCTGCTGGACCCCACCACCGACCCGCTCGGCAAGGGCTTCCACACCATCCAGTCGATTATCGCCATCGGTTCGGGCGGCGTGACCGGCAAGGGCTGGCTCAAGGGSACCCAGACCCACCTGGAATTCATCCCCGAGAAGCACACCGACTTCATCTTCGCGGTGTTCTCGGAGGAATTCGGCCTGATCGGCAACGCGGTGCTGCTGGTGCTGTACCTGATGCTGATCTTCCGCGGGCTGTATATTGCCGCCAATGCGCCGACGCTGTTCTCGCGGCTGCTGGCGGGTTCCATCACGCTGATCTTCTTCACCTACGCTTTCGTGAACATGGGCATGGTGAGCGGGATCCTGCCCGTGGTGGGCGTGCCGCTGCCGCTGCTCAGTTAYGGCGGGACGGCGCTGGTGACGCTGGGCATGGGGATCGGCATCCTGATGAGCATTTCGCGCCAGAAGCGGCTGATCCAGACCTAGCAGTGCCGTTTGCTACACTGCCATCCGAAAAATACTCCGGTAGAAGCTTATGAACGCCCAAGATGTCGCCGCCTGGCTGCAGAGCAATCCGCAGTTCTTCGAGGAACACGCCGAACTGCTGGCCGCGGTGCAGCTGACCAGCCCGCATAGCCATCGCGCCGTGTCGCTGCAGGAGCGCCAGATGGAAATCCTGCGCGAGAAGAACAAGGGGCTGGAGCTGAAGCTGGCCGACCTGGTCCGCCACGGGCACGACAACGACCGCACCCAGCAGCGCATGCACGCCTGGCAGCTCCGCCTGCTGGCCGAGGCCGACTCGCACGCGCTGCCGTACACGGTGCAGGACGGCCTGCAGCAGGTGTTCGACGTGCCGGCCGTGGCGCTGCGCGTGTGGAACGTCGGCGAAGCCTTTACGCACATCGAAGTGGCGCAGGGCGCCAGCGACGACCTGCGCCTGTTCGCCGAAGGGCTGCGCGCGCCGTACTGCGGCCCGAACAGCGGCTTCGAGGCCGCCGCGCTGCTCGAGCGTGACGACATCGCCTCGCTGGCGATGGTGGCGCTGCGCGTGCCGACCCGCCCGGACGAAGACGCGCTGGGCGCCACCTTCGGCCTGCTGGTGCTGGGCTCGCCCGATGCGCGCCGCTTCCACGAAGGCATGGGCACGGCCTACCTGGGCCAGATCGGCGAAGTCGCCGGCGCCGCGCTGAACCGCCTGCGCGACTGACATGTCCCGCCGCCCGCCATCGGATAGCGAGGCACCGGACCCCAAGCCGGTGCCCGATCCGCTGGTGGTGCGCTACCTCGACTGGCTGGCCACCGGCCGCAAGCTGGCCGAACACACGCTGGCCAGCTACGGCCACGACCTCTCCGTGCTCCAGACCCACGCCGCGCGCCACGCGCCGGGCGTGGCGCTGCTGGCGCTCGAAACCCATCACATCCGGTCCTTCGCCGCGCGCATGCACGGCGGCGGCCTGTCCGCGCGGACCATCGCCCGCACGCTTTCCGCCTGGCGCGGCTTCTACCTGTGGGCGGCGCGCCATGGCCATGGCGTGGCGGTGAATCCTGTCGATGGGGTGCGCGCGCCCAAGCGCGGCCAGCCGCTGCCCAAGGCGCTGTCGGTGGAGCACGCGGTGGCGCTGGTCGCCCATCGTCCCGGCGACTCGGCCGAGGCGCGGCGCGACCAGGCGGTCTTCGAACTGTTCTATTCGAGCGGGCTGCGGCTGTCGGAGCTGGTGCAGCTCGACCTGCGCTACACCGAGGATGGCGCGTACCGCTCGATCGGCTGGATCGACCTGGCGGGCGCCGAGGTCACCGTGATCGGCAAGGGCTCGCGCCGGCGCTCGGTGCCGGTCGGCAGCAAGGCGATGGAGGCGCTGCGGGCGTGGCTGGCCGTGCGCGACACGCTGCTGCGCCCCGGCGCAGCGCCCGAGGACGCCCACGCGCTGTTCCTCGGCACGCGCGGCAAGCGGCTGTCCGGGGCCACCGTGCAGTCGCGCATCCGCAAGCAGGCGATGTCGGCCGGCGTGCCGACCCACGTGCATCCGCACATGCTGCGCCACTCATTCGCCACGCATATGCTCCAATCGTCAGGCGACCTGCGCGCGGTGCAGGAGATGCTCGGCCACGCCAGCATCGCCACGACGCAGGTCTACACCTCACTCGACTTCCAGCATCTGGCCAAGGTCTACGACCAGGCCCACCCGCGCGCGGGGCGTGCAAAGACTGCCACGCCGGCACCTGCGAAACCTTCGGACAAAAACGAGAAGTAGGGCGCTGGCCTAGTCAGACCACTGCGACAAAATGTTGCGAAAGCGCTCCATCTCGGGCAGCAGCCACTGGCGGAACGCCTGCACCTTCGGCAATTCCAGGCTGGCCTGTGTGCTGACGAAGTACAGCAGCCACGGGCAGACGATGCTCACGTCGAACAGCCGCACCACGCGGCCGGAGAGCAGGTCGTTGTAGGCCAGCGAGGAGCGGATCAGCGCGATGCCCTGGCCCTCGGCGGCGGCCTGCAGCAGCAGCGAGGAATCCTGCAGCAGCAGGCCCTTGCGCGGCTCSGGCCAGTCCAGCCCGGCGGCTTCGAACCACGGTTGCCACGGATCGCCCTCGCCGCGCAGCAGCGGCATGCCGGCCATGTGCGCCGGCTGTTCGGGCAGGCGGCCACCGTTGAAATCGGGGCTGCACACGGGAAAGAACACATCGTCGAGCAGCCGTTCCACGTACAGGCCGGGGTAGTCGCCGTTGCCCATGCGCAGCGCGATGTCCACTTCCTCATTGGCGAAGTCGACCAGCGAGTTCGAGGACAGCAGCTCCACGTCCAGCTCCGGATGCTGCTCGATAAAGCTGCCAATGCGCGGCGTGAGCCAGCGCGCGGCGAAGGACGGCATGGTGCTGATGGTCAGCCGCTTGTCGCGGTTGCCGGCCTGGAGCACGCGCGTGGCATCGGCGATCTGCAACAGCGCGTCGCGCACGCGCTCGGCGTAGACCCGGCCGTTGGCGGTCAGCATCACCCGCTTGCCGCGCCGCTCGAACAGCAACTGGCCCAGTTCCTCCTCCAGCGCGCGGACCTGGTGGCTGACGGCGCCATGGGTGACGAACAACTCCGCCGCCGCGCGGGAAAAGCTCTCGTGGCGGGCGGCGGCCTCGAAGGCGCGCAGCGCGGAGAGCGCCGGCAGGCGCGGGAAATCGCGCTTCCAGCGCTGYCCATTGTCGGGATTCCAGCTGCCGCTCCAGACCATGATGCGAGTTCTCTATGTGAGTTTGGCTAACAAGACACAAGAATATATATCGTTTTGATAGTGCTAGGGCAATCACTAGAATGCAATGCACCGGAACCGCTTGTCAGCGCCCCCTAACTGGCCCGGTCCAATATCCAGGCCAGTTCCGGCGCATCTGACCAGTCAGCGGGCACCCGGCACACGGAGAAAGCCATCATGAAAGCATTGCTCACAACGACAGTGTTCACCCTCGTCCCTGGCGAAGTCACCAGCCTCTCGCTCCATGCTGCCCAGCGTCTTTTTGTGGAAGACGCCAAAGCCACGGACGTGTGGGTGACCCGCGAGAACGACTCGGAGGATTACTGGCTCCGTTGTGGCGGCAGCCTGTTGCTCCGGCGCGGCGACGAGATCGTGATCAGCGTGGACTCGCGCGCGACCCGCCCGGTCAGGCTGGCGCTGATTGCGGAAGCACGCCGCCCGGCGGCGACCGTGGCGGACCTGCCACACCTCGTGTATCGCGCCGTGAGGCGTTTGGTTCGAGGGACCGAATGGACACCGGGCCAGGATCAGGTCACGGCCTCCTGAACTGAGGCTGGTCTGGCCGCCCAGGCCGGACCGGGAGGCCGAATGCGAGACCCCGCCATGACCGGGGTCGCCCACCAGGGGCCGGCGGATGCCGGCCCTTTTCGTTACACTCTCGGGCATGCATGCCATTCAAGTCATCGAACGGGGTCTGGAGCCGTACGCGCCCTGTTTCGACGCCATGCGCGCCTATACCGAGGCCCGCACGCCCGACACGCCGGACCAGATCTGGCTGGTCGAGCACCCGCCGGTCTACACGCTCGGCCAGGCCGGGGACCCCGCGCACCTGCTCTCGCCCGACGCCGCCATCCCCGTCGTCAAGATCGATCGTGGCGGACAGATCACTTATCACGGCCCGGGCCAGGTCGTGGCCTACCTGCTGCTCGACCTGCGTCGTCGCCACCTGATGGTGCGCGAGCTGGTGACCGATATCGAGCAGGCGGTGCTGGACACGCTCGCGGCGTATAATCTCGCAGCCGAACGCAAGCCCGGCGCCCCCGGCATCTACCTGTCGGACGGACCGCACCAGGGCGCCAAGATTGCCGCGCTCGGCCTCAAGATCCGCAACGGCTGCAGCTATCACGGCGTCAGCCTCAACGTGCAGATGGACCTCTCACCGTTCCTTCGCATCAACCCCTGCGGCTATGCCGGACTGGAAACAGTCGACATGGCCAGCGCGGGCGCCACCGTGCCGGGGGCAGKCGAAGCCGGAGGAACGCCATCGACGCTGAGTGCCACGACGAATGCCACGAACGGCGCCGTCACTGCGGCCCACTACCCCGAAATCGCGCGACGCCTGGCGGCGGCCCTGTGCGAGGTGCTGGCGGCGCGCGAAGCGCGTGCCCCGGTGCGCGGGAATGCCGCCGCCGAGGCCGCCTGAGCACAGCGATGGCGTACCCGGCCCCGATTCACAGCCAAGTCCACAGCCAAACATGCACGCGGCCAAGCGTGCGGAGAACAGTATGAGCGACGCCCTGATCGCCACGTCCAGCGAAGCCCCGCAATCCCCTGCCGAGTACGATCCGACCCGCAAGCAGAAGTCGGCCGACAAGACCGCGCGCATCCCCATCAAGATCGTGCCGGCCGAGAAGCTGAAGAAGCCGGAGTGGATCCGCGTGAAGGCGGCAACCGGCAACTCGCGTTTCTACGAGATCAAGGACATCCTGCGCGCGAACAACCTCGTCACGGTGTGCGAGGAAGCGAGCTGCCCGAACATCGGCGAGTGCTTCGGCAAGGGCACGGCGACGTTCATGATCATGGGCGACAAGTGCACGCGCCGCTGCCCGTTCTGCGACGTGGGCCATGGCCGCCCCGATCCGCTCGACGTGAACGAGCCGGGCAACCTGGCGCGCACCATCGCCCAGTTGAAGCTGAACTACGTGGTGATCACCAGCGTGGACCGCGACGACCTGCGTGACGGCGGCGCCCAGCATTACGTGGATTGCATCTCGCAGACCCGCGCGCTGTCGCCGGCCACCCGCATCGAGGTGCTGGTGCCTGACTTCCGCGGCCGTCTGGACAAGGCGCTGGACGTGCTTCAGGCCGCCCCGCCCGACGTGATGAACCACAACATGGAAACCGTGCCGCGCCTGTACAAGCAGGCGCGTCCGGGCGCCGACTACGCGCACTCGCTCAAGCTGCTGCAGGAGTTCAAGCGCCGCAATCCGCACCTGCCGACCAAGTCGGGCCTGATGGTGGGCCTGGGCGAGACTGACGAGGAAATCCTCGAAGTCATGCGCGACATGCGCGCCCACGATATCGACATGCTGACCATCGGCCAGTATCTGGCGCCGTCGAACCATCACCTGCCGGTGATGCGCTACGTGCATCCGGACACCTTCAAGATGTTCGAGGAAGAGGCCTACAAGATGGGCTTCACCCACGCCGCCGTGGGCGCCATGGTGCGCAGCTCGTACCACGCCGACCAGCAGGCGCATCAGGCCGGGTTTGCCTGAAGCAAAACAAAGCACGCAGGTAGCAGGATCAAAGAAGGCCGGGACACGCTCCCGGCCTTTTTTATTGCCTATTGTTCCGACAGGCAGGCAAGCGGCGCCTTGAATGTCTGCGCACCGCCTTTCAACCACCTTTCACAATAAGCGCAGCAAAAATCACTTATTCCCCGTCTTGGCGACATCTTGTCGCTAACGGTGCATAACATCCTAGGGACAACCCCGAGTGCTGGGCGTTGGCATGTTTCGTTATGATGAATTTATCGATAAATCGTCGATGAAATACGGCTGAGTCACATTCGGTCCGACGCCATCCGACCTCTTCCTCACAGGTTGCCCCCACATGCCCGATTGCACCGTCCATCGCCTGGCCGAGCAGGCGCTGCTCTATAGCGTGGCGCCGCCCGCTTCGCTCGATGTCCAGCGCCGCATCTGGGCCATGGCCGAGCGCGCCGCCGACTGGCGCGGCGTAGTGGACGTGGTGCCGGGCATGAACAATCTCACCCTGGTGTTCGACGACACCGCCGACGTGGCCGCGCTGGAGCGCAATCTGAAGGTGGCGTGGGCCTCCGGCGAGACGCGCAACGCCACCGGCAAGCTGGTGGAGATTCCCGTGCGCTACGGCGGCGAGTTCGGCCCCGATCTGGCCGATGTGGCCGCGCACACGGGCATGACGCCGCAGGAAGTGGTGCGCCGGCATGCGGCCGGCGAGTACGTGGTGTATTTCCTTGGCTTCCAGCCCGGCTTCGCCTATATGGGCGGGATGGTCCCCGAACTGGCCACGCCGCGCCGCCGCGAGCCGCGCCTGGCCGTGCCGGCCGGTGCCGTGGGCATCGGCGGCGAGCAGACCGGCATCTATCCGGCCGTGCTGCCCGGCGGCTGGCAGTTGATCGGCCATACCGACGCCCAGCTCTTCGTGGCGGACCGCGATCCGCCGTCCCTGTTCGCGCCGGGYGACACCGTGCGCTTCATCGTCGAGGAGTATCTGGCGTGATCGAAATCATTCGTCCCGGCGCGCAGGCGTCCGTGCAGGATCTCGGCCGGGTGGGCTTCCGACGCTTCGGGGTGGGCCGCTCGGGCGCGGCGGACAGTCTGGCGCTCCAGGTGGGCAACCGGCTGCTCGGCAACGCGGCCGGCGCCGCCGGCATCGAATTCACGCTGGGCCGCGCGGCCATGCGCTTCCATGTCGATATGCGCGTGGCGCTGGTCGGGGCCGAGTGCGGCGCCAACCTGGACGGCGTGCCGGTCTGGTGCTGGCATGCCTTCGATGTGCATCGCGGCGAGACCCTGACGCTGCCGTCCCCGCGCGGTGGCACCCGCACCTACCTCTGCGTGGCGGGCGGCATCGATGTGCCGCTGGTCATGAACTCCCGTAGCACGGACCTGAAGTCCGGCTATGGCGGCTTCGAGGGCCGCGTGCTGCGCGAAGGCGACAAGCTGCCCGCCGGCCGTCCGGGCCTGGACGAGGAACGCGACTGGCTCGGCGTGGCCGCACCCGGTTGGGCGCTGCCCGTGAACCGCATCGACGACGCCTGGGCCATCCGCATGCTGCCCGGCCCCGAATATCCCGATTTTGAACCCGCCGCGCAGGCCGCGCTGTGGCAGTCCGACTGGACCATCACGCCGCAGAGCAACCGCATGGGCCTGCGCCTGCAGGGCCCCGCGCTGGCGCGTCGCGCCGAGCGCAGCGGCGACCTGCTCTCGCACGGCGTGGTGCCGGGCGTGATGCAGGTGCCGCCGGCCGGCCAGCCCATCGCCCTGATGAGCGATGCGCAGACCACGGGCGGCTATCCGAAGATTGGCGTCGTGATCGGCGCCGACCTCTGGCGGCTGGCGCAGGTGCCGCTCGGCGCGTCCGTGCGCTTCGTGCAGGCCACKCTGGACGAGGCCGCCGCCGCGCAGGCGGAGCTGGACCGCTAYCTGCGGCAGATCGACCAGGCGCTGCAATGGCAGGGCGATGGCATGAAGATCGCCGCGCGCCGCCGCACCACCACGCGCTTCGTGGCGTAACCGGGCTGGACCCCACCGTACAAGGAGAACCCCCATGCAAATCGACCTGAACGCCGACCTGGGCGAAGGCTGCGGCAACGACGAAGCCCTGCTGGCGCTGATCAGCTCCGCCAACGTGGCCTGCGGCTGGCACGCCGGCGATGCCGCCACCATGCTCCAGACCGTGAAGTGGGCCATCGCCAACAACGTGGCGATTGGCGCGCACCCGAGCTTCCCGGACCGCGAGAACTTCGGCCGCACGGAGATGCAGCGCGACCCGGAAGCCGTCTACGCCGACGTCCTGTACCAGATCGGCGCGCTCGACGCCATCGTGCGCGCCCAGGGCGGCCAGCTCGCCCACGTGAAGCCGCATGGCGCGCTCTACAACATGGCCGTGCGCGATGAAAAACTCTGCGCCGCCATCGTACGGGCCGTGCGCGACTACAACCCCGACCTCGTCTTCTTCGGCCTGGCCAACAGCCGCATGATCACCATGGCGCGCGACGCCGGGCTGCAGGTGAAGGAAGAAGTGTTCGCCGACCGTGGCTACAACCCCGACGGCACGCTGGTCAAGCGCGGCACGCCGGGCGCGCTGCACGACGACGAGGAAGTTGCCCTGGACCAGACCCTGTCGATGGTGCGCGACCAACGCGTGCGCGCCATCGACGGCACCTGGGTACCGATCCGCGCCGAAACCGTGTGTCTGCACGGCGACGGCGCCCACGCGCTTGCCTTCGCGCGCCGCATCCGGGAACGGCTCGGCGCGGAAGGCATCGCCATCCGGGCTGGTGCCTGACGGGCGCCCGCCCGCCGGCGCTGGCTTTGCTCCACCGTTAGCTTCACCTTCTATCTGGTGTTACCCATGGAATCGGCTGTCAATCTTTGGCCCCTGCTCGGGGTCGGCGTCATCGTCATCGGCTTTGTCCTGCGGTTCAATCCCATGCTGGTGGTGGCGCTTGCCGCCATCGTCACGGGGCTGACCGCTTCCATGCCGCTGATGCAGATCTTCACCGCGATCGGCACGGCCTTCGTCAAGGCGCGCAACCTGCCGCTGATCATCCTGCTGCCGCTGGCCGTGATCGGCCTGCTCGAGCGCCACGGCCTGCGGGAGCACGCGCAGGCGTGGATCTCGCGCATCGCCTCGGCCACGGTGGGCCGCCTGCTGATCGTCTACCTCGCCGTGCGCGAGCTGACCGCCGCCGTGGGGCTGACCAGCCTGGGCGGACATCCGCAGATGGTGCGTCCGCTGCTGGCCCCGATGGCCGAAGGTGCGGCCGAGAACCGCTTCGGGCACCTGCCCGAGCCGGTGCGCCAGCGCGTGCTGGCCTTCTGCGCCGCCACCGACAACGTGGGCCTGTTCTTCGGCGAGGACATCTTCGTGGCCTTCGGTGCCATCGCGCTGATGCACACCTTCCTGCTGTCGTCGAACATCGACGTGGAGCCGCTGCACATCGCCGTCTGGGGCATTCCCACCGCGATCTGCGCGTTCCTGATCCACGCGGTGCGCCTGAAGCGGCTGGACGGCTGGCTCGAGCGCGAACTGGGCAAGACGCCGGCGGGGACGCCGGCCACGTCCGCCGCATCCGGCAAGGTTGGGGAGTAAGCCATGATCGTATCCATCGACTATCTCTACTGGCTGGCCGGCTTCGTGCTGGCGATTACCGCCCTGATGACGTTCACGGACAAGACGCACCCGCGTCGCCTGTCCACCGGCCTGTTCTGGGCGCTGTACGCGGCCATCTTCCTGATTGGCGACAAGATCCCGCCGGCCATCGTCGGCATCGCCGCCGTGCTGATGGCRCTGATCGCCGGCTTCGGCGGCGTGGGCCACGGCAAGCACGGCACGCTGCCCGAGTCGGAGCGCCGCGCCAGCGCCAAGCGCCTGGGCAACAAGCTGTTCATCCCGGCGCTGCTGATTCCGCTGGTGACCGTGATCGGCACGGTGCTGTTCAAGGACGTGAAGCTGGCCGGCGTGCCGCTGCTCGATCCGAAGAACGTGACGTTCGTGTCGCTCGGCATTGGCTGCCTGGTTTCGCTGGCCGTGGTGTGCTGGCTGACGCGYGACACCGTGACGCAAGGCATGCGCGAGTCGCGCCGGCTGATCGAGTCGCTGGGCTGGGCGCTGGTGCTGCCGCAGATGCTGGCGATGCTGGGCCTGGTCTTCGCGGACGCCGGCGTGGGCAAGGCCGTGGCGCACCTGGCCACCGCCTACATCAACATGGACTACAAGCTGGTGGCCGTGGCGGTGTACTGCGTGGGCATGGCGCTGTTCACGGTGATCATGGGCAACGGGTTTGCCGCGTTCCCGGTGATGACCGGCGGCGTGGGCGTGCCCATCCTGGTGGGCATGTTCGGCGCCAAYCCGGCYGTGATGGCGGCCATCGGCATGTTCTCGGGCTACTGCGGGACGCTGATGACGCCGATGGCGGCCAACTTCAACATCGTCCCGGCGGCGCTGCTGGAGCTGGACGACAAGAACGCGGTCATCCGCGCGCAGGTGCCGTCGGCGCTGGCCATCCTGGCGGCCAATATCGTCCTGCTGTACTTCCTGATGTAACTGATGGAGACACGCACTATGCGTACCGCCCAGCGAACCGTATTACTTACCGGCTTCGAGCCGTTCGACAAGGAACCGGTCAACCCGTCATGGGAGGCGGTGCGGGCGCTGGACGGCCAGCAGGTGGGCGATGCGATCATCGTCGCCCGCCAGCTGCCGTGCGTGTTCGGCGCGGCCATCGAGGCGATGTCGGCGCTGCTGGCGTCGGTGAAGCCGGATGTGGCGATTGCGGTCGGCCAGGCTGGTGGCCGCACGGAATTGTCGATCGAACGCGTGGCGATCAATGTCGACGATGCGCGCATCGCCGACAACGCCGGCGCGCAGCCGATCGACCTGACCATTGCCGCCGATGGCCCGGCCGCCTACTTCGCCACGCTGCCGATCAAGGCCATCGTGCGCGACCTGCGCGCGGCGGGCGTGCCGGCRATGGTGTCGCAGACTGCCGGCACCTTTGTCTGCAACCACGTGTTCTACGGGCTGATGGATGGCATCGCGCGGCACGGCCTGACCGGCACGCGCGGCGGCTTCATCCACATTCCCTATCTGCCGGAACAGGCGGCGCGGCATCCCGGCGCGCCGAGCCTGGCGCTGGACACGCTGATCGCCGGCCTGCGGGTGGCGGTGCAGACCACGCTGACCACCGACGCGGATATCCGCGAGCAGGGCGGCCAGCTCCACTAAATCGATTCGATTGGGATCAGGGCTGGCCCGGACCCGGGCCGGCATCCACCTGCCGGTCCGTCGCCGCCGCCACGGCGCGCGCCGTGGCACGGCGCCGGGCCAGCCGCTGCAGCCGCCGGCGCATGCTCATCTGCTCCACGCGCCACAGCACATAGAAGAACGCCGCGAACGGCCACAGCCAGCCCAGCCACTGGGCCAGGCTGTTGAAGTGCACGAAACGTCCCATGCGCCAGCCTTGCTCCGAAATCCACGCATAGGGATTCGCCGGCAGCACGTTGGTCAGCACTACCAGCCCCGCCAGCGCCACGATGGCCAGCAGCGCGCGCAGCCAGCGTGGCAGGCGCAGCAGCAGCACCAGCACCAGCGAACTCGTGGTCAGCGCGAAGCGGCCCCCCTCGGACAGCCAGTTGAAGGTGTTGTCGTCCGCGAACTGCAACTCGGCCACGGTGGCCTTGAGCAGCAACGCGAAGGCGAGCAGCCCGGCCAGGATGCGCAGCATCGGCGCGGTGCGCCGCATCGCCAGCGAGGCGAACAGCCCCGTGCCGATCCAGCTGCACGCGGTCACCATGGTTTCCAGCATCAGCTGGGCCTGCATGTCGTCGGGCCGCAGTCCCACGTTGTTCTGCCAATCGAGCAGGGCGGGGAAGTAGCCCTGCAGGATCTCCATCGGCCAGGAATCGGGGTCGGTCAGCCATTCCCGCACGATGCCGCCCATGCCGAACAGGTGCTCCTGCGGAAAGATCTGCGCGAACGGCCACAGCAGCACCAGCAGGATCGCAAAGCTCGCATGGGGCTCGAACCACGCCATGCGCAGSCGCGTAAGCGTGCCGCGATCCACCAGCGCGCTGGTGAACGGCGCCACCATGGCCGCGCCCAGCAGCGCGCCGAGCGCGTTGGTGATCAGGTCGATATTCGACGAGATCCGGCTCGGCAGCCAGGTCTGCAACGCCTCCATGACCGCCGACAGCAGCGCGCCGGCCACCAGCGCGATCAGCGTGGCGCGCGCGCCCGAGATGCGCGGGTGCAGCGCCAGCACGACCAGCGCCCCGAACGGGCAATAGCCGAGCACGTTGGTAATCAGGTCGAACTCGGTGATGTAGCGCGGCTTGGGCGCGGTCAGGAAGGCCAGCGGCGAGATGCCGTTATTGACCCATCCCGTGAACGGATAGAGGCTGGCGTAGGCCACCAGCAGCGTGAAGCAGATCAGGCCGACGCGCGCCAGCGGCGAGTGGCGCGGCAGCCAGCCGTCCAGCTCCGGCTGGCGCGGCGTCTGCGGCGGGGGCGGGGGAGATGTCGGGGGCGCGACCAGAGTCATGCGTGCGAATACAGGCCGCCGTTACGGCCGGGGCGGATTCGGTGACGGCGGCGCCGTCGGCAGCGGCACCGCATTGGCGCCGGGCGGGTTGGCGGCGGGCAGCGCGGCCGGGCCGGATGCCGTGGCGGCGGCCAGCGGCAGYGTGGCAGCCCAGTCGAGGATGGCGGCGATCACCGCGTCGCTGCTGGTGGAGAGCGCCTTGACGCCGCCGGCGCCATCGGCGCTGGGGGCGGGCTGCTCGGCCACGAAGGTCTTCTGGCCGATCAGGCCCTTGTGATAGACGGTGGCGCGCGCCCGCACCACGCCCCGGCTGGCGGTGGCGCTGTCGAACACCTGCTCGAAGGCGAGCAGGTCCACCTTGAGCGCCGGCACCGAGCCATCGCCGAACCACGTCAGCGCGCCGCGCCCGGACACCGCGTCGCGCAGGCGCGCATCGAACAGGCGGGGTGGCGAATCGACCCAGCGCTGCGTGGCATAGGCCTGCAGCCGCTGCGCCTGCGAGTATTGCAGGCGGTAGTAGAGCGACTGGTTGTCCATCCATACCGGGCCGTCGGTCTGGGCCACGCGCAGCTTGGGCAGCGGTGCGGGCGACTGCGACGGCGTGCCGGCCATCGGCCCGAGGTCATAGGTCAGCGCGGACGGCCCCGGCGACAGCGCGCTGCATCCGCCCAGTGCGAGCAGTGCGGCAAGGGCGGCGATTCGTACGAGTCCTACAGGCGTCATGGCGGAGTCCCGGTGGAAGTTGGGGCGAAGGGCAGGGCGATGGTCGATGATCATGGCGCGCTGAACCCCGCTTCGCCCGGGCCCGGCGTGGGCGAGGGGCCGCCGAACAGCACGCTGCTGGGCCGGTCGTTGAAGGTGCCGGCGGCGCGGTCGATGGTGCGCGCGGTCTGGCGGGCGTCGCGCGCCAGGCCGTTCAGTTGCGGCAGGGTTTCCTCGCTCAGGATGCCGGCGGCCGACTGCACCGAGTCCGCCGCGCCCTGGAGGTTGGTGCCCACGCCGTTGACCGTGCGCAAGACCGTGCCGTTGGGGCTGGCCAGCTCGTCCGCCAGGCGCCGCGTGGAGACCAGCGTGGCGTTGAGGTTATCCACCGCCTGCGGCAGCTTGGCGGCGGCCGGCTGGAGCGAGGCGGACAGCTTCGAGTAATCCTCGGCCGTCTTGTGCACGGAGCGGATGGCGGCCATCAGCTCGTCGCGGTTGGTGGTCTGGAACATCTCGTTGAGCGAGGACATCAGCGTCTCGGTCTGCGTCAGCAGCGAGTCGCCACGCTTCTCCAGTTCCTCGAAGAAGCCCGGCCGCATGGCGATGCGCGCCGGCGCCCGCGCCGAGGTGGGCAGCGGCGGCGACGCCTTGTCGTTGCCGGCCTCGCGCGCGGTGTCATCGAGCTGCACGTAGGCGATCCCGGTCACGCCCTGGAAGCCCAGCGTGGCGTAGGTCGTGCGGGTGATCGGCGTGTCCTGGTTCACGCTGATGCGCACGATGATCTGCCCCGGCACCTGCGGATCGAACTTGATCGACACCACCTTGCCSACGTCGAGCCCCCGATACTTCACATCGGCCTGCGGCCCGAGGCCGTTCACCGTGGAGCGGGTGATGAGGTCGTACGGCACGCGCACCGCGTGGTCGGAACTGAACCAGAACAGCGAGAACAGCACCAGCACGGCCAGTCCGATGGTGAAAACGCCGGCAAGGAAGGCGTTTGACTTGTTTTCCATCAGGTGTCTCCGGAAGGGGGGCGCGGCGCGTCGGGCCGGGTCGGGGCCGGCAGGGCCTGCAACGCGCGCTGGGCGCGGTCGCCCAGGAAGTATTCGCGAATGAAGGGGTGGTCCACCTTCACCAGTTCGGGGATCGGGGCGGCGGCCAGCACCTTGCGGTCGGCCAGCACGGCCACGCGGTCGGACAGTGCCACGAGGGTGTCGAGGTCGTGGGTGATCATCACCACGGTCAGGCCCAGCTCGCGCCGCAGTTCGCGGATCAGGTCCACGTAGTCGTCGGACGCCATCGGGTCCAGGCCGGCCGTGGGCTCRTCRAGGAACACCAGTTCCGGCTCCAGCGCCAGCGCGCGGGCCAGCGCCACGCGCTTGACCATGCCGCCGGAGAGGTCGGCCGGCATCTTGTCGGCGTCCTTGGCGGACAGCCCCACCAGTTGCAGCTTGAGCAGCGAGGCCTGGCAGATCAGGTTGTCCGGCAGCGCGCGCAGCTCGCGCATGGGCAGCGCGATGTTGTCGATGACCGACAACGCCGAGAACAGCGCCCCGCGCTGGAACTGGAGCCCCCAGCGGTTGCGCAGCGCCTGCAGCTGCGCCGGCTTGAGCTTGGCGGGGCTTTCGCCGAAGACCTTGATGGTCCCCGACGTGGGCCGCTCCAGCCCGACGATCTGGCGCAGCAGCACGGTCTTGCCCGTGCCGGAGCCGCCCACGATGGACAGCACCTCGCCGCGATAGACATCAAGGTTGAGATGGTCATGCACCACGTTGTCGCCGTAGCGCTTGACCAGGTCGCGCACCTCGATGATCGCCTCGCGGCGGGCGGGGGAGGGATTGGCCGGATGGTTCATAGGCCTACGTCCTTGAACAGGATGGCGAAGATGGCGTCGGCGATGATGACCACGGTGATCGACGTGACMACCGAGGCTGTCGTGCCTTCGCCCAGGCTCTGCGTGTTCGGCCGGATGCGCAGGCCGAAGTGGCAGGCCGTCAGCGCAATCAGCATGCCGAACACCACGCCCTTGCCCAGCCCGAGCCAGAGGTTGGCCACCGGCACGGCCTCGGGCAGCTGGCGCAGGAAGAAGGCGTAGCTGATGCCAAGCTGGAACTGGGCGGCGGTCATGCCGCCGAGCAGCGCCATCAGGTCGGTCCAGGCCACCAGCAGCGGCATCGCCACGGCCAGCGCGATCACGCGCGGCATGATCAGCCGGAAGCCGTGCGAGATGCCCATCACCCGCATCGCATCGAGTTCCTCGGTCACGCGCATCACGCCGATCTGCGCGGTGATGGCGGACCCGGAGCGCCCGGCAATCAGGATGGCGGCCAGCACCGGCCCCAGTTCGCGGATCACGGCCATGCCCAGAATGTTGACGATGAACGTGCTGGCGCCGAAGGTGCGCAGCTGGTTGGCCGACAGGTAGGACAGCACGATGCCGATCAGGAAGCCCACCAGCGCCGTGATGCCCAGCGCCTTGTATCCCACGTTATAGACGTTGGCCGAAATCTCGCGCCATGGCCCCCGGTGCGGCGCGCGGGCGAAGCGCAGCAGGTCGAAGGTGAGCTGGCCGAGCATGGTCACCCCGATGGCGAACTGGGCGAAGAACGACAGCAGGCTCGCGCCGAGGATGGTGACCGGGTTGAAGCGATCCACCATGCGCTTCTTCCAGCCGTCGCGGCGCAGCGCGGCGATGCGGTCGAACACGCGGCGCTGGCCGTCGTTGAGTTCGACGTTCGCCGGCATCTTGCTGTTCCAGGCCTGCCAGATCAGTTGCGCGCCGATATGGTCGAGCCGGTTCACCCCGGCCAGCGACCACGCGGCGTGCTGGGGCGCCTCGGTCAATTCGTGCAACTGCGCGCGCAGCCCACGGGCTTCGTGGCAGCCGGCGAGCGCGAGTGCGGTCCAGTCCCCCTGCAGCGCGATGCTGCAGGCTCCGTCCTGGCGCGAAATCTCGATGGCCGGCGTCGATGGGCGATCCAAGGGTGAATCCAAAGGGGGGCGGCGATGTGATGGGGGAGTCTCGATTCTATGCTACCGGCCGTGACGTGGCGACCGGGCATCCTCTGACACGGCCACRCGGGGCTGTCCGACAGCCACGGGATCGGGCCAATCCGGCCAAATCGGGCGACGCGGCTACAATCGCGGCTAACTGCCCCAAGCCACCCTGACCCGCCCCGCATGACCGCGCCTCCCGACCGCCYCCACCCCAGCATTCCCAGCCTTGCMGACGATGCCGCCGCGCTGCCCGCGTGGCACATCGACGCCGGCGCGCTGCGCACCGCGCTGGACACCGGCCCCGCACGGGGTTGGACCGTGGAGGTGGTGGAGGAAACCGGCTCGACCAACGCCGACCTGACCCAGGCCTGCCGCAGCGCCGGCTGGGTGGAGGGCTGGGTGGAGGGGGACGAGCGCGCGCAGGTGCGCGTGGCCTATCGCCAGACCGCCGGGCGCGGCCGTCAGGGCCGGCCCTGGCAGGGGCAGGCGGGGCTGACCTTCTCGGTGGCCATGCCGCTGGCGCTGCCGCCGGCCCGCCTGAGTGGCCTGAGCCTGGCCGTGGGACTGGCGCTGGCTGAGGCGCTCGAGGACGTGAACCCCGCGCTCGGCACCCGCGTGGGCCTGAAATGGCCCAATGACCTTCAGATCGACGGCCGCAAGCTGGCCGGCATCCTGATCGAATCGGTGCCGGCGCGGCCCGGCGCGCTCTGGGCCGTGATCGGCATCGGCCTGAACCTGGTGCGCGATGCCCGTATGGAAGCCGCGCTGGGCCGCCCGCTGGCCGGTGTGGCCGAGGCGCTGCCGGGCTTCGACCCCGCCCACCATCCCACCGAGATCCTCGGCGCGGTGCTGAACCGGCTGGCGGCGATGCGCGCCGTGTTCCTGGCCGAAGGCTTCGCGCCGATGGCGGCCCGCTGGTCTGCGCGCGATGCCTTCCGCGACGAGCCGGTGCGCCTGCTGCACGACGGCACGCTGCTGGCCGAGGGCCTCGCCCGGGGYGTGGACGGCGACGGCCACCTGCTGCTGGAGACGGCGGACGGGCTGCAACGGATCGCCAGCGGCGAGGTGTCCTTGCGCGGAGCGRCGGCATGAGCGCGCGCCTGCTGATAGATATCGGCAATACCCGGCTCAAGTGGGCGTGGAGCACGGACGACACCGACGCGRCCGCGCCGGCCGGCACCCTGCCCACCCCGTGGCGCCACGCGGGCGCCGCCACGCACGCCGCGCCGGCGGAACTGGCGGCGCTGGTCGGCACATGGCGGGGGCTGGCGGATGSCGGCGWGCCRTCGGTCTGGATCGCCAATGTGGCCGGGGCGGCGATTGGCAAGGCAGTGGCGGCGACGCTGGCCGACGCCTTCGGGGCCGCCCCCACGCTGCAATGGGTACGCACCACGGCCGCCCACGGCGACCTCGCCAACGGCTACCGCGAACCCACGCAACTGGGTGTGGACCGCTGGGTCGGCAGCATCGGCGCGCATCGCTGGCTGCCCGGCGAGACGCTGCTGATCGTCACGGCCGGCACGGCCACCACGCTGGACATCGTCACCACGCAGGCCGATGGCGGGGCACGCTTCGAGGGCGGGCTGATCCTGCCCGGGGTGGCGCTGATGCTCGGCTCGCTGGCCCGCAACACGGCCCAACTGCCGGCGCTCGACGTGCTCGACACCGGCGCGGGCGCCGCGCGGGCGGTGCGAGCGTTGGGCGCTGACAACACTCACGACGCCATTGCCGCCGGCTGTCTGGCCGCCCAGGCYGGCGCCGTGGAGCGCTCCTGGCGGGCGCTGGCCGAACGCGGGCCGGTGCGCTGCCTGCTTTCGGGCGGGGCGCGACAGGCGCTCTCCGGCGCACTCGCGATGCCGTTCGAGATGCACGATAATCTCGTGCTGCTTGGACTGCACGCGATGGCCACCGGGGCCTGAGGCAGCCGCCAGGCGATCTTGCATCGCCCAACCGAACCGTCTTCCATGTCCCAGAAAGGCCCGACCGCCCTGCTGCTGATCCTGCTGCTCGTCAACGCGCTGCTGCTGGCCGCCGTGCTGGGCGGGTTCGGCCCGGACCCGCTGGCTGGCTGGATGGAAAGCCCGCGCGAGCCGCAGCGGGTGTCCCAGCAGGTGCGCGGCGAGCGGATGCGGCTTGAGCCGCCTGCCGATACCGCCACCGTACGCCCGGCCCCGGGCGCTCCGGCAGGCTCCCCGCGCGGCGCGCTGACGCCCACCCCCGCCGGCACGGTCTCGCTGGCCGTGGCCCAGCCGGCCCCGCGCGCCGATGCCTGCTTCGAGATCGGCGGTTTCTCGGCCCAGACCGTGGCGCGGGCGCGTGAAGACCTCGCCGCCATCGCCGCCGGGGCTTCGCTGCCGGTGCAGCAGTTCGAACGGACCGAACAGGTGCGCTGGTGGGTCCACCTGCCGGCCCAGCCCACGCGCGAGAACGCCGACCGCAAGCTGGCGGAGCTGAAGCGCCGCAAGGTGACCGATGTGTCCGTGGTGAGCAACGAGGACGATGAGGCGTCGTCGGCGTCTTATACCGTGTCGCTGGGGCTGTTCCGGGAGCGCGAGCGCGCCGACCGCTTCCTCGAATCCCTGCGCGCCCAGGGCGTGCGCACGGCGCTGATTACGGACGCGCCGCGGCCGGTCTCGCGCCAATGGCTGCGCGTGACGTCCTCGGACGATGCGGTGCGGGCAAGGATGGATGAAGTGCGCCTGCGGTATGGCGCGGAGTCGCTCCAGGCGTGCCGGGCCGGCACGCAGGCGCGCGGCGCGAAACAGCCCGGATCGGGCGCCGAAGGTTGAACAGCGAGGCTGATCAGCCCTGCTGGCGCACCTTGGTCAGCAGCTTGGTGGTGGAGCGGTCGTGCAGGAAGGGGATGGCGTAGGCCTGGCCGCCCCAGCTACGGACGAGGCGGGTTTCCTCGAGGGTGTCGATGTCGTAGTCGCCGCCCTTCACATAGATGTCGGGGCGCACCAGGCGGATCAGCTCCACTGGCGTCTTTTCGCGGAACATCGCCACCAGATCGACCGAGGTCAGCGCTGCGAGCAGCGCCATGCGGTCCGACTCATGGTTCAGCGGGCGGTCATCGCCCTTGCCCAGCATCTTCACCGAACCGTCGCTATTCACGCCCACGATCAGCGCCGCGCCCAGCTCGCGCGCCTGCGCGAGGTAGGTGGCGTGGCCACGGTGCATGATGTCGAACACGCCGTTGGTGAAGACCAGCGGGCGCGGCAGGGCGGCCACGGCGGCGCGCAGCGCGGCCGCGTCGTCAGCGGGAACGAGCTTCGATTCGAAAGCGGGAGCGGTCATTGAACGGCGTGGGTAGCGGGGATCAGGCCGGTTGCTGGCCTGCTGCCACGAGGCTGGCGTTCAGTTCCTTGCGGTAGCGGTTCAGTTCCTGCACGGTGTCGAACGTGCGTTCGAACAGCAGCGACATGTTGTGCAGGATGCGCTCGATCACCTTCTTTTCCCACACTTCGTCGAAGCGGATCTGCTCGTCGAGCCAGTGCTCGAGCCAGTCCGGGTCCGGCAGGCGGGACTGCACGGTGTCGTTGGGGAACAACGCCTTGTTCACGTGCAGGTTGGTCGGGTGGAGCGGCTTTTCCGTGCGGCGGGCCGAAGCCATCAGCACGCCGATCTTGGCGAAGGCGGCGCGCGCGGAGTCGCCGAACTGCGCCAGGTACTTCTTCATATAGCGCAGGTAGGCGCCGCCATGGCGGGCTTCGTCCTGCGACAGCGTGCGGTAGATGTGCTTGATCACCGGCTCGGTGTGCCATTCGGCAGCACGGCGATACCAGTGGTTCAGGCGAATCTCGCCGCAGAAGTGCAGCATGAGTGTCTCCAGCGGCGGGGCCGGATCGAACTCGAAGCGCACGGCATGCAGTTCTTCTTCCGTCGGCACGAGGTCCGGGCGGAAGCGGCGCAGGTACTCCATCAGCACCAGCGAGTGCTTCTGTTCCTCGAAGAACCAGATGCTCATGAACGCCGAAAAGTCGGAATCGTGGCGGTTATCGCGCAGGAACATCTCCGTGGCCGGCAGGGCGGACCATTCGGTGATGGCATTCATGCGGATGGTCTTCGCCTGGTCGTCCGTCAGCAGGCTGGGGTCGAAGGAATCCCAGGGGATGTCCTTGTCCATGTGCCAGCGGACCGATTCCAATGATTTGAACAGTTCGGGGTAGAGCATGGTAAGCCTTTGAAATTACGGGCGGATTCTACCAGATGGGAATTATTCTCGAATCTTTTCTCTAGTTCCTTTTTAGTGCGATTACTAGGGATTGCAACAGACGTTGCCCTTTTCTTGCGCTGTGCCGGCTGAGGAACCAGCGGGGCTGGCCCCAGGAAAGTGGACGAATTGCGACCTGAGAGGCCGAAAAGCGACGCCGGGACGGCTGCTCAGGGGGCTAGTAGGGCGTCAGCGCGGGATCGGTGGCGCGCGCGGTGGCGTGGCCGGTTTCGGGCACCACGCCATAGAGGAAGGCCGCGATGCCGTCCGCCTCCGCTGCGGCATCGCGCTCGCCCAGCGCCAGCAGGGCCTGGGTGAATTCGGGCTCGAACAGCAGGTAGCTCGCGAACGCGGCGCCGCGCGCCTCGGTACCGCCGAGCGGGGCGAGCATCGCGCGCACCGTGCGCGGCAGCCGGTGCACATGCTGGGCGGCGATGGACTCGATCGGTTCGCTCGGAGAAATCGTCATGACTTCCACCGGGCGCCAGCCGTCGGTCTCGCCGGCAGCCTCGGGCATGCGCGCGAGCAGCCGGTTGATGTGCATCAGCCGCTCGATGTCGGCCTGCAGGCCATCGAGGAAGATGCTGGCCAGCGCCTGCCCGCCCACCTGCGCGAGCGACGGATAGCCGCCGGACGGCACGGTATCGAACCAGCCCGGCCGCGGGCGCGACGCCGCGCCGATGGCCAGGATGCGCGACGCGCCGAGGTGGATGGCCGGCGAAAGCGGTGACATCTGGCGCATCGTGCCGTCGCCGAACCACTCGTGATGRCCYTCGATCTCGAGCGGCACGGCCGGGAACAGGAACGGAATCGATGAGGAAGCGAGCAGGTGGTCCACGCCGATCGGCGCTTCCACGGCCAGCCGCTGGTTGCGCTGCCATGGGTGGATGCGCCGGTGCGACTGGTAGAACGTGACATGGCGGCCGGTGCTGTACGACAGCGCGGTCACGGCGAAGGCCTGGAGCACGCCGGCGTCCAGGCTGGCCTGCACGCGGCCGGGTTCGAACAGCTCGGTCAGGAAGCTGTCGAGCGGGGCGCTGTCGAACAGCGCGCGCGGGGCCTGGCGGGTGATCCAGCCGAACGCCAGCGACGAGAGCCAGCGCGCGCCCGAGGCACCCACGCCCAGCACGCCGGTGCGATAGACGTCATCGGCATGAATGCCGTGCCAGAGCGCGGCGAGGCGGTCGGTGGCGGCCTGGAAGTCCGCGGCGCCCACCGCCATGCCGGCGCCGTTGATCGCCCCGGCCGAGGTGCCGGTGACGATGCCGAACGGCAACGGGCAATGCCCGAGCCCATGCCGCGTGGCGATGCGGGCGATGCCGGCCAGTACGCCGGCCTGGTAGGCCGCCCGCGCGCCGCCGCCCATCATGACCAGCGCCGTGCGCTGGCGCTGGCTGGCGCGGAGGGCCGGGTCGGCGTGCGTGACGCTCACAGGCGGCTCACTCGACGCTGTCCTTGGGGGTGCCCGGCGCGGCGGGTGCCTTCGCGGCGGGCTTTTTGGTCGACGGCTTTTTCGTGGCGGACGTCTTGGTGGCGGGCTTCGCAGCCTTGGTGGCAGCCTTCTTCGCGGCGGGCTTCTTCGCCCCCGCGCGCTTGGCCGCCGGCTTCGGGCTTGCCTTGCCGTTCGGGGCAGGATTGTCCCGTGCGGCGGGCGCCACGCCCTCCGCGCCCGGGGCGGCCGTCCCACCCATGCCACCCATCGCGCCGAATCCGCCCAGGTTGCCGAACGGCGCTGCGGTGGCCGCCGTCGCGCTGCCTGCGATCTGGCTGAACTGTTGCTGGAGCAGGTCCCACCACAGGCTCGCGTTGGGCGGCAGTGGGGCGGGACCGGCGGATTCGGGCGATGGGGCGGCTTCGGGTTCCTCGCCCTCGGCGGCTCCGGCGGTCACTTCAGGCGGCGCGTCGAAGTCCTCGTCGTCCTCGGCATTGGCCGCGTCGGCTTCCGCTTCGGAGACGGTCTCGGAGGCGGTCTCGGAGGCGGGGGACGGACGGAACGGGTGCGGCGGCGAGGTGCTCGGCGCGTTGGCCGCGCGCGCCACGTTCTCCATCGCGGTCTGCATGGCTTCCGGGGAGAGCGCGTTGCCGAAGGTTTGCAAGGCCACCAGCGTGGCGCGCTGTACCTCCAGCCCCTGGATGGTGGTGCGCAGCAGGCTCGCGTTCAGTTGCAGCCAGCCTTCCACAGCCTTCAGGTCGTGGATGCGCTTGTCGACCTCGTCGAGGTCCATCGGCGGGGTCATCGCGCTCAGGCCGGGCATCATGCCGCCGCCCGGCAGGCTGCCGCCGGCGCTCCAGATGCGGCGCAGGAATTCGAAGCCATTGGTGAAATCGGGGATCTGTCCGAACATGGTCGCGCGCTCTCCGTGGGGGGCCGCCAGGGCCGATCATTCCACCTTGGCTGGCCGGTTACTGGAATTCAGGCGGCCGCTTCTGGCGCAGGCTCGCCATGCCTTCATGTACGTCGGGGCCGCCAAAGCCCATGAATTCGAGTGCCAGCGAGGTATCGAACGCCGGGCCGGCCATGCGCAGCCAGTTGTTCAGCGCGTACTTGGTCCAGCGGATGGCCGTCTGGGACCCCGTCGCGAGCCGGTTGGCCACCTCGAACGCCTTGGCCACCAGCTGGTCTTCGTCCACTGCCAGCGATACCAGGCCTATGCGCTCGGCCTCCTCGCCGCTGAGCGACTCGCACAGCATCAGATAGTACTTGGCCTTGGCCATTCCGCACAGCAACGGCCACACGATGGCGGCGTGATCGCCCGCCGCCACCCCGAGCCGGGTATGGCCGTCGACGATCCGCGCGGTCTTGGCCGCAATCGAGATGTCGGCCAGCAGCCCCGCCACCAGCCCGGCGCCCACGGCCGGGCCGTGCATGGCCGAGACGATGGGTTTGTCGCAATTGATGACGTTGTAGACCAGGTCGCGCGCTTCGTGCCAGACCCGCGTGCGGGTGGCGAAGTCGTTGGCCATCTCCTCGACCAGGGACAGGTCGCCGCCAGCCGAGAAGCCGCGCCCTTCGCCCCGGATGATGGCGACGCGGATGTCCGGATCGGCGGAAATGTCGCGCCAGATCTCGGCCAGCTCGCGGTGCATGCCGGCGTCGGCGGTGGCCAGCTTCTGGTTGGCGGACTGCGCCGCGCCCATGATGACCTCGAGCACGGGGCCGTGGCGGCGCAGCGTCAGCGACGCGTAGCGCGCCAGGCGCGGGGAGAGGGTGGTGTCCGGGGTCTCGGGGGTCTCTGCGGTCATGGGGCGGCTTCCGTGGCAAGGGAGGGTTCCGCCGGCATGGGATCAATTGTCCGACCGGTCGGTCGGACAATTATAGGCACATTGCGCGTCAGCGCGGCGCCACGAGCTGGTCGATGGCGCCGAAGATCGACTGGCCCTGGGCGTCGAGCATCTCGATGCGCACCGCATCGCCATATTTCATGAACGCGGTGACCGGCTGGCCGCCCTCGATGGTCTCGATCATGCGCTGCTCGGCGATGCAGCAGTAGCCCTTGCTCCGGTCCACGTTCGAGATGGTG
The DNA here is from genome assembly GCF_052114485.1 of Cupriavidus sp. KB_39. Lineage (NCBI taxonomy): Bacteria > Pseudomonadati > Pseudomonadota > Betaproteobacteria > Burkholderiales > Burkholderiaceae > Cupriavidus > Cupriavidus sp. KB_39. Next base: position 80,272 of record NZ_JBFREV010000006.1, read on the forward strand.
CCCGAGCCGACGATGCTGCCCGCGCGCACGTTCCGCGTCTTGCAGATGTGCGCGATGAGCTGGCCGAAGTCGAACACCATGTCGGTGCCGCAGTCGGGCGCGCCCACCTTCTTGCTGTTCCAGTGCACGGTCAGCGGCCGGTGCACCTTGCGGTCGTGCCAGGCTTCGCCCAGTTCGTCCGGCGTGATGGCCACCGGCGAGAACGCCGTGGCCGGCTTGCTCTGGAAGAAGCCGAAGCCCTTGCCCAGTTCGGCCGGAATCAGGTTGCGCAGCGAGACATCGTTGGCCAGCATCACCAGGCGGATGCCTTCGCCGGCCTGCTCGGGCGTGGCGCCCATGCGCACGTCGCCGGTAATCACGGCCACCTCGGCTTCGAAGTCGATGCCGAACGCCTCGCTGGCGCAGACGATGTCGTCCTGCGGGCCGAGGAAGTCGTCCGAGCCGCCCTGGTACATCAGCGGATCGGTCCAGAACTCGGGCGGCATCTCGGCGCCCCGSGCCTTGCGCACCAGTTCCACATGGTTGACGTAGGCCGAGCCGTCGGCCCACTGGTAGGCGCGCGGCAGCGGCGCCATGCAGTCCTTCGGCTGGAACGGGAACGGGTGGCGGGCGCGGCCGGCGTTCAGGGCGTCGTAGAGGTCCTGGAGCTGGGGGGCGTGGAAAGCCCAGTCGTCGAGCGCGCGCTGCAGCGTGCCGGCGATGTCGGTGGCGAAGTGCGCGGTCTTGAGGTCGCGGGAGACGACCACGAGCTGGCCGTCGCGCGAACCGTCCTTCAGGGTTGCGAGTTTCATGGGGGTGCGGGCAATCGTCGATGTGCGGTGGCCGGTAGTCTACCGGACCCGGGGCGCCGGGCCGCCGGCTGCCGTATAGAATGGCCGGCAACGCCGCTTCCACCTTCGCCCCGCATGACCGCACCCGACGATTCCCGCCTCGATGACGCCGCCGATCCTTCCAATGAGGACGATGGCAAGCGCGCGGGCATCCAGTCGATCGAGGTCGGCTTCCGGCTGCTCCAGGCGCTGGCGGCCTCGCCGCGCGCGATGATGCTGCGCGACCTGGCCGCCGCCGCCGACATGCCGCCGGCCAAGGCCCACCGGTACCTGGTGAGCTTCCAGCGCCTTGGCGCGGTGGCGCAGGACGCCGTGAGCGGGCGCTACGACCTCGGGCCGTTCGCGCTGCAACTGGGTCTGGCGGGGCTGAACCGGCTCGATCCGGTGCGCAAGGCGCGGCCGGTGCTGTCCCAGTTGCGCGACGAGATCGACCAGACCGTCGGCATCGCCGTGTGGGGCAACCACGGGCCGACCATCGTCCATTGGGAAGAATCGAGCCATCCGGTCAGCGTGAGCCTGCGGCTGGGCGATGTCATGCCGATGCTGAACTCGGCCACGGGGCGGCTGTATGGCGCCTACCTGTCGCGGCGCCAGACGCTGCCGCTGATCGAACGGGAATTCGCTACGCGCGGCGCCACGCCGCTGCCGGACATGCCCGCCTCGCTGGCCGACTACGACGCGATCTGCGCCGAAGTGCGCGCCCAGGGCGCGGCGCGCACGCGCGGCGGCGTGCTGCCGGGCATCAACGCGATCTCGCTGCCGGTGTTCGACGCCAACGGGCATTTGTCGATGGCGCTGATTGTGCTCGGCGCGCAGCGCGTATTCGATGCAGAATGGGGCGGTTCGGTGGACCGCCGCGTGCGGGACATCGCCCGACAGATCTCTTCGGAACTCGGATACCTTGGCGCAAGCCACTCGGCCGGACCCGCCGGCCACCCCTCGCGATAGCACGAAGCCACGCAGGCGACTCAGGCGGCGCTGGGTCGCGGTGATCGCGGTCGTGGTGTGCGTGGTGATTGCGCACCTGCTGGTGCTGCTCGGGCTGCTGCGCATGCCGCTGCCGGGCTTGCCCGAGATCAGCATTCCGCCATCGATGGAGGCGATGCTGCTGCCGCCGCCCGCCCCGCCTGCCCCGGCCCCGCGCCCCCGGCCCCGCCCGGTGCCCAAGACCCAGCCTGCCCCGCAGCCCCAGCCCGCCCCGGCCGAGCCCCAGGCGGCGCCGGACCTGGCCACGACGCCGTCCGGCGAGACCGGCGCCGTGACCGGCACCGGCGGGGAGGGTGCCGCGCCAGCCGGCGCCACCGCCACCGCCGCGCCGGCCCCCCCGGCCCCGCCCGCGCCGGCATCGCCCCAGTACAGCCCGCCGCCCTCGGCCACCATGCATTACTCGAGCTACGTCAACGGCGTGCAGAACCCGGACGGCCTGATCCGYTGGGAGCAGGACGGCGGCCACTACCGGYTGGTGGTGGAGACGCGCGTGCTGTGGTTCCGCTTCGTGTTCCAGAGCGCCGGCCAGATGGGGCCGGGCGGGCTGACCCCGCTGCGCTACGAGGAAGCCCGCCGCAGCAAGAAGGAAGTGGCGCGCTTCGACCCGGCCGCCGGGCAAATCGTGTTTGAAACGCGTGGCGGCCAGGTGCCGATGCCGCAGAACTTCCAGGACCGCTTCAGCGTGTTCCTGCAACTGGTCGGATGGGTCGCCGCCGACCCCCAGCGCTATGCCGCGCCGGGCGTGACGGACACCTTCAATGTGGCCGATACCCGCGAGGTGGAGCCGATGCAGGTGCAATACGTGGGCGAGGAGACCATCGAGATCGGCGTGCACGGCATGGTCACGACGAAGCACTTCGTGCGCCTGCCACGGCATCCGGGCGATAAACGGCGCGTGGAAGTGTGGCTGGCGCCGGCGCTGAAATGGCTGCCGGCGCGCCTCCGTCAGACGGAACCCGATGGCACACAGATTGATCTCGTCTATCGTAGTACTGAGGGACGATGAGAATGATTCGTGCTGTGACACCCCGGAGACCGACATATGGCTGACACGACCCCCCGACGCATACGCACTGGCGACGTGGACCTGCAAGTCCGCATCGATGGTTCGGACGGCCCGTGGGTGGTGTTGGCGCACGCGTTGGGGGCGAATCTGTCGCTCTGGGACGACACGGTGCAGCATCTGGCGCCCCGTTATCGCATACTGAGGTACGACCTGCGCGGCCATGGCGGCAGCGATGCCCCGATCGGGTCTTATACGATGGCGCGACTGGCCGATGACGTGGCCGCGCTGATGGACGCCCTCGAGATACCGCAGGCGCATTTCTGCGGGGTGTCGGTGGGCGGCATGATCGGGCAGACGCTCGGCGTGCGGCATGCGGAGCGGCTGCTGTCGCTGACGCTGGTCGACACGCACGACCATACGCCGATGACGGCGCACCCGATGTGGGCCAACCGCATCGGCCAGGCCGAGGCCCATGGCATGGCGGGCATGGTCAACGCCACGCTGGCGCGGTGGTTGACGGCCGGATTCCGGGAAGCGCATCCGGAGCCGGTCGAGAGGATCCGCAGGATGCTCCTGGGGACGCCGGTGGAAGGCTACGTCGGGGTGGCGCAAGCCATCGTGGCCTTCGACCTCTCGGAGGCCATCGGCCGGATTCATTGCCCCACGTTGGTGATCGTGGGCGAAAACGACGAGGGTGCGCCCGTTTCGATGGCGCAATCCATTGCCAGCAAGATCCACGGTGCGAAGCTCGAGGTATTGCCCGAGGCCGCGCACTTGCCGTTCCTGGAACAGCCGGAACGCTTTTTCGCGGTGTTCGATGCGTTCCTCGGCAATGCGGCATGTGGCGGTCAATGCGACGTGCCGTAGTAAGAAGCTGAAAGATTTTGGAATACAGAACTGCTCGGCGCTCAAGAAACTTGCGTGCGGCGCCGATGCCCAACCTAGGAGGGCAGCAATTGCACGCAAGGTTTCGTCCGGCAGCAGAACTTGAATTACGGACGACTACCCTCAGCTTGGAGGTGAAATCGCGGCATTCACGCCGGTTTACGCCGGAAACCGCAATAATCCGCGGGATTGTCGCCAACCATGACGCCAGGAGGTAGCGCAATGCAAATGATCTACAACAGCGACAATTACTGCATTGTCGAGTTTGGAGCAGATGTCGAGCATGCGCCCCTTGCCTCGGGCGGCTACGAAATCGTCGACAAGAACCTGAAACGCGAAATTTTCCTCGGTGGCCATATGGCCGAGACCTTCCGCGCCGACGTGACGCGTCTGATCGAGAGCGAGCCATCCGTGGAAGAGGTGGATGAATTCCTCGGCAAGTTCGATACGGTGATGAACAACCCGCTGGTCATGCACTGATCCCGGCACCGTCTGCCACACCGCGATACGACGACGCCCGCGCAAGCGGGCGTTTTTCATGGTGGGGGCGGGTCAGCGGCGTTGTCAGTACTGTTCCCACGGCAGCCCGTCGTGGCGCCAGCCATTCAGGGTATTGCGATGCCGCTGGGGGTCCAGGTCGCCCTCGAAGCCGTGCAGGACGTTGTACACCGTGGTGAAGCCAGCGCCTTCCAGCGCACGCGCCGCCGCCGTGGAGCGGTTGCCGCTGCGGCAGATCAGCAGCACCGGGCGGGCCGAGGCATGGCCGGCCAGTTTCTTCACCGCCTGGACGAAATGCGGGTTCACCTCCCAGTCCGGCCCGTCGTTCCAGGGCACGTTGTGGGCGCCCTGCGGATGGCCGACGAACAGGTATTCCATCTCGCTGCGGCAGTCGATGAACAGCGCATCGGGGGCGTTGTCGAGCAGGGCGCGGGCGTCGGCGGGACTCAGGTGTTGCATGCGGATGGCCGGTTGGGGCGGGTTGGGAACATGTGCGGTGGCGATTACGTCTCCCAGTGTAGGCCGCCACGCCCGGCACTGACAACCCGGGTGCGGCGCGGATTAGCGGGGTTTCCGATGTCCTTTCTGCCCGCAATGCCTTGATCACCCTGATAAAATCCCGCTCTTACCCAAAATTCGGCAGTCTTCCGCCCCCAGCCCCGTCATGAGCGCCACTCCCACACCTGTCCGTCCGTACACGCGGGCCGCCAACCTGCCCCGGTTGCTGCGCGACCGCATCCTGATCCTGGACGGCGCCATGGGCACCATGATCCAGCGCTACAAGCTTGGCGAGGCCGACTACCGCGGCGCGCGCTTCGTGGACCATCGCATCGACGTGAAGGGCAACAACGAGCTGCTGCTGCTGACGCGCCCGGACGTCATCAGCGAGATCCACGAGCAATACCTCGCCGCCGGCGCGGACCTGATCGAGACCAACACGTTCGGGGCCACGCGCGTGGCGCAGGAAGACTACAAGATGGCCGATCTGGCCTACGAGATGAACGTCGAGGCCGCCCGCCTGGCGCGCGCCGCCTGCGACAAGTTCAGCACGCCGGAGAAGCCGCGCTTCGTGGCCGGCGCCTTCGGCCCCACGCCGAAGACCGCCAGCATCAGCCCGGACGTGAACGACCCCGGCGCGCGCAACGTCACGTTCGAGGAACTGCGCCATTCCTACTACGAGCAGGGCAAGGCGCTGCTCGAGGGCGGCGCCGACGTGTTCCTGGTCGAGACGATCTTCGACACGCTGAACGCCAAGGCCGCGCTGTTCGCCATCGACCAGTTGTTCGAGGACACCGGCGAGCGCGTGCCCGTGATGATCTCCGGCACCGTGACCGACGCCTCGGGGCGCATCCTGTCCGGCCAGACCGTCGAGGCGTTCTGGAACAGCCTGCGCCACGCCCGGCCGATCACCTTCGGCCTGAACTGCGCGCTGGGCGCCACGCTGATGCGCCCGTACATCGCCGAACTGGCCAAGGTGTGCGATGCCGCGGTGTCCTGCTACCCGAACGCCGGCCTGCCCAACCCGATGAGCGACACCGGCTTCGATGAAACGCCCGAGGTCACCTCGTCGCTGGTGGAGGAATTCGCCGCGTCCGGGCTGGTGAACCTGGTGGGCGGCTGCTGCGGCACCACGCCCGAGCACATCGCCGCCATCGCCGCGCGCGTGGCCAACAAGGCGCCGCGCGCCTGGCCCGGCCAGTACCGCGACGACACCGCAACTGCCACCACGGCAGCCTGATCCATCGCCCGCCCCACACAAGACACATAGCCTTCCCATGAGCCAGCAAAACCTGCCCCCGCGTCCGATGCGCCTCTCCGGCCTGGAGCCGTTCACCATCGACGACGACACGCTGTTCGTCAACGTGGGCGAGCGTACCAACGTCACCGGCTCCAAGGCGTTCGCGCGCATGATCCTGAACGGCCAGTTCGACGAGGCGCTGGCCGTGGCCCGCCAGCAGGTGGAGAACGGCGCGCAGATCATCGACATCAACATGGACGAGGCCATGCTGGATTCGAAGGCGGCGATGGTGCGCTTCATGAACCTGATTGCCTCCGAGCCGGACATCGCGCGGGTGCCGATCATGATCGACTCGTCCAAGTGGGAGGTGATCGAGGCCGGCCTGCAATGCGTGCAGGGCAAGGCGGTGGTGAACTCGATCTCGCTCAAGGAAGGCGAGGAGCAGTTCCGCCACCACGCCGGGCTGATCCGCCGCTACGGCGCCGCCAGCGTGGTGATGGCGTTCGACGAGAAGGGCCAGGCCGACACCTTCGCGCGCAAGACCGAGATCTGCAAGCGCAGCTACGACCTGCTGGTGAACGAGCTGGGCTTCCCGCCCGAGGACATCATCTTCGACCCGAACATCTTCGCGGTGGCCACGGGCATCGAGGAGCACAACAACTACGCGGTGGACTTCATCGAGGCCACGCGCTGGATCAAGCAGAACCTGCCGTACGCGAAGGTGAGCGGCGGCGTCTCGAACGTCTCGTTCTCGTTCCGCGGCAACGACCTGGTGCGCGAGGCCATCCACACCGTGTTCCTGTACCACGCCATCGCGGCGGGCATGGACATGGGCATCGTCAACGCCGGCCAGCTCGGCGTGTACGACCAGCTCGACCCGGAACTGCGCGAGCGCGTGGAAGACGTGGTGCTGAACCGCCGCGACGATGCCACCGACCGCCTGCTGGAAATCGCCGACCGCTTCAAGGGCGGCGGCGCCAAGCGGGAAGAGAACCTGGCCTGGCGCGGCACGCCCGAGCAGCCGGTGACGGTGGCCGCGCGGCTGGCGCACGCGCTGGTGCACGGCATCACCAACTTCATCGTCGAGGACACCGAGGAGGCGCGCCAGGAGATCTTCGCGCGCGGCGGTCGCCCCATCGAGGTGATCGAAGGGCCGCTGATGGACGGCATGAACGTGGTCGGCGACCTGTTCGGCGCCGGCAAGATGTTCCTGCCGCAGGTGGTCAAGAGCGCGCGGGTGATGAAACAGGCCGTGGCGCACCTGCTGCCGTTCATCGAGGAAGAGAAGCGCCTGGTGGCCGAGGCCGGCGGCGACGTGCGCGCGCGCGGCAAGATCGTCATCGCCACGGTGAAGGGCGATGTGCATGACATCGGCAAGAACATCGTGTCGGTGGTGCTTCAGTGCAACAACTTCGAAGTCGTGAACATGGGCGTGATGGTGCCCTGCAACGAGATCCTGGCGCGGGCCAAGGTCGAGGGCGCCGACATCGTCGGGCTGTCCGGCCTGATCACCCCGTCGCTCGAGGAAATGGCCTATGTGGCGTCCGAGATGCAGCGTGACGACTACTTCCGCATCAAGAAGATTCCGCTGCTGATTGGCGGCGCCACCACCTCGCGCGTGCACACGGCGGTCAAGATCGCCCCGCACTACGAAGGCCCGGTGGTCTACGTGCCCGATGCCTCGCGCTCGGTCAGCGTGGCCTCCAGCCTGCTGTCGGACGAAGGCGCCAAGAAATACCTGGATGACCTGCGCGTCGACTACGACCGCATCCGCACCCAGCACGCCGGCAAGAAGGCCACGCCGATGGTGACGCTGGCCCAGGCACGCGCCAACAAGACGCCGGTGGACTGGAGCGGCTACGTCGCGCCGAAGCCGAAGTTCATCGGCCGTCGCGTGTTCCGCAACTACGACCTCGCCGAACTGGCGAACTACATCGACTGGGGTCCGTTCTTCCAGACCTGGGACCTCGCCGGMAAATTCCCGGACATCCTCAACGACGAGATCGTGGGCGAGTCTGCCCGCCGCGTGTTCTCGGACGGCAAGAGCATGCTGGCCCGCCTGATCCAGGGCCGCTGGCTGACTGCCAACGGCGTGATGGCGCTGCTGCCGGCCAACACGGTCAACGACGACGACATCGAGATCTACACCGACGAGACCCGCACCAAGGTCGCCCTGACCTGGCACAACCTGCGCCAGCAGAGCGAGCGCCCGGTGGTGGACGGCGTGCGCCGCCCYAACCGCTGCCTGGCGGACTTCATCGCCCCGAAGGACAGCGGCGTGGCCGACTACATCGGCCTGTTCGCGGTCACGGCCGGCATTGGCGTGGACAAGAAGGAGGCCCAGTTCGAGGCCGACCACGACGACTACAGCGCGATCATGTTCAAGTCGCTGGCCGACCGGTTGGCCGAAGCCTTCGCCGAATGCCTGCACGCGCGCGTGCGGACGGACCTGTGGGGCTACAACGCCGGCGAGACGCTGAGCAACGACGAGCTGATCGCCGAGTCGTATCCCGGTGTCCGCCCGGCGCCCGGCTATCCGGCCTGCCCGGAGCACACGGTCAAGGGCGCGATGTTCGAGTTCCTCGATGCCGCCGAGATCGGCATGGGCATCACCGAATCGCTGGCGATGACGCCGGCGGCCTCGGTGAGCGGCTTCTATCTCGCGCATCCGGACGCCACGTACTTCAGCGTGGGCAAGATCGGCCAGGACCAGCTCGACGACATGGTGGCGCGCCGTGGCGAAGACCGCGCCACGCTGGCACGCGCGCTCGCGCCGAACCTGTAACGGGCCTCACCACTGCTTACAGGGCATTACAAGTCCTCACAGACCGCGCCGGAAAGACTCCTTAGACTGAGCCTCAGTTCACGTGACACCGCGTGAATGCCGCGACGAATGTTTCGTCGCGGAGCATTCCAGAATAGGAGTCTCTTCCATGAACAAGCTGCTGATCTCCCTGTCCGCCCTGTCGATTGCTGCCGCTTCCTCCGTGGCGATGGCCCAAGGTACCGGCGTCACCGCCGGTGCGCAAAACGGACTGGGCGCCTCGGTGAACGCGCCAGGTGTAAGCGCGGGCGCCAACGCATCGGGCGGCCTGAGCACGCAAGGTGGCGCCGCCACGACGACCGCGCCGACGGCCGCCGACAGCAAGGCGGACCTCGGCGCCCATGCCGGTGCCGAGGCTGGCACCAAGGCCGAGACCAAGTCGAAGAGCAAGCAGGGCAGCCACGCCAAGGCCAAGAGCAAGAAGGGCGAGTCGAAGGACGGCGTGACGCCGCTCGGCGCCAATGCCGGGGCGGGGGCGGACGCCGGTACCAAGATCCAGTAGTCGATCGCTATCCCAGCGCTCGGTGTCCGGCCGGGGCCGGGGCGGTACCCTCCAGGCCGCCTCACCCCCAGGCCGGGGCGCAGGACGCGGGATGCATGACCAGAACGGGCGCTTCGGCGCCCGTTCTGGCGTTCTGGCGCCTTGACGTACTTGTGTGCCGGGCGCCCGATTTGGCGCAGTGCAGCACGCTTGTGCCGTGGCGCATCATGTCAGCCTGACACTGACATATTTGCTGCGGCGCCGGCACTACAATGCAGAAACCGGCGCGGGCCGTGTTTCTTCAGCCCGGCCGGCCCCTCACCGTGGGAGACACCGATGATCCGCGTCTTGATCGCCGACGATCATGAGATCGTTCGCGCCGGTCTGCGCCAGTTCATTTCAGAGGAACCCGACATCAAGGTGACGGGCGAAGCCGCCAGCGGCGACGAAGTGATGGCGCAGTTGCGCGACAGCGAGTTCGATGTCCTCGTACTCGAYATWTCCATGCCGGACCGGAACGGCATCGACGTACTCAAATTGATCCGGCAGCGCCTGCCCAACCTGCCGGTGCTGATCCTGTCCACCTATCCGGAAGACCAGTACGCGATCAAYCTGATCCGTGCCGGCGCGTCGGGCTACCTGACCAAGGAATCGGCGCCGGACGACCTCGTCAAGGCGATCCGCACGGTGGCCCAGGGCCGCCGCTACGTCAGCCCGACCGTGGCCGACCTGCTGATCGGCGGGTTGGACAAGCCGACCGAGCAACCGGTGCACCAGACCCTCTCCGAGCGAGAGTTCCAGATCTTCTGCAAGCTGTCGCGCGGGCAGTCGGTCTCGGTCATCGCCGACGAGCTGTTCCTGAGCGTGAAGACCGTGAGTACCTATCGCTCGCGCATTTTGGAAAAAATGGGCATGAAGACCAACGCCGACCTGACGTACTACGCCATCAAGAATGGCCTGGTGGAGTAGCGTCCCGTCGTCCCCAGTCAGCAAACAGACCTTTTTCCCCGCCCCCTATCGCACCATGCCGGAGCAAGCCACGGCCTCCTCGACCCGATCGCTGCGTGTCCTCCTGATCGAGGATTCCGCGGTCCTGCGGGGCATGCTGCTGGAATACCTGACGGCTTTCCCGTTCGTCGAATCCGTGGACTGGGCCGATACCGAGGCCATGGCCATCCGGCTGGCCGCGAGCGGRCACTATGACGTGGTGATCGTCGACCTGCAGCTCAAGCAGGGCAACGGCATCAACGTGCTGCGCGAGATGCAGCGCGCCGGGCTCTCCGGCATCCGCATCGTCTACACCAATCATGCGCAGGTCTCGATGTACCGCCGCCAGTGCACGGAGGCCGGGGCCGACTATTTCTTCGACAAGTCGCTGGAACTGGAGCAGGTGTTCCGCGTGATCGAGGAATACGCCACCTCGGCCTGACGGCCGCGGCGCGACTTCGGCCTGACGGCCTACAGCTCGGCTTCCTTCTCTGCTTCCTCCGGCGGCGCCAGCACCGATGTGGTGAGCGGCACCTCGACGCGCACGCTCACGCCCTGGCCCGGCGCGGAATCGATCTGCATCGTCCCGCCCAGCGCCAGCACGCGCTGCTCCATCCCCAGCAGGCCATGGTGGCCGGCCGTGCTGCCGGCGTCGAAGTCTGGCGGCAGCCCCTTGCCATCGTCGCGGATGGTCATGGTGAGATGGTCGTCGGTGCAGGCCAGCGCCACGGACACGTGGCGCGCCTCGGCGTACTTGCTGGCGTTGGTCAGCGATTCCTGCACGATCCGGTATAGCGCGATGGCCGCGCTGTCGCGCAGCGGCGGCAGGGAATCGGGTAGCTCCACGTCGGTTTCCCACTGGTTGCGCGCGCCGCCGTCTTCCACGGACTGGATGATGGCCTCGCGCAGGCCCAGGTTCAGCAGCACGGTGGGGCGCAGGTCCTCGATCAGCTGGCGCTTGATCTGGATGCCCTGGTCCACGTGCAGCATCACGCGGGTCAGCTTGTCGCGGGCCTCGGGGTGGGTCTCCTGCACGCGCATGCGCACCCAGTGCAGGTCGAGCTTGATTGCCGTCAGGATGGCGCCCAGTTCGTCGTGGAGTTCGCGCGCCAGCCGGGTCTTCTCGTCCTCGGTCACGCGCTGCAAGTGGGCCGCCAGCGCGGAAAGCTGCCGCGTGCGCGCGCGCACCTTGCGGTCGAGCCGGGCGCTTTCTTCTTCCAGCTGGATACGGGCCGCCTCGGCCATCGACATCCGGCGCGAATGGCCGAGCCCGACCGTCACCAGCAGCAGGATGTTGATCGCCGTCAGCAGCCCGATGCCGTAGCGCGAGAGCTGGAGGTCATGCTCGGCGGCCTCCAGGTTGTGCGTGACGGTGCCGGACTCGCGCACCTGCAGCTGCTCCAGCCCGCGCCGGGCGGCTTCCATGGTCTGGCGGCCGAAATCGGTGCGGATCAGGTCCATCGCCACGTCCACATCGCGCTTGCCGTAGACCAGCGTCAGGGCCATCTCGTTGAGCTTGCGCGTGACGAACTGGGACGCCTCGCCAAACTGGCGCAGGCCCTCGGCGTCGTTGGCGTAGTGCTGGCGGATGCGCGCCATCAGGGCGTTGATCTGCGGCAGCGCCTTGTAGTACGGCTCCAGGTAGCTGTCCTGGCCGGTCAGCAGGAAGCCGCGCTGGCCCGCCTCGGCATTGACGAGTTCGCCCATCAGCGCGCCCAGGTCGCTTTGCAGCTGCTGGGAGCGGATGGCCTCGGTATAGCCCTCGCGCAGGCGCAGGTTGCCCGTCTCCGAGGCAATCAGGACGGCCAGAGTCAGCACGATGCCGCCGGCGAGCAGCAGGGTATTTCTGAGAAGTAGGGAGTGCTTGGCCATCACGAATACCAGGAAATACCGGTTTGGGCGGACGCGCGGGCGCACGTGCGGCCATGGAATCACATCGACATGGCAGGGTCAATCGTACAGACGGCCCCCGAGTGGCGCACCCGGTGCGGCGCGGTGTGCATTGTAGGACTTGGCTGACACGGGAATCGGTCGGGGGTCGGTGTCTGGCGCCGGGGCATGACCCTACGATGAGGCTATGAGCTTGCGCACCGTGGCGCAAGCCGGGCGCACCGCAGCAACCGGGGTGCGCCCGCTAACCTCGGGAGACTGGCCATGCTGCATTACGCACTCGTTTTCTTCGTTGTCGCGCTGATCGCGGCGATCTTCGGCTTTGGTGGCATTGCCGCCGGTGCCGTCGAAATTGCCAAGATCCTGTTCTTCATCTTCCTGGTCGTGGCGCTTGTCACCTTCGTGATGGGCCTGATCCGCAGAAGGTAAGGGGCACGCACGCGGCACGCGCCCACGCCGGATCGGCCGGCGGGCGCGGTGCTCAGTACCCCGAACCGCAATGAGGAGTCCCTATGCTCACGCAGAACCCCAAAGTCCGGAAGGAAATCAATCACTTGCATGACAGCGCCGATGCTGCCGTGCGCCAGTTGAAACATGCCGCCCGGGATACCCGCGACGCGGCGCGTGACGCCGCCGTACCGGTTTCGGGCGAGGTCAAGGCCCTGATCGCCCAGCTCCAGCAGACCATCGACGTGCTCACGCACGAGGGGTCGGAAGAGGGCCTGGCGGCCGGCCGCCGCCTGCGCATGCGGGCCAACGAGATGGCGGAACGGATTCGCGCCCGGGGGACCGATGGCATGCACTGGGCCCGGGAACACATGGATGAAGCCGTGGATCACGGCCGTGCGCGCGTGGCCGAAAGCCCGCTGAAGGCGGTGGGGATTGCCGCGCTGATCGGCGCCTGTATCGGGTTGCTGCTGGCGGGACGCCGCAGCGACGAGTAACCGAATATCCTGGCCCGGCACGCCGGGCCTGTACCGTTTTACCCCTGCAGCAAAACCCCCTTTCCGGATATATCCCTGATCCGGGACGCCCGGCACCTCGATGGTGGCCGGGCATTTTTTTGCCTGTTTTTTGCCTGTTTCTTGTCGACTACGGCCCGCGGGCCGTCAGACGCCCCACATCACGTTGGCGCCTTCCCGCTCGGACGCGCGCAGCATGTCCAGGAACGGGTAGGCGCGCTGGCCCAGGTGGAGGGGTTCTTCCTCGTCCTCGTCGCGGGCGTCGGAGTGGACAGAGGTATCGGCGGGGTGCACCTTCTTCGCATCCTGCACGGCGGCCTCGAGTTTCTTGATGGCGCGCGGGAGTTCCTCGGACGTGATCACCCCGCGCTCGCCCATGTGCTTGCCGATGATGCCAAGCAGCGTGAGGGCAAGATCCTTCATCATGATCAGGTCCTGCGCCGCGTGGGATTTGAAGGTGATCAGCATGATGTTTCCTTTCACGAGTGACGAAGTTCCGCACRAGCCGCGCGGCACGGTCGCATGATGTCAGCATAGCACCTGATAAAATTCCGCGTTTCCCGATTTCCGGTGCCGGTCACGCGACGCGCGGCGCACTTGCCGCAACGCCTCCGGACCGTTCATCGCTCTCTTTAGCGCCTTCAGGGCAAAGACATCCATGCTGCCTGTTCAGACCTCCAATCTTGCCGCCGCGTTCACTGACGCCGTGCGCGCGCTCGCCCCGGCCGACGCCGCCCTGCCCGCCGTCACCTTCGAGCGCCCCAAGGTGGCCGCCCACGGCGACCTGGCGTGCAATATCGCCATGCAGGTGGCCAAGGCGCTCAAGAGCAATCCGCGCGAACTGGCCCAGAAGATCGTCGCCGCCGTGCAGGCCGACCCCCGTGCCACGGCGATCGTCGCCCAGGCCGAGATTGCCGGCCCCGGCTTCATCAACCTGCGCCTGACCCCCGCCGCCCGCGCCGACGTGCTGCGCGCCGTGCTGGCCGAAGGTGATCGATTCGGCGCCCGGCCGGCCGGCGAGCATGGCCAGGTGCTGGTGGAGTTCGTCTCCGCCAACCCGACCGGGCCGCTCCACGTCGGCCACGGCCGCCAGGCCGCCCTGGGCGACGCGCTGGCCAACCTGCTGGCCTGGAACGGCTGGGCGGTGCACCGCGAGTTCTATTACAACGACGCCGGCGTGCAGATCCAGACGCTGGCCATCTCGGTCCAGGCCCGCGCGCGCGGCCTGAAGCCGGGCGAGGCCGGCTGGCCCGAGTCCGCCTACAACGGCGACTACATCGCCGATATCGCCGCCGACTTCCTGGCCGGCAAGACGGTGGCTGCCAGCGACGGCGAGCCGGTGACCGCCTCGGGCAACATCGACGATATCGACTCGATCCGCAAATTCGCGGTGACCTACCTGCGTAACGAGCAGGATATCGACCTCCAGGCCTTCGGCGTGAAGTTCGACCGCTACTACCTGGAGTCGTCGCTGTACAGCGATGGCCGCGTGGAAGGCGCCGTGCAGTCGCTGGTGGCCAAGGGCAAGACCTACGAGAGCGAAGGCGCGCTGTGGCTGCGCACCACCGACGACGGCGATGACAAGGACCGCGTCATGAAGAAGACGGACGGCACCTACACGTACTTCGTGCCGGATGTGGCGTACCACACCACCAAGTGGGAGCGCGGCTTCGCCAAGGTCATCAACGTGCAGGGCAGCGACCACCACGGCACCATCGCCCGCGTGCGCGCCGGCCTGCAGGGGCTGGACATGGGCATTCCCCAGGGATACCCCGACTACGTGCTCCACAAGATGGTCACGGTGATGAAGAACGGCGAGGAGGTGAAGATCTCCAAGCGCGCCGGCTCGTACGTGACCGTGCGCGACCTGATCGAGTGGAGCAACGGCGGCGACGAGACCATCCGCAGCCTGCTGGACGCCGGCGTGGCGGATTGGCCCGCCCATTTCACGCGCGGCCGCGACGCCGTGCGATTCTTCCTGCTGTCCCGCAAGGCCGACACCGAATTCGTGTTCGATGTGGACCTCGCCCTGAAGCAGAACGACGAAAACCCGGTGTATTACGTGCAGTACGCCCACGCCCGGATCTGCTCGATCTTCGAGGCCTGGGGCGGCGCCGGCTGGGAAGCCCGCCTGCCGGAACTGGCCGGGGCCGACCTGGCCGCCGTGACCGCCGCGGACGTGAGCGCCCAGGCCATCGCCCTGGGCCGCCGTCTGGCCGAGTTCCCGGACATGCTGGCGGCWGCCGCCGGCGAGCTGGCGCCCCATGCGGTGGCGTTCTACCTGCGCGACCTGGCCGGCGACTTCCACGCCTTCTACAACGCGGACCGCGTGCTGGTGGACGACGAGGCGGTCAAGCGCGCCCGGCTGGCGCTGCTGGCGGCCACGCGCCAGGTGCTCAAGAACGGCCTGGCCGTGATTGGCGTCTCGGCGCCGCAACGGATGGACCGCGAGCCCGCCGCCAACTGAGCCGCAACGCCCCTGTGACGGATTCTTGGGCCACTTTTCAGAGTGGTCTCAATCGTGCCTGCCGGGACAGGCCCTATAATCCCCGGCAACACCGAAGAGGACTTCATGCAACAGCAACGCAAGCGCGCCGCGCGCCCAACCCGTACCCATGTCCGGATGCAGCGCGGTGGTACGTTCCTGGGCCTGGTGCTCGGGCTGATCGTCGGCCTGGCCATCGCCGTGGTGGTGGCCCTGTATATCACCAAGTCGCCCGCGCCGTTCCAGCAGAAGGGCGCCAACGGCAATGCCCAGCAGCGCCCGAGCGAGCCCGGCAACGTGGCCACGCCGCTGCCGGCGCCGACGCAACCGCAGCAGCAGGCCGAGGGCCCGAGCGACCCGAACCGGCCGCTGTGGAGCAAGACGCCGGCCAAGCCGGTGGGCCAGCCCGACGGGCAGCCGGCTACCCCGGCGCAGCCGCCGGTGGCGACCACCCGCCCGGCTGACCAGCCCGCCAACGGCGCGGCCAGCGCCGCCAAGCCGGCCGATGCCTCGCGTCCGGCCGAAAAACCCGCCACGCGCCCCGCCGAGAAGCCGGTAGCCGACCCGATCGCCGAGATCGCCCAGGCTGACGCCAACAAGGTGGGTTACCTGCTCCAGGTGGGCGCCTTCCGCTCGCAGGACGACGCGGACCGCCAGAAGGCCAATCTGGCCATGCAGGGCTTYGAAGCCAAGGTCACGGAGCGCGATGTCAACGGCGTGAAGATGTACCGCGTTCGTCTGGGGCCGTTCAACCGTATCGAGGACATGAACCGGGCGCGCGACCGCCTGCAATCGAACGGTTTCGAAGCTTCGGTGATCCGCTTTACAAAGCAGTAACATGGCGGGCGGCGCCGCGGAGGAACCGGGCGCCGCCGCACTTGTCTTACCGGTCGGCTCGCTGCGTGCGGGCCATCCCCCTGATCTCTCTGACCTATCAGAAGGCCCTTCGAAGATGAAGAAAATCGCCGCTTTCCTCGCCACCGTCGCCGCCGTGGGCGGTCTGCTGATGACTGCGCCCGCAGCCATGGCCGCACCGGCCGAGGGCAAGGACTACACGGTGCTGAAGTCGCCCCAGCCGGTACCGGCGGGCAAGATCGAAGTGACCGAGTTCTTCTGGTACGGCTGCCCGCACTGCTACGACTTCGAGCCCGAACTGGAAGCCTGGGTCAGCAAGCAGGGCAAGGACGTGGTGTTCAAGCGCGTGCCGGTAGCCTTCCGCGACGACCTGCTGCCGCACACCAAGATCTTCTATGCGCTGGAGTCGCTGGGCAAGCTGGACGCCCTGCACGGCAAGGTGTTCGAGGCGATCCACAAGGACCGCAAGCGCATGCTGACCACCGACGAAATCGCCGATTTCATGGCCAAGAACGGCATCGACCGCAAGCAGTGGCTCGATACCTACAACTCGTTCACGGTGACCACGAACGCCCAGCGCGCCAACAAGATCGCCGATTCGTACAAGATCGAGGGTGTGCCGACCGTGGTGGTGCAGGGCAAGTACGAGACCTCCCCGAGCATTGCCGGCACCAAGCCGGCTGCCATCCAGGCCATGGATTTCCTGGTCACGGGCGTGCGCGCGAAGAAGCTCTGATCCGCGCGGCATGACCCCGACGGCCCGGTGCGCGAGAAGCGTGCCGGGCCGTTTTGCTTGATCCGGGCCGTTCTCCCTCCGAATTCACTATATTGATCCGATGCGACCCCTGAAAGTCTTCCTTACCGGCGCATCGAGCGGCATCGGCCAGGCGCTGGCGCGCGCCTACGCGGCGCAGGGCGCCGTGCTCGGGCTGGTGGGCCGGCGCGAGGAGGCCCTGCGCGACTTTGCCGCCTCCCTGCCCAACCCCAACGCCGTGCGCATCTATGCGGCCGATGTGCGCGATGCGGACGCCATGCACGCCGCCGCCACCGATTTTCTCGACCATTTCGGCTGCCCCGATGTGGTCATCGCCAACGCGGGAATCTCCGTGGGCACCGTGGCCAGCGAGCGCGAGGACCTGGACGACTTCCGCCTGGTCATGGACACCAACTGGTTCGGCACCCTGACCACCTTCCAGCCTTTCCTGCACCCGATGCGCGAGCGCGCGCCCGGCGTCGGCGGCTGGCGCGGCACGCTGGTCGGTATCGCCAGCGTGGCCGGCGTGCGCGGCCTGCCCGGCGGCGGGGCCTACAGCGCCTCGAAGTCCGCCGTGGTGAAGCTGCTGGAAAGCCTCCGGCTGGAGCAGGCGCGGCACCGCATCCGCGTGGTGACCATCGCGCCCGGCTATATCCGCACGCCGATGACGGCGCACAACCCGTACCGCATGCCGTTCCTGATGGATGCCGACGTCTTCGCGCGCAAGGCCATCCGCCGGATTGCCGCCGGCACGCGCTACAAGGTGATTCCGTGGCAGATGGGGGTGGTGGCGTCGATCCTGCACGTGATGCCGCTGTGGCTCTACGACAAGCTGTTCGCCCGCGCGCCGCGCAAGCCGCGCAAGGCAGACCGCGCCGGTGGGGGAGACGCCTGATGCGGACCGACGCCCTCGGGCAGGCCCACGACCCGGCCAGTGGCGAGGTCCGCATCGCCTCGCTGGTGCCGTCCGTGACCGAGCTGCTGTTCGATCTCGGCCTGGCCGACCAGATGGTGGCCCGCACCGGCTTCTGCATCCATCCCGAACCGGCGGTGCGGGCGGTGGAGAAGGTCGGCGGGACCAAGGACGTCAAGCTGGACAAGCTGCGGGCGCTGGCGCCGACCCACGTGGTGGTCAATATCGACGAGAACCGGCGCGAAACCGTGGACGAGATCCGCACCTTCGTGCCGCACGTGATCGTCACCCACCCGTGCGCGCCCGAGGACAACTTCGCGCTGTACCGGCTGCTCGGTGGCATTTTCAACAAAGTGCAACAGTCGGAGGGGCTGGCGCAGGCGCTCCAGGCCGAACTCGACGCGATCCGCGCCCGTCGCTGGCCGGCGCGCACCGTGCTGTACGCGATCTGGCAGGACCCGTGGATGACGGTGTCGCGCGCCACCTATATCAGCAGGATGCTGGCGCTGGTGAATTGGGCCACCTGGCCCGMTGACGGCGCGGACCTCGCGGCCTGCGTCGATGGGGATTGCAGCCGGCCGAATGCGCCCGGCGAGCGCTATCCCACCTTCCGCTGGAGCGACGCGCTGGTGCGCGARCTGGACGCCGTGCTGCTGTCGACCGAGCCRTACCGCTTCACCGAGGACCATGCCGATGCGCTCGARCGCCAGATCGGCAGGCCGGTGATGCTGGTCGATGGCGAGATGCTGTCCTGGTACGGCAGCCGCGCCGTGGCCGGCGTGCGCTACCTCAGGACGCTTGCCGAGTCGTTCTGACTCGTCCTAATCCGTTCTGATCCTCAGACCGTCCGGAAGCGGATGATCCCGTCATCGCCGCATTCGCGCACAAGTTGCCCGCGATGCCAGAGCGCGTGCAGGTGCGCCAGCGCCTCGCCCATCGCGAAGGTCAGCTGGTGGATGTCGAACTGGCGCCGGAAGATCACGCCGACGATGTCGTGCGCATGGCACGGCTTCTCGGCGCAGGCGGCCAGCGTCTCGGCCAGCCGGTCCACATGGTGCTCCTGCAACTGGCGGATGCGGGTATGCAGGTTGCGGAACGGGCGGCCGTGCGACGGCAGGATCAGTACGTCAGCCGGCAGGTCTTCGTACTTGTTCAATGAGTCGAGGTAGAGCTGGAGCGGATTGGCCTCCGGCTCCATGTCGAACACGCTGACATTGGTCGAGATGCGCGGCAGCACCATGTCGCCCGAGATCAGTACATTGGTGGCGGCGTTGTAGAGCGCCACGTGCTCCGGGGCRTGGCCGAAGCCGGTGATCACGCGCCAGCCGGCCGTGGCCGGATCGGCGCCGATGGTCACGGTGTCCTCGTCCATCAGGCGGCGGTATTGCGTCGGCACCTCGGGCACCATCGACGGATAGTAGGCTTTGCGGCCGCGCAGTTTTTCGAGGTTGTCCGGGTCGGTCAGGCCGTGGCGGGCGAAGTGGCTCGCCGCGAAGTCACCGCCGGCATTCGAGCCGACGCCGCTGCCGCCGGACATCACGCGCGCGGTCATGTAGTCGCCCAGGCTCATCCACAGCCGCACGTCCCAGTGCTTGCAGAGCCAGTGCGCCAGGCCCACGTGGTCCGGGTGGCAATGGGTCACCAGCACGCGCAGCACGGGCAGGCCGTCCAGCTCGTTGGCGAAGATGGTCTCCCAATGCCCCTTGATGATGTCGTTGGTGATGCCGCAGTCGATGATGGTCCAGCCGTCCTGCCCGTCCAGGCGGTCGCGCAGGAGCCACAGGTTGATGTGGTCGAGCGCGAAGGGCAGCGGCATGCGCAGCCAGTAGACGCCGGGCGCCACTTCCTGGCGCGTGCCGGGCGCCGGCATGGTCTCGTCAAACGGGTAGTGGAGCTGGCTTTCGAGTGCGTTCATGGGGCTTGTCTCGGTCGAATCTGGCGCCTTCGGGTGCAGCGGGGCACCGGGCGCTCTGTGGGGTCATGTTGTCCAGTCATTGTCAGCGGCGGCACTTGACGCTAACGTTAACGTCAATCGTCGCGGCCTGCTCGTCATCTTAGACCAAAACTTGACCGTACAACGAACGACCGTTCACTTTCCTGGGCGCACCATGCCGGCACAGCCATCCTCCGCCACCTACACCATTACCGACCTCGCGCGCGAGTTCGACGTCACCCCGCGCGCGATCCGGTTCTACGAGGATCAGGGCCTGCTCTCGCCTGACCGCGAGGGCCCGGGCGGCCGCAAGCGCGTCTATAACGGACGCGAGCGCACCCGCCTCAAGCTCACGCTGCGCGGCAAAAGGTTAGGGCTCACTCTCAACGAGATTCGCGAAATTCTGGATCTCTACGAGTCGCCACGCGATACCGCGCCGCAGTTGGAGCGTTTCCTGGGCGCCCTGTCGCAGCATCGGGACGTTCTGGAGCGCCAGATGGAAGACCTCCAGGCCCAGCTTGCCGAGATCGACCAGCACGAGCGCCATTGCCGGGCGCTGCTAGCGGCACATGGCGAAGCCCCCAAGACCAGAACCGCCTGATGCCGCACTTTCAGCCATCCGCCTTCGGATGGAATTGACGTTTACGTAAACGTCAATAAAATACGCCCCACAACACCGACACGAACAGACAGGAGACCGACATGACCGAACTGCCAGGCCTGAGATTCGATCTGGGCGAGGACATCGAGATGCTGCGCGCCTCCGTGCGCAGTTGGGCGCAGGCCGAACTGGCGCCGCGCGCGGCCGAGATCGACCGGTCGGACCAGTTCCCGATGGATGCCTGGAAGAAGATGGGCGACCTCGGCGTGCTGGGCATCACCGTGGCCGAGGAGTACGGCGGCGCGAACATGGGCTACCTCGCCCATATGATCGCGATGGAGGAGATCAGCCGCGCGTCGGCGTCGGTCGGGCTGTCCTACGGCGCGCACTCGAATCTGTGCGTGAACCAGATCCACCGCAATGGCTCGGCCGCCCAGAAGGCGAAATACCTGCCCAAGCTGGTGTCGGGGGACTGGATCGGCGCGCTGGCGATGAGCGAGCCGAACGCGGGCTCGGACGTGGTCAGCATGAAGCTGCGGGCCGACAGGGTTGGCGGACCCGGGGGCGACCGCTACGTGCTGAACGGCACCAAGATGTGGATCACCAACGGGCCGGACTGCGACGTGCTGGTGGTCTACGCCAAGACCGAGCCGGACCTCGGCGCGCGCGGCATGACGGCCTTCATCGTCGAGAAAGGCATGAAGGGCTTCTCGGTGGCGCAGAAGCTGGACAAGCTGGGCATGCGCGGCTCCCAYACGGGCGAACTGGTGTTCGAGAACGTGGAAGTGCCGGTGGAGAACATCCTCGGCGCCGAAAATGGCGGCGCCAAGGTGCTGATGAGCGGGCTCGACTACGAGCGCGCGGTGCTGTCCGGCGGCCCGGTCGGCATCATGCAGGCGTGCATGGACGTGGTGACGCCGTACATCCACGACCGCAAGCAGTTCGGCCAGAGCATCGGCGAGTTCCAGCTGATCCAGGGCAAGGTGGCGGACATGTACACCACGCTCCAGGCCGCGCGCAGCTATTTGTATACCGTGGGCAAGAACCTGGACTCGCTGGGCAGCGGCCACGTGCGCCAGGTCCGCAAGGACTGCGCGGCGGTGATCTTGTACACGGCGGAAAAGGCCACGTGGATGGCCGGCGAGTCGGTGCAGATCCTCGGCGGGAACGGCTATATCAACGACTATCCCACCGGCCGGCTGTGGCGCGATGCCAAGCTGTACGAGATTGGCGCGGGCACGTCGGAGATCCGCCGGATGCTGATCGGCCGGGAGCTGTTTGCCGAGACGATGTGATCGAATGTGATCTATCGTCAACCCAGCCGACGCTAGCGAACCCCTTTACAATTCCCTGACCCCTTACCGCAGCCGCCGCCTCGAACATGTCGCACTTCCCCAAGCTGCTCTCGTCGCAGATTGCCTACGATGTGGCGCGGACCATGCTGGACGGCTTCGACAAGCACTACCGGCTGTTCCGCGAGGTCAGCCACGCGGCCAAGCTGCGTTTCGAGGCAGGGGATTGGCACGGGCTGCAGCAACTCCAGCGCGATCGCATCGCGTTCTATAACGAGCGCGTGCGCGAGACCACGGTGATCCTCGAGGACGAGTACGACGCCGCGCGGATCGAGGACGGCATCTGGCAGCAGATCAAGCTGCACTACATCGGCCTGCTGACCAGGCACCACCAGCCAGAACTGGCCGAGACCTTCTTCAACTCGGTCTGCACCCGCATCCTGCACCGCTCGTACTTCAATAACGATTTCATCTTCGTGCGGCCAGCGATCTCGACCGAGTACATCGAGAACGAGGAATCGCCGATGCGGCCCACCTATCGCGCCTACTACCCGGGCAGCCGCGAGGGCATGGCCGCCTGTTTCGAGCGGATGGTGCACAACTACCAGCTGGAGCGGCCGTTCGAGGATCTKGCGCGGGACATCGGCTACGTGGTGCGCGCCTTCGCCGAGCACCTGGGCGAGGCGCGGATTGCGCCGAACTTCCAGATTCATGCGCTATCGTCGCTGTTCTTCCGCAACAAGGCCGCCGTCATCGTCGGCCGGGTGCTGAACGGCGACCAGACCTACCCGCTGGCGATCCCGATCATCCACGGCCCGACCGGCCAGCTCGTGCTGGACACCGTGCTGCTGCGCCCGGAACAGCTGCTGATCCTGTTCTCGTTCTCGCACGCCTATTTCATGGTCGACATGGAGATTCCATCGGCCTACGTGACCTTCCTGCGCGACATCCTGCCGCGCAAGCCGCGCGGGGAGATCTACACCGCGCTGGGGTTGCAGAAGCAGGGCAAGAACCTGTTCTACCGCGACTTCCTCCACCATCTCCAGCATTCGTCGGACAAGTTCGTGGTCGCGCCCGGCATCCGGGGCCTGGTGATGCTGGTGTTCACGCTGCCGTCGTTCCCGTACGTGTTCAAGGTCATCCGCGATGCCTTCGCGCCGCCCAAGGAAACCACGCGCGCGCTGGTGGAGTCGAAGTACCAGCTCGTGAAGCAGCACGACCGGGTCGGGCGCATGGCCGATACGCTCGAGTACTCCGACGTGGCCTTCCCGCTGTCGCGCTTCGACGAATCGCTGGTGCGCGAGCTGGAAGCCCACGCGCCGTCGATGATCGAGTACCAGCGCGGCCGCGACGGCGGGCAGGAGATCGTGGTGCGCCACGTCTATATCGAGCGCCGCATGACGCCGCTCAACCTGTGGCTCCAGGAGGGCACCGACGAGCAGGTCGAGCACGGCATCGTCGAGTACGGCAACGCGGTCAAGGAACTGATCGCCGCCAATATCTTCCCGGGCGACATGCTCTACAAGAACTTCGGCGTCACGCGCCACGGGCGCGTGGTGTTCTACGACTATGACGAGATCGAATACCTGACCGATTGCAACATCCGCCGCGTGCCCGAGCCGCGCAACGAGGAGGAGGAAATGTCTGGCGAGGTGTGGTACACCGTACGTCCGCACGACATCTTTCCGGAAACGTTCCGCACGTTCCTGCTCGGCGACCCACGCGTGCGCGCCGCCTTCCTGCGGCACCACGAGGATTTCTTCGATGCTGCCATGTGGCAGCACCATAAGGACCGGCTGATGGCCGGACACGTCCATGACTTTTTTGCCTATCAGAGTAAAGACCGCTTTATCCACCGCTACGGCCCCGGCGCCGACGACCACCCCACAGATCTTCCAAGGAGGGCGGCATGACTGATGCCATCGCGCAACTGTTCAAGAACAACCGCGACTGGGTGGACCGCGTCAACGCGGAAGACCCCACCTTCTTCACGCGACTGGCCAACCAGCAGGCCCCCGAGTACCTGTGGATCGGCTGTTCCGATTCGCGCGTGCCGGCCAACCAGATCCTCGGACTGGCGCCGGGCGAGGTGTTCGTCCATCGCAATATCGCCAATGTGATCTCGCACAGCGACCTGAACGCGCTGTCCGTGCTCCAGTTCGCCGTGGAGGTGCTCAAGGTGCGTCACATCACCGTGGTGGGCCACTACGGCTGCGGTGGCGTCAAGGTAGCGCTCAAGCGCGAGCGCGTCGGCCTGGCCGACAACTGGCTGCGCCACGTGCAGGATGTGGCCGACAAGCACGCCGCCTACCTCGGCACGGTGCTGCGCGAGGACGATGCCCACACGCGGCTGTGCGAGCTGAACGTGATCGAACAGGTCAACAACGTCTGCCAGACCACGGTGCTCCAGGACGCCTGGGACCGTGGCCAGGCCGTGACAGTGCATGGCTGGGTCTACGGCGTGTCCGATGGCCTGCTGCGCGACCTCGGCATGGCCGCCAGCAGCAATGAGGAATTGCACGAACAACTGGCCGCGGCCTATCGCCAGTACGGCGACCCCCCGCAGGCTTCGATCCGCTGATTTCAAGACAGTACGAACCGGTATTCAGGAGACAACCATGCAAGACCCGATCGTCATCGTATCCGCCGCCCGCACGCCCATGGGCGCGTTCCAGAGCGAGTTGAGCAGCCTGACGGCGCCGCAGCTCGGCGCCGCGGCCATCCGCGCCGCCGTGGAGCGCGCCGGCCTGAAGCCGGAGCAGGTGCAGGAAGTGGTGTTCGGCTGCGTGCTGCCGGCCGGGCAGGGGCAGGCGCCCGCGCGCCAGGCGGCGCTCGGCGCCGGGCTGCCGCTGGACGTGGCCTGTACCACGGTCAACAAGATGTGCGGATCGGGCATGCGCGCGGCGATGACGGTCTTCGACGGCCTGCTGGCCGGWTCGTTCGAGATCGCCATCGCGGGCGGCATGGAAAGCATGACCAACGCGCCGTACCTGATTCCGAAAGGGCGCGGCGGCTACCGCATCGGTCACGGCATGATCTATGACCACATGATGCTSGAYGGCCTGGAAGATGCCTACTCTCGTGACGAAAAAGGCGGGGGCCGCGCGATGGGCACCTTCGGCGAGGACTGCGCCGCCAAGTACGCGTTCACCCGCGCCCAGCAGGACGAATTCGCGATGGAGTCCGTGCGCCGCGCCCAGCAGGCSACCGAGAGCGGCGCCTTCCGCTGGGAAATCACGCCGGTCACGGTGTCGGGCAAGGGCGGCGACACGGTGATCGACACCGATGAAGGCCCGCGCCGCATCAAGGTGGACAAGATCCCGTCGCTGAAGCCGGCCTTCGCCAAGGACGGCACGATCACGGCGGCCTCGTCATCGTCGATCAACGACGGCGCCGCCGCGCTGGTGATGATGCGCGAGTCGACCGCGAAGTCGCTCGGCCTGCAGCCGCTGGCGCGCATGCTCGGCCATACCTCGCACGCGCAGGCGCCGGGCTGGTTCACCACGGCGCCCGTGGAAGCCATCGCCAAGCTCTACCGCAAGCTGGACTGGACCACCGACAGCGTGGACCTRTTCGAGATCAACGAGGCCTTCGCCGTGGTGCCGATGGCGGCCATGCACGACCTCAAGATTCCGCGCGACAAGGTCAACATCCACGGCGGCGCCTGCGCGCTGGGCCATCCGATCGGCGCCTCGGGCGCGCGCATCATGACCACGCTGATCGGCGCGCTGCGCAAGACCGGCGGCAAGCGCGGCGTGGCCAGCCTCTGCATCGGCGGCGGCGAGGCCACGGCGGTCGGCATCGAAATCGTCTGATCCTTCCAACCTCGCCTACCCACACGACAGGAGTCCTCCCATGCCCACAGCCCTCGTCCTTGGCGCCTCGCGCGGTCTCGGTCTCGAGTTTGTCCGCCAGTACCGTGCCGACGGCTGGCGCGTCATCGCCGCCGCCCGCAGCGACGAGGGYGTGGCRGCGCTCAAGGCGCTCGGCGCCGAGGCCCACCAGCTGGACCTGACCGACGCCGGCGCGCTGGCCGGGCTGGGCTGGAAGCTGGATGGCGAGTCGTTYGACGTGGCGATCTACAACGCCGGCGTGATCGGCCCGCGCAGCGAAGGCGCGCAACCGGTCACGCGCGAGGACTTCGACGGCGTGATGCACACCAACGTGCTCGGTCCGATGATGGCCCTGCCGCTGATCCTGCCGTTCGTCGAGACTGGCAACCACGGGCGTGGCGGCGTGCTGGCCGTGCTGTCGTCGCGCATGGGCAGCATCGGCGCGATGGACAGCAACCGCAGCTGGCTCTACCGCGTCAGCAAGGCCGGCGCCAACGCCGCCCTGAAGGCGGTCTCGCTGGACGCGCGCCATGCGATCTGCGTGGCGCTGCATCCCGGCTGGGTGCAGACCGACATGGGCGGCCCCAAGGCCGACCTCACGCCGCAGCAGAGCGTGACCGGCCTGCGCCGCACGCTGGCCGGCCTGACCCAGCGCGACAACGGCAGCTTCCACAACTACGACGGCACCCCGCTCCCCTGGTAAGGGGAGGGAGACAAAGGACACCGGACACCATGCTGCTGACTCCCGAACAGGAAATGATCCGCGATGCCGTGCGGCAGTTCGCGCAGGACGTCATCGCCCCGCAGGCGGCGCAGTGGGACCGCGACAAGACCTTTCCGAAGGCSGTGCACAAGGAACTGGCCGCGCTCGGCTGCTACGGCGTGGCCGTGCCGGAGGAACTGGGCGGGGCGGGGCTCGACTACCTGTCGCTGGCGCTGATCCTCGAGGAGATTGCCGCCGGGGATGGTGGCACCTCCACCGTCATCAGCGTGAACAACTGCCCGGTGTGCAGCATGCTGATGGCCTTCGCCAACGACGCGCAGAAGCAGCAATGGCTGGCCCCGCTGGCGCGCGGCGAGATGCTGGGCGCCTTCTGCCTGACCGAGCCGCACGTCGGCTCGGACGCCGCCGCGCTGCGCACCACCGCCCGGCGTGACGGCGACCACTACGTGCTCAACGGCGTGAAGCAGTTCATCACCAGCGGCAAGCACGCCGACGTGGCCATCGTCATGGCCGTGACCGACAAGGCTGCTGGCAAGCGCGGCATCAGCGCCTTCCTGGTGCCCACGTCCACGCCCGGCTACGTGGTGGCGCGCATCGAGGACAAGCTCGGCCAGCATTCGTCCGATACCGCCCAGATCGTGTTCGAGGACTGCCGCATCCCGGCTGAGAACCTGCTGGGCGAGGAGGGCGCCGGCTACAAGATGGCGCTGTCCGGGCTCGAAGGCGGGCGCATCGGCATTGCCTCGCAGAGCATCGGCATGGCCCGCGCCGCGTTCGACGCCGCGCTGGCTTACGCGAAGGAGCGGGAAAGCTTCGGCCAGCCGCTGTTCCAGCATCAGGCCGTGCAGTTCCGGCTGGCCGACATGGCTACCCGCATCGACGTGGCGCGCCAGATGGTCTGGCACGCGGCGRCGCTCAAGGATGCCGGCCGCCCGTGCCTGAAGGAAGCCGCCATGGCCAAGCTGTTCGCCAGCGAGATGGCCGAGGCGGTCTGCTCGGACGCCATCCAGGTCTTCGGCGGCTACGGCTATGTGACCGATTTCCCGGTCGAGCGCATCTACCGGGACGTGCGCGTGTGCCAGATCTACGAAGGCACGAGCGACATCCAGAAGATCCTCATCGCCCGCGCGCTCGGCTGAGCGCGGGCGGGAAGCGTACTATCGGCAATCGTACTTGTACTATTGGCAATCGCCGTCGCAGTTCCTAGTTCCTGACCCCAACGCAAGCGAATCTGACCTGGAGCCCCCTTCGCCATGACCGCACCGATCGACTTCTACTTCGATTTTTCCTCGCCCTACGGCTACTTCGCCAGCACCCGCATCGACGAGATCGCGCAGAAGTACGGCCGATACGTGGCGTGGCATCCGATCCTGCTGGGCGTGGTGTTCAAGACGACGGGCTCGTCGCCGCTGCCGAGCATCCCGCTCAAGGGCGAATACTGCTGGCGCGACTTCGAGCGCACCGCCGAATTCCACCACATCGACTACAAGCGCCCGACCCACTTCCCGCTGCCTACCCAGCACGCCGCGCGCGCGGTGCTGTGGCTGCAGAACCACCATGGCGCCGATGTGGCCACGGCGTTCGCCAAGGCCGTGTACCGGGCGCTGTTCGTCGATGACCTCAATATCGCCGAGCCGGCGGAGCTGGCCAAGCTGGCCGAGCCGCTGGGCGTCGACCCCATCGCCATGAACGAGGGCGCCACCAGCTACCAGATCAAGGACCAGCTCAAGGCCGAGATCGAGGTGGCGATGGCCAAGGGCGTGTTCGGCTCGCCGTTCGTGATCATCGACGGGGAGCCGTTCTGGGGCTTCGACCGCTTCGAGCAGGTGGAGTCCTACCTCAAGAGCCGGCGGCAGACGGCACAGACCCCGCTGCGCGCCGTCGGCGGCAATGACATCACCAAGGAAAAGAAACCCGCATGACCGCAGCAACCCAGGCCCCCGTGCAGCCCTCCGCCTTCGATTGCGTGATCTTCGACTGTGACGGCGTGCTCGTCGACAGCGAGCCCATCGTCCACCGCGTGCTCAACGAGATGCTCAACGAGCTGGGCATCGCCATCTCGCTGGAGGAGTCGAAGCGCTGGTTCCTCGGCCGCGCCGTGCGCGACGAGCTGGGGAACATCGARCGCCGGYTGGGCAAGCCGCTGCCCGASAACTGGCTGTCGACGTGGCTCGCGCGCCGCAACCAGGTGCTGGAGGCCGAGGTGGTGGCCGTGCCGCACGTGCGCCAGGCCATCGAGGCCATCACCGCGCGCGGCCTGCCCGTGTGCGTGGCTTCCGGCGCGGACCGCATCAAGGTGAAGCTGCAACTGACGCGCACCGGGCTGGTCGAGCTGTTCCAGCAGGACACGCGCGAGCACATCTTCTCCTCCACCGAGGTCGAGCGCAGCAAGCCGGCGCCGGACGTCTACCTGCTGGCCGCGCGCACGATGAGTGTCGATCCGTCGCGCTGCGTGGTGGTGGAAGACAGCCCCACCGGCGTGACGGCCGGCGTGGCSGCGGGCATGACCGTGCTCGGCTACGCCGCGCTGAACGATGCCCGCGAGCTGCGCGAAGCCGGCGCAMGCGCCATCTTCACKGACATGCGCCAACTGCCGGAGCTGATCGGATGAGTCCAAGCCGCCCTCAGCGCGCCGGTCCCGAGCCTTGCCCGTGCGGCCATGCCGACTACGCCGCGTGCTGCGGGCGCTTTCATCGCGGCGAGGCGCTGCCGCCGAACGCCGAGGCGCTGATGCGCTCGCGCTACAGCGCCTACGTCAAGGGGCTGGTGGACTGGCTGCGCCAGACCTGGCACGCCACCACCTGCCCGAACGACCTGGCCCCGGAGCGCGAGACGCGCTGGCTCGGGCTGACGGTCAAGGCCCACGCCCAGCAGGACGACACYCACGCCATCGTCGAATTCGTCGCCCGCTACAAGGTGGGYGGCCGCGCGTGGCGGCTGCATGAGCGCAGCCGCTTTGTSTTCGAGCCGCGCGAGGCCGGGGAGACGCCGCGCTGGCTCTATGTCGATGGCGAGATGCTCGGGCAGGATCAGGGGTAGGGATTGGCAGGGAAGCGGTAAGCGGGAACGAGACAAAGAACAGGACGAGACATGCCCACGCTGGAAACCAAACTGAACGCACGCTCGGAAGCCTTCAAGGCCAACGCCGAGGCCATGCAGGCGCTGGTGGCGGACCTCAAGGCCCGCATCGCCAAACTGGCCGAAGGCGGCGGCGAAGCCGCCCGCGCCAAGCACCTGGGTCGCGGCAAGCTGCTGCCGCGCGACCGCGTGCAGCAACTGCTCGATCCGGGCACCCCGTTCCTGGAGCTGTCGCAACTGGCCGCGTACGAGATGTACGACGACGCCGCGCCCGGCGCCGGCATCATCACCGGCATCGGCCGGGTGGCCGGGCAGGAGTGCGTGATCGTCTGCAACGACGCCACGGTCAAGGGCGGCACCTACTACCCGATCACGGTCAAGAAGCACGTGCGCGCGCAGGAAATCGCCGAAGAGAACAACCTGCCGTGCATCTATCTGGTCGATTCGGGCGGCGCCAACCTGCCCAATCAGGACGATGTCTTCCCGGACCGCGACCACTTCGGCCGCATCTTCTACAACCAGGCCAACCTGTCCGCCAAGGGCATCCCGCAGATCGCCGTGGTGATGGGTTCCTGCACGGCCGGCGGCGCCTACGTGCCGGCGATGAGCGACGAGTCGATYATCGTCAAGGACCAGGGCACGATCTTCCTGGGCGGCCCGCCGCTGGTGAAGGCGGCCACCGGCGAGGAAGTCAGCGCCGAGGACCTGGGCGGCGCGGACGTCCACACCCGGCTGTCCGGCGTGGCCGACTACTTCGCCCAGAACGACCACCACGCGCTGTCCCTGGCGCGCAACATCGTCCAGCACCTGAACCGGCGCAAGCCGGACCAGATCCGCCTGCACGAGCCGACGCCGCCGCTGTATCCCACCGAAGAACTCTACGGCGTGATCCCCACCGACACGCGCAAGCCCTACGACGTGCGCGAGGTCATCGCCCGCCTCGTCGATGGCTCGGAATTCGACGAATTCAAGGCACGCTACGGCACCACGCTGGTCTGCGGCTTCGCGCGGATCTGGGGCTACCCGGTCGGCATCATCGCCAACAACGGCATCCTGTTCTCGGAGTCGGCGCTCAAGGGCGCGCACTTCATCGAGCTGTGCTGCCAGCGCAAGATCCCGCTGGTGTTCCTGCAGAACATCACCGGCTTCATGGTCGGCCGCAAGTACGAGAACGAAGGCATTGCCCGCAATGGCGCCAAGATGGTGACCGCCGTGGCCACGGCGCAGGTGCCGAAGTTCACGGTCATCATCGGCGGCTCGTTCGGCGCCGGCAACTACGGCATGTGCGGCCGSGCCTACTCGCCGCGCTTCCTGTGGATGTGGCCGAACGCGCGGATTTCGGTGATGGGCGGCGAGCAGGCGGCCAGCGTGCTGGCTACGGTGCGGCGCGATGGCATCGAGGGGCGCGGCGGCAAGTGGAGCGCCGATGAGGAAGAGGCGTTCAAGCAGCCCATCCGCGACCAGTACGAGCATCAGGGCCATCCGTACTACGCCAGCGCGCGGCTCTGGGACGATGGCGTCATCGACCCGGCGCAGACGCGCACCGTGCTCGGCCTGGGCCTGTCCGCCAGCCTCAACGCGCCCATCGGCGACATGAAGTTCGGCGTGTTCCGGATGTAGGCCCGCCAGTCAGCCACGTTTTTGCCGTAYCCGTTTCGACCTTTCCCTCACCGCATTTTTTCTGGTYTGACCATGTTGCGCCTTGCCCCCCTCGTTCGCGGCGTTGCCGTCGCGCTGGCCTGCGTCACGCTGTGCGGGGCGGCCGTCGCCCAGTCGGCACTGGCCGCGCTGCCGCCGCGCACGATCGAGCGCGTGGTGATGGTGCCCAAGGCCGGCGCGGACGCCAACGTGGACCTGGAGACGACCATTTTCCGGCCCGCCGCCGATGGCCGCTACCCGCTGGTGGTGATCAACCACGGCAAGGCGCCCGGCAAGCCCGCCTACCAGGGCCGCGCGCGCTTTGCCGCGCAGAGCGCGGAGTTCGTGCGGCGCGGCTACGTGGTGGCGCTGCCGATGCGGCAGGGCTTCTCGAAGTCCGGCGGCGCCTACGTGGGCGGTAGCTGCAACATCAGCGCCAACGGCATGGCGCAGGCCGAGGATGTCATCGCCGCGCTCGACTACCTCGTGCAGCAGCCCTATGTGGACCCGACCCGCATCGTGGTGATCGGTCAGTCACATGGCGGGCTTTCGACCATGGCGCTGTCCGCCATCGGCTATCCGGGCGTGCGCGGCGTGGTCAACTTCGCCGGCGGGCTGCGCAATGCCGCGTGYGCCGGCTGGGAGAACAACCTGATCGATGCGTTYGGCGACTACGGCCGCACGGCGCGCTACCCGTCGCTCTGGTTCTACGGCGACAACGACAGCTTCTGGCCCTGGCCGCTGCCCGAGCGGCTGTACAACAACTACAAGGCGACCGCGAGCGGCCCGGCCGCCGACGCGCGCTTCGTCGACGTGGGCGAGTTCGAGGGCGACTCCCACAAGCTGTTCAGCAGCCGCCACGGCATCGCGCTGTGGCTGCCCGAGGTGGACGCCTTCTTCCACCATATCGGCATGCCGTTCGACGACGCGCCGGAAGAGCCGCCCAAGCCAGCCGGCGCCACCGAGCGCGCCTCCTGACACCCCCATCGATGCCCCGGAGACAGAGACCATGCACTTCACCACGCTGAACGTGACCGCCGCGCACCACGTTGCCACGGTCACGCTGAACCGCCCGGACGTGCGCAACGCGTTCAACGAAACCGTGATTGCCGAGGTGACCGGCGCGTTCCGCGCGCTGGGCGATACCCCCGACGTGCGCGCCATCGTGCTGGCCGGCACCGGCCCGGCCTTCTGCGCCGGTGCGGACCTGAACTGGATGAAGAAGATGGCCGGCTACACGGACGACGAGAACCGTGCCGATGCCCTGACGCTGGCCCAGATGCTCCACACCATCTGGGCCTGCCCCAAGCCGGTGATCGCCCGCATCCACGGCGACACCTACGCGGGTGGCGTGGGCCTGGTGGCCGCGTGCGACATCGCCGTGGCCGCCGAACCGGCCAACTTCTGCCTGTCCGAGGCCAAGCTCGGCCTGCTGCCGGCCACCATCAGCCCCTATGTGATCCGGGCGATGGGCGAGCAGGCCGCGCGGCGCTACTTCATCACGGCGGAGCGGTTCGACGCCGCCGAGGCGCTGCGGCTCGGCTTCGTCCATGCCGTGGTGCCGGCYGCACAACTGGACGCCAAGGTGGCCGAGGTGGCCGCCGCGCTGGTCGCCAACAGCCCCAACGCCGTGCGCGAGAGCAAGCGGCTGGTGCAGGAAGTGGCGGGGCGGGCCATCGACAACGACCTGCTGGCCGACACCGCGAACCGGATCGCGGCGATCCGCGCGTCCGAGGAAGGGCGCGAGGGCGTGCGGTCTTTCCTCGAAAAACGCGCGCCGGCCTGGCGTCCGCAATGATTTTTCTGCCGATTTGTTTCGGGACGATGCCGGACGTTAGCGGCTGGAAGCCCGAATGGGGCGGCGCGCGCGTCACCGCATCCGCCAACATCGCGCAACCTCGGTCAAGTTGCCGCTAACGTGCCGGGGCAGCCCGGTTTGCCAAGTCCCCAAGGACCTTCCTACCATGAGCCTCCCCATTCCGTCCTGCTYGCCAGCGCGCCCCGGCCTCGTCCGGCGTGGCGCCGGCGTGGACGGACAACAAAGGAGGCTTCCCTTGGAACATCCGGAACACCTTTCTTCCCCAGCGGCTGACGGATCACTCGCCGCGCGCAGCCAGCGCGCCGTGTGGCACCCGTGCACGCGCCTGCGGCCCGACGCGGGCGCCAACGAGCCGCCGCTGGCCATCGCACGCGGCGAGGGCCCGTGGCTGATCGACACCGACGGCCGCCGCTACTTCGACGCCATCAGTTCGTGGTGGGTCAACCTGTTCGGCCACGCCAACCCGGTCATCAACGCCGCGCTGGCGGACCAGATGCAGACGCTCGAACACGTGATGCTGGCCGGCTGCACGCACGCGCCGGCCGTGGCGCTGGCCGAGCGGCTGTCCGCGCTCACCGGCGGGGCGCTCGGCAACACCTTCTATGCGTCCGATGGCGCGTCGGCGGTGGAGATCGCGCTCAAGATGAGCTTCCACTATTGGCACAACACCGGCCTGCCGGCCAAGCGCGAGTTCGTGTGCCTGCGCCACGGCTACCACGGCGAGACGGTGGGCGCGCTGGCCGTGACCGATGTGGAGATCTTCCGCGACGCCTACGCCCCGCTCACGCGCCGCGCCCATGTGGTGATGTCGCCGGACGCCCGCCAGGCCAATCCCGGCGAGAGCGCCGCCGATGTCGCCACCCGCGCGCTGGCCGACCTGGAAGCGCTGCTGCGCGAACGCGCCGGCCAGATCGCCGCGCTGATCGTCGAGCCGCTGGTGCAGGGCGCCGCCGGCATGGCGATGTATGACCCGTCCTATCTGGAAGGCGCCCGGGCGCTGTGCGACCGCTATCGCGTGCACCTGATTGCCGACGAGATTGCCGTGGGCTGTGGCCGCACCGGCACCTTCTTCGCCTGGGAGCAGGCGCGCGAGCGTCAGGAGGGTGAAGCCTTGCCCGCCCACGCGTGGCCGGACTTCCTGTGCCTGTCGAAGGGCATCAGCGGCGGCTACCTGCCGCTCTCGYTGGTGCTGTCGCGGCCGGAGATCCAGCGCGCCTTCGTCGCCGACGACATYGCGCGCAGCTTCCTCCATTCGCACTCGTACACGGGCAACCCGCTGGCCTGCCGCGCCGCGCTGGCCACGCTCGACCTGTTCGACGCGGAAGACGTGCTCGCCCGCAACCGCGAGCGCGCCCGCTGGCTGGCCGACGCCATGGCGCCGCTGGCCGCCGACYCGCGCCTGGTCAACGTGCGCCAGCGCGGCATGATCTGGGCTGCCGATGTGGACCCGGAGGTCGCCGGCGCCGATTTCGCGTCGCGCTTCCATCTGGCCGCGCGCGAACAGGGCGTGCTGGCGCGCCCCATCGGCAACACCCTCTATCTGATGCCGCCGTACGTGTTCGACCAGCAACTCGCCGAATGGCTGGGCGAGCAGCTGCTCACCACGCTGCACGCGGTGGCGGGACCGATGCCGGAGGTGCGCCATGCTGCTTGAGCAACTGACCCGCGCCGCCGCCGACCGCGAAGCCCAGGCGCTCACGCGCCGGCGCCGCATCGCCCACACGGCCTGCGCGCCGCACCAGTCGGTCGGCGCCATCGACGCCAGGCCGGTGCCGCTGCTGACCTTCAGCAGCAAYGACTACCTCGGGCTGGCCAACCATCCGGCGATTGCCGAGGCGCTGGCCGATGGCGCGCGTCGCTATGGCGCCGGCAGCGGGGCTTCCCACCTCGTCAGCGGCCATTCGATTGCGCACGCCSAACTCGAACAGGAACTGGCGCGGTGGCTGGCGCCGCATATCCCGCAGGCGCAGGCGCTGTACTTCTGCACTGGCTAYATGGCGAACCTTGCCGTGCTGACCTCGCTCGGCACCGCCGGCGCGACGCTGTTYTGCGAGACGCTGAACCAYGCCTCGCTGATCGACGGSGCYCGGCTGGCCCGWGCCGATGTGCAGCGTTATCCGCATGGCGATCTSGCCGCGYTGGACGCCCAGCTCGCCGCCCACACCGGCGGCCTGAAGCTGATCGTGACCGACAGCGTGTTCAGCATGGATGGCGATATCGCGCCGCTGGCTGGCCTGCTGGCGCTGGCCGAACGCCACGATGCGTGGATCATCGTCGACGATGCCCACGGCTTCGGCGCGTTGGGCGAGAACGGGCGGGGCGTGCTGGAGCACCTCGGCCTGCGCTCGGAACGGCTGATCTATATCGGCACGCTGGGCAAGGCCGCCGGCGTGGCCGGGGCGTTCGTGGCGGCGCACGCCACGATCATCGAGCATCTGGTGAACACCGCGCGCCCCTATATCTATACGACGGCGGCGCCGCCGGCCGTGGCGCACGCGCTGCTGACGAGCCTGGCGATCATCGCCGGTGAGGAAGGGCGCCARCGCCGCGCGCAGCTTGGSGGGCTGATTGCCACGCTGCGCGACGGACTGGCCCGGCTGGCCGCGCAGGCCGGCTGGACGCTGGGCGAAAGCGACACGGCGATCCAGCCGCTGATCGTCGGTGACAACGCCGCCGCGCTGGCGCTGTCTGCCGCGCTGGAGGCCGAGGGCATCCGCGTGGGCGCCATCCGGCCGCCGACTGTGCCGGCCGGCACCGCGCGGCTGCGCATCACGCTGTCCGCCTCGCACACCGCGCAGGACGTGCAGCGGCTGCTCGATGCCATCGCGCGGGCCATCCCGCACCGGGAGGCCGCATGACGGATATCGACAAGGCGCAGAAGAAGCCCGGCCGCGTGGCCTGCTTCGTCACCGGCACCGATACGGGCGTCGGCAAGACCCACGCCACGGCCACGCTGCTGCACGCGCTGCACGCGGCGGGCTACACCACGGTCGGCATGAAGCCGGTGGCGAGTGGCGGCGAGTGGCTGGACGAGCGCTGGCAGAACGACGACGTGGAGCAGTTGCGCGCCGCCGGCTCGGTGATCGTGCCGCAGGAGGAGATGTGCCCGTTCCTGATGCGCACGCCGGTTTCTCCGCACCTGGCGGCGGCCATGGAAGGGCTGCGCATCACGCGCGAGCCGATCCAGGCCGCGTTCGCGTCGCTGCGCCATCGCGCCGAAGCCGTGGTGGTGGAGGGCGTGGGCGGCTTCCAGGTGCCGCTCGACGTGGGCGCCGCGCGCTGGAACACCGCCGACCTGGCCGAAATGCTCAACGTGCCCGTRGTGATGGTGGTGGGCGTCCGGCTTGGCTGCCTGAACCACGCGATGCTGACCGCCGACGCGGTGCGGGCGCGCGGGCTCACGCTGGCCGGCTGGATCGCCAACCGCATCGACCCCGACATGCTGCTGCCGCACGAGAACATCGCCACGCTGCACGACGCGCTCGGCGCGCCCTGCCTGGGCGAGCTGCCCTGGCAGGTGGCCCCCGCYGTGGCGGCGACGGAACTCGACCTCGCCCCGCTGCTGGCCAGCATGCCGCCGCATATCCGATACACCGCCGTGGCCCAGTCCGCTGACTGAGCCCCGACTACACAGAATCCGCAAAAGACCATGACCCAACAAGCCCAACAATCCCAACAGACCTCCGCCCAGACCGTCGCCACGATTTCCGCCGACGCCCTGCGCCAGTCCGCCCGCAACCTGCAAGCCGCCGCCGAGCGTGATGAAAACGCCGCATGGCGGGTCGATGACGTCGCCGCGCTGTTCGCGCTGCCGTTCAACGACCTGCTGTTCCGCGCGCAGCAGGTGCATCGGGAACACTTCGACGCCAACACGGTGCAGCTTTCCACGCTGCTGTCGATCAAGACCGGCGGCTGCGAGGAGGATTGCGGCTACTGCCCGCAGAGCGCGCACCACGACGCCGGCGTGAAGGCCGAGAAGCTGATGGAACTGGACGCCGTGCTGGAGGCCGCCCGCAACGCCAAGGCCAACGGCGCCACCCGCTTCTGCATGGGCGCCGCCTGGCGCAGCCCGAAGGACCGCCATCTGGAGCCGGTGATCGACATGGTGCGCGAGGTCAAGGCGATGGGCCTGGAGACCTGCGTGACGCTGGGCATGCTCAAGGCCGAGCAGGCGCAGCGCCTGGCTGACGCCGGCCTGGACTACTACAACCACAACCTCGATACCTCGCCCGAGTTCTACGGCAAGATCATCGGCACGCGCACCTACCAGGACCGCCTGGACACCATCGGCCACGTGCGCGGCGCCGGCATCAACGTCTGCTGCGGCGGCATCGTCGGCATGGGCGAGGCCCGCGAGGCGCGCGCCGGCCTGATCGCCCAGCTCGCCAACCTGGACCCGTACCCCGAGTCGGTCCCCATCAACAAYCTGGTGCAGGTGGAGGGCACGCCGCTGGCGGGCACCGAAGCGCTGGACCCGTTCGAGTTCGTTCGCACGATTGCCGTGGCACGCATCACCATGCCGCGCGCGATGGTGCGCCTGTCCGCCGGCCGCGAGGCCATGGACGAAGCGTTGCAGGCGCTGTGCTTCATGGCCGGCGCCAATTCGATTTTCTATGGCGAAAAGCTGCTGACYACCGGCAACCCGCAGGCCGAGCGCGACCGCGCGCTGCTGGCCCGGCTCGACATCCGCGCGGAAGGCTACGCGGGATGACGGCCCTGCCGTGAGGTAAGCAACTGGCCGCCCCCCGGATAACAAGGGAAACAAAGGAGGAGCCATGTTCAACAAGATCCTGATCGCCAACCGTGGCGAGATTGCCTGCCGTGTGGCGGCCACGTGCCGCCGGCTGGGCATYCGCACGGTGGCCGTCTACTCCGATGCGGACGCGAACGCGCGCCATGTGGCGTTCTGCGACGAAGCCGTGCATATCGGCGGCCCGGCCGCGCGCGACAGCTACCTGCGCGCGGACCACATCATCGAGATGGCGAAGGAGACCGGCGCCCAGGCCATCCACCCGGGCTACGGCTTCCTGTCCGAGAACGAGGCGTTCGCGCAGGCGTGCGCCGCCGAAGGGCTGGTCTTCATCGGCCCGCCGGCCTCGGCCATCCACGCCATGGGCAGCAAGAGCGCGGCCAAGCAGCTGATGGAAAGCGCGTCCGTGCCGCTGGTGCCCGGCTACCACGGCGAGGATCAGGACCCGGCGCTGCTGCGCCGCGAGGCGGACCGCATCGGCTACCCGGTGCTGATCAAGGCCAGCGCGGGCGGCGGCGGCAAGGGCATGCGCGTGGTGGAGGCGGGCGAGGGCTTCGAGGCCGCGCTGGCCTCGGTCAAGCGCGAGGCATCGGCCAGCTTCGGCGACGACAAGGTGCTGGTCGAGAAATACCTGACCCGCCCGCGCCATATCGAGATTCAGGTTTTTGCCGACACCCACGGCAACTGCGTCTACCTGTTCGAGCGCGACTGCTCGGTGCAGCGGCGCCATCAGAAGGTGCTGGAGGAGGCCCCCGCGCCCGGCATGACCGAGGAACGGCGCCGCGCGATGGGCGAGGCGGCGGTGGCGGCGGCCAAGGCCGTGGGCTACGTCGGCGCCGGCACGGTCGAGTTCATCGCCAATCAGGACGGCTCGTTCTACTTCATGGAGATGAACACCCGCCTCCAGGTGGAGCATCCGGTCACGGAGATGATTACCGGCCAGGATCTGGTGGAGTGGCAGTTGCGCGTGGCGGCCGGCGAGCCGCTGCCGCTGACGCAGGAGCAGCTCCGCATCGACGGCCACGCGCTKGAAGCGCGCATCTACGCCGAGAACCCCGACAACCAGTTCCTGCCGTCCACGGGCACGCTGCGCTTCCTGCGCACGCCGCCGGCGGTGCAGTTCATGCTTGGCGGGGACTCCCACGGCCCGGCAGGCGTGCGGATCGATGCCGGCGTGCGCGAGGGCGACACCATCAGCCCGTTCTATGACCCGATGATCGCCAAGCTGATCGTCTGGGGCCCCAACCGCGACGCGGCGCTGGCGCGCATGGAGCAGGCGCTGGCCGGCTACCACGTGGTGGGGCTGCAAACCAACGTCGCCTTCCTGCAGCGGCTGGTCAAATCCGAGGCGTTCCGCACGGCAGACCTCGACACCGGCCTGATCGAACGCAACCAGGCGGTGCTGTTCCCGCCGCCCAAGGCGGCCGGCATGGAGGCCATCGCGCTGGCCGTGGCTGCGCTGCTCGAGCGCGAGACCCGCACGCGCCGCATCGACGAGGCCGACCGGCACTCGCCGTGGACCCACGCCGGCCCGTGGCGCCTGAACGGCCGGGAGTCCCGTACGCTGTACTTCTCGCATCGCGGCAACAAGGTGGAAGTGGTGCTGCGCGCCGACCCGCGCCGCAGCACGCTGATCTATGCCGATCAGGCGGCGCCGTTCGCCTACGTGTTCAAGGCCGACGACATCCGCGTGGACCTGGGCACCCGCCGCACCCACGGCCAGGTGCACGTGGAGGGCGACATGTTCCACGTCTTCACCGCCGGCCGGCACACGGAACTGGCGTGGCTGGACCCGCTGGGCCACGCCGGCGCGGCCGAGAGCGAGGGCGGCAAGCTCACCGCCCCGATGCCGGGCAAGGTSATCGCCGTGATGGTSMMGCCCGGCAGCACCGTCACGCGCGGCACGCCGCTGCTGGTGATGGAAGCCATGAAGATGGAACACACCATCAGCGCCCCCGCCGACGGCGTGGTCAGCGAGGTGCTCTACGGCGTGGGCGAGCAGGTAGCGGAAGGCGCGCAACTGCTGGCGTTCGCGGTGGCGGAGCCAACGGCTGCCTGACGGTTTGCTCCCTTCTCCCAGAGGGAGAGGGGAGCAAAGCAGGGTCTGCCGTGCCAAAATGCCCCCACAACACCCCCGAAAAGAACTGGAGTCGAGATGAAGTTGCAGTTGTACGTGCCGGATGGCCGCTATGAACCCTGGATCGAAGGCTTTGCCGAGGCGCTGCCCGAGGCGCAATGCCTGAAGTGGGAGGAAAGCCAGGGCGAGGCCGCCGACTACGCCGTGGTCTGGCGTCCGCCCGTGGCCATGCTGCGTGGCCGCCAGGACCTGCGCGCCGTGTTCAACCTCGGTGCCGGCGTGGACGGCATCCTGCGCCTGCGCGACGAAGACCCCGACGCGCTGCCGGCCGGCGTGCCCATCGTGCGCCTCGATGACGCCGGCATGGCCGCCCAGATGGCCGAATACGTCACCGCCGCCGTGCTGCGCTACTTCCGCAAGCTCGACGCCTACGACGCCCAGGAACGCGCCGGCACGTGGAAATTCCTCAAGCCCCATCGCCGCGCCGACTTCACCATCGGCGTGATGGGCATCGGCACGCTGGGCGCCCACATCGCCCGCACGCTGGCCGGCTTCGGTTTCCCGGTGCGCGGCTGGAGCCGCTCGGCCAAGGCCGTGGAAGGCGTGGAGTCGTTCCATGGCGAGGACGGCCAGCGCGCCTTCCTCGACGGCCTGCGCGTGCTGGTGAACGTGCTGCCGCTGACCACCGAGACCGAGGACATCATCGACACCGGCCTGCTCTACCGCCTGGCCCGTGGCGCCTATGTGATCAACGTGGCGCGCGGCCCGCACCTGGTGGAAGACGACCTGCTGGCCGCCGTGCGCGAAGGGCAGATCGCCGGCGCCACGCTGGACGTATTCCGCACCGAACCGCTGCCGGCCGACCATCCGTTCTGGCAGGARYCGCGCATCACCATCACGCCGCATATCTCGGCGCTGACGCTGCGCGAGGACAGCATCGCCCAGATCGCCGGCAAGATCCGCGCGCTGGCCGAAGGCAAGCCGATTGCCGGCGTGGTGGACCTGCAGCGCGGCTACTGAGCCGGGCCGGCACGTCCAGACAAGGAACCGAGGAGACAGCCATGACCATGCCCCAGTACGTGAAGATCGTCGAAGTGGGCCCGCGCGACGGGCTCCAGAACGAAAAAGCGATGGTGCCCGCCGACGTCAAGGTGACGCTGATCAACCAGCTCACCGACGCGGGCTTCGTCAATATCGAGGCCGCGTCGTTCGTCTCGCCCAAGTGGGTGCCCCAGATGGCGGACGGCGCCGAGGTCATGGCRCGCATCCAGCGCCGCCCCGGCACGCTGTATTCGGCCCTGACGCCGAACTTGCGCGGCTTCGAGGGCGCCGTGGCGGCCGGGGCCGACGAGGTGGTGATCTTCGGCGCGGCCAGCGAGGCGTTCTCGCAGAAGAACATCAACTGCTCGATCGCCGAGTCGATCGCCCGCTTCGAGCCGGTGGCGGCCGCCGCCAAGGAAGCCGGCGTGCGGCTGCGCGGCAGCATCTCCTGCACGCTGGGCTGCCCCTACCAGGGCGAGGTGTCCGTCCACGACGTGGTGGACGTGGTGCGCCGCATGCGCGACCTGGGCTGCGACGAGATCGACATCGCCGATACCATCGGCGTCGGCACGCCCGCGCGGGTGCAGGAAGTGATGCGCGCGGCGTCGATGGAGTTTGCGATCGACCGGCTCTCGGGTCATTTCCACGATACCTACGGGCAGGCGCTGTCCAACATCCTGGCCAGCCTGGAAGTGGGCATCGGCATCTTCCACGCGTCCGTGGCGGGGCTGGGCGGCTGCCCGTACGCCAAGGGCGCCACCGGCAACGTGGCCACCGAGGACGTGCTCTACATGCTCCACGGCATGGGGCTGCATACCGGCATCGACCTGGAGGCGGTGGTGCGCACCGGCGACTACATCTCGCAGGCCATCGGCCGCCCGAACAACTCGCGCGTGGGCCGCGCCCTGCTGACCAAGTGGGCGGCGGCGGACGACGCGGCGGTCTGCACCTGAGCTGCCCCCTATATAGAAAGATAAGGAGAATCCACCCATGAGCGCGTCCCCCGCATCCAACGAGCCGAACGAACTCGGCGAATTGCCCGACGCCGCGCAGCGCGTGGCCGACCTGCTCGCCGGCATCGGCCATGACCGCCCGGTGGTGATGCTGCCGGCCACCGGCAAGACCTCGGCCGAAGCCGCCGCCGGGCTCGGTTGCAGCGTGGCGGAGATCGCCAAGTCGATCATTTTCCGGCGCGTGGCGGACGACGCCCCGGTGCTCGTCATCGCCAGCGGCAGCAACCGCGTGGACGAGGCCAAGGTGGCCGCCCGCGTGGGCCCGCTGGGCAAGGCCGATGCGAAGTTCGTGCGCGAGAAGACCGGCTATGCGATTGGCGGCGTCTGCCCCATCGGCCACGCCGTGCCGCCCGTGATGCTGCTCGACCAGGACCTGTTCCGCTACGAGAGCCTGTGGGCCGCCGCCGGCCATCCGCACGCGGTGTTCAACCTCACGCCGCACCAGCTCCAGGCCATGACCGGCGCCGAAGTTGCCGACGTGGCGGCGCAGGTGGCGCCGGTGGCTAACTGACCCGCGCGATGTCCGCCGTGCTCCCGCCCGCCGCGCGCCGCCTGCAAGCCGACCTCACGCGCGGCGCCGCTGCCGCGTTGGGGACGTCGCCGGTGGCGTCCCCGTGCCGCAACGTCTGCAAGATGGACCCGGTGACCGGCTATTGCGAAGGCTGCCTGCGCACCATCGAGGAAATCGCCGGCTGGTCCCAGGCCGATGATGCCGAGCGCCGGCGCGTCTGGGCGCTGCTGCCTGCGCGCGTGGCGTGGCTGGGCGGAGACGGGGCATGAACGCGCCGCTTTCCTTTTCCGCCTCTTTGCCGCCGTCCGTCCGCGTGTTCGAGCGCGGCTGGCTGTCGGCCAACAACGTGCTGCTGGTCGATGACGAGACTGGCGACACGGCGCTCGTCGATACCGGCTACCTGACCCACGCCGCCCAGACCGAGGCGCTGGTCGCATCGGCGCTCGATGGCCGGCCCCTGCGGCAGGTCATCAACACTCATCTCCATTCGGACCATTGCGGCGGCAACGCTGCGCTGCAGGCGCGCTGGCAGCCACGCACGTCGATCCCGGCCGCCGAGGCGGCGGCGGTGTCCGCGTGGGATGACGACGCCCTGAGCTTCGTGGCCACCGGCCAGCAGTGCCAGCGCTTCACCTTCGACGCGCTGCTGCACGACGGCGACCACCTGCGCCTGGGCGGGCTCGACTGGCACGTGGTGGCCGCGCCGGGCCACGACCCGCACGCAGTCATGCTGTTCGCCCCCGGGCCGCGCATCCTGATCTCGGGCGACGCGCTCTGGGAAAACGGCTTCGGCGTGATCTTTCCCGAACTCGACGGCGAAAGCGGCTTCGCGGAGCAGGCCGCCGTGCTGGCGCGCATCGCCGAACTCGACGCCCGCCTCGTCATCCCCGGCCATGGCCGCGTGTTCGGCGATGTGTCCGAGGCGGTGGCGCGCGCGCAGGGCCGGCTGGCCCACCTGCGCGGCGACCCGCTGCGCAACGCCAGCCACGCGGTAAAGGTGCTGGTGAAGTTCAAGCTGCTGGAGCAGCAGTCGATGTCGCGCACCGCGCTGCTGGCGTGGATGCACGGCACGCCGCTGATGCAGCGCATCCACGCGCGCTTCATGGCCGAGACGCCGTTCGAGACGGTCTTCGCCCAGACCCTGCGCGGGCTGGCGGCGGTGGGCGCGCTGGCGCTGGACGGCGAGACCGTCCACAACCGCGACTGAGGCGCCGGGCCATGATGCCGCCGCTGCGGGGCAAGGACTTCATGCTGCGGCCGTTCCGTGCGGCCGATGTGCTGCCGTTCGCGGCGGCGGTGCGGGAGTCGATGGCCACCGTCGGCGCCTGGATGCCGTGGGCGCGGCATGACTACAACACGCTGGACGCCCAGGAGTGGTTCGCGCGCTGCGACGCCAATATGGCGGATGGCTCCGCGTTCGACATCGGCGTGTTCTCGCCCGATGGCCGGGAGCTTTACGGCGGCGTGGCGATCAACCAGATCCGGCCGGAGGACAACCTCGGCAACCTGGGCTACTGGATTCGGGAGAGCCGYCAGCGGCAGGGGCTGGCGGCGGGCGCGGCAACGATGATGGCCTGCCATGGCTTCCACGGGCTCGGCCTGACCCGCATCGAGATCGTGGCGGCCGAGGCCAACGTGGCGAGCCGCGCCGTGGCGGTGAAGATCGGCGCCACGCTTGAATGCATCGCCCGCAACCGGCTGATCCTGCGCGGCAGGCCGGTTGCGGCGGCGGTGTACTCGCTGGTGCCGGAGTGGTTCTCGGGGGGCTGACCCTTAGAACGACGTCCGCATGCCGATCTTGACACTGCGGCCCGGCAGCGGGGCGATGTCGCGCAGGATCGACGTGGCGCTGCGGGCTTCCTCGTTGGTGAGGTTGTCGCCGCGCACGTAGAACAGCGTCTGCACGCCCGATACCTTGAGCTTGTACGTCAGCGCCACGCCCAGCGTGGTGTACGCGTCGGTGGGCGTGTCGCCGCTC
The DNA here is from genome assembly GCF_052114485.1 of Cupriavidus sp. KB_39. NCBI lineage: Bacteria > Pseudomonadati > Pseudomonadota > Betaproteobacteria > Burkholderiales > Burkholderiaceae > Cupriavidus > Cupriavidus sp. KB_39. Next base: position 124,655 of record NZ_JBFREV010000006.1, read on the forward strand.
GGCACGCGGCTCTGGCGCGCGTTCCAGTTCACGTCCATGCGCGCGCCCCACGGGCCGGCGCCGTAGACCAGCGCGCCGCCCAGCCGCAGCGGGGACAGGCGCGGCAGGGCCTCGCCGGTGTTGCGGTTCTCGCCGTGGACGTAGTCGGCGCGGGCTTCGAAGTCCAGCGTGTCGCTGGTCGTCAGCATCTTCTGCAGCAGCCGCGTCTTGCCTTCGGCCTCGAAGCCATACAGCGTGGCCGGCACGCCGAGGTATTGCAGCTCCGGCAGCGCGCCGTCACTGCCGGCGGCCACCACATTGCCTTCCGCGTCGCGGAAGCTGCCCGAATTCACCAGCGCCAGGTAGTTCTGGAATCGGCTGTAGTAGCCCGAGAGCGAGCCGCTATGCGCGCCCTGCTTGAAGCGCACGCCCAGGTCCAGCGAGGTGGCGCGCTCCTTGTTCGCGTTGGGGTCGCCTACCTCGTAAGAGCCGGTGGCCAGGTGGGGGCCGTTGGCGTACAGCTCGTAGAACGTGGGCGCGCGCTCGGTGTAGGACAGGTTCGTGGTCACCGACCACACCGGGTCCAGCTTCCACAGCAGCCCGGCCGAAGCGCTGCCCGCGTTGAAGCTGCGGTTCGCATCGGTAAAGCGGTCGTTGCCGTTGGCGCTGGCCTTGACGCTGCTGTGATCCAGCCGGCCGCCGAGGTTCAGCTTCAGGTCGCCCGAGGCCACCAGCGGCATTTCCTCGAACACGAAGATGGCGGCGTTGTCCGTGGCGGTGCTCGGCACGAACGCCTCCTCGCCCAGCGCGGAGAAGTTGGTGTGGCCGAACTGCGTGCCGATCACCCCGGTCATGTTGCCGATCTTGCCGTGCGTGGCTTCCAGGCGGGCGTCCCAGCCGTGGTTCTTGAAGATCGTGCCGGTCTCGCCGTCCTCGATCTCGCGGTGTTCGTAGTCGGTGTAGCTGAACTTGCCCTTCACCGCCTCGATAAAGCCGCCGGTGTTGTTCGACAAATTGCGCGCCTCGCCCTCCACCGCGTAGCGGTCCTGGCGCATCTTGATGCGCGCGTCGGCTTCGGCCGGGGTGCCGTAGTCGTTGCGATAGGTCGAGAAGTTGGCGCCGACGAAGCCGTCGCTCCAGGTGTAGGCGCCGCCCATCGCGCCGCCTTCCTGGTGCGCGTTGGTGTTCGGGATCTTGCCGTAGGCCTCGCTCTCGCCCTCGGGCAGCGGCTGGGTGGCGCGCAGGTTGCCGCTGCGTGCGTAGCCGGGGATCTTCAGGTCGCTGGTCTGGCGCACGAAGGCGTCGGCGTGCACGGCGAACTGGCCATTGCCGGCCTCGATCAGGCCGCTGGCGTTGCGGCCCTTGTCGCCGCCGATGGTGCCGCTYACGTCCGCCGCGCCGCTCACGCCGGTAATCGGGTCGCGCGGGATGCGGTTATCGATCACATTCACCACGCCGCCGATGGCGCTGCCGCCGTACATCAGCGCGGCCGGGCCGCGTACCACTTCGATCTTCTCGGCCACCAGCGGGTCGATGGGCACCGCGTGGTCATAGGAGAGCGTGGAGGCGTCCAGCGTGGAACCGCCGTTCTGGAGCACCTTGATACGGTCGCCATCGAGCCCCCGGATGATCGGCCGGCTCGAGTTCGGGCCGAAATAGGTCGAGGTCACACCGGGCAGGCTGTTCAGCGTCTCGCCGAGTGTGCTGGCCTGGCGCACGGCCAAGGCGTCCCCGCCGAGCGAGGAGACCGGCGCGACCATGTCGTTGAGGTCGCTGCCGAGCGGATTGGCAGTGACCACCACTTCCTTGAGGGTTTGCGGGGCGGCCTGAGGGGCAACCGGAGTCGCGGCTTCCTGAGCCGAGGCGCCAGCGGTGAAGCCGGCGGTGACGAGAAAGGCGGCAACGGCCGCCAGCGGGGTGCGGCGCACCGCCGAGGAGAAATGAATAGGGGAGGACATGGCTCGCGATTCGAATTCGATGACGAAGCGCGGGCGGCGGTTCACACCGCAGCCGCGCGATCAGGCGAAGACGGGCGAGGCAGGCGGGGCGCGAGAGTGGAAGGGCCGGGCGGCGGGCAGGTCGGGCCAACGCCAGGCGAGGCTGGCCGGCTTGACYGGCTTGCCGAAGACCAGCACCGGCAGGTCGACGCTGCCGTGGTGGCTGTCAGCCAGCGTCGCGCCATCGAACAGCACGCACGAGTGCAGGCCGAGCTTGAGCGCGAAGGTGTCGGTATGGGTGTCGGTGCTGTCAGTGGCGGCTTCAGCCGTCACCGGGGCCGTCATGCCCGGCAGGCCGCCGTGCATCACGCGGTGGATCAGGCCCGCGTGCTGGGCCAGCAGCAGGCACAGCACGAGGCACAGCGCGGTCCAGAGGCCGGGGCCGTGGGCGCGCCAGCGGGCCATCCGGCCGCCGATGCGGTCGGCGAGAAAGGTGGCTTCAGTGCGCATGGCCGCAATCGCACGCGTCATCGCCATGATCGTGGTCATGGTCATGCGCGTGGTCATGATCGTGATCGTCACCGAAGGCGTCGCCCCAGTCGGGGAACGGGTCGGGGTAGGCCGCCCATGCTTCGGGGCCCGCCGCGAGTTCGGCGTCGGTCAGCAGGCAGGTGTCCAGCCGGGCTTCTAGCCCCGGGGCGTCGAGGTTCTCGCCGATCAGCACGAGTTCCTGGCGGCGGTCGCCGTACTCGGCGGGCAGGCCGTCATCGACCATATCGGCCTCGATGCCGGCGCGCGAGGCGGYGTCAGCCGGCCATTCCTCGGCGTCGATCGCGGCCCACCAGGCGCCGGCGGCACCGGGGCGGCACACGCCGCCTGCCTGATGCCAGTCGCCGGCAATGTCCATGCGGCTGGCCAGCCAGAAGATGCCCCGGGAGCGCAGCACGTCGCCATGCTCGCGCATCCATTCGGTATGAATCAGGTCCGCGAAACGCTGCGGATGGAACGGGCGGCGCCGGCGGTACAGCAGGGCCCCCATGCCAGCGGCGGCCGGCACCGGCTCGCCCTGCAGCGCCACCTGCCAGCCGGCGGCATTCGGGGTGGCGTCCGGGTCGAAACGGCCCGTSCCGAGCACGCGCCCGGCCGGCACCTTGCCGTGGCTYGCATCGACSAGGTCSGCGCGCGGGTTCAGCGCGTGCAGYACCGCGTGCAGGCGGCCSAGCTGGCCGGCATCGACCAGGTCGATCTTGTTGATGACGATGACGTCGGCGACTTCGATCTGGTCGATCAGCACGTCCACGACGGTACGGTCGTCGTCGTCATGGGCGGCCAGGCCGCGCTCGGACAGGAAATGGGCGTCGTGATAGTCGCGCAGGAAGCGCTCGGCATCGACCACCGTCACCAGGGTGTCCAGGTGCGCCACGCCTGCCGGGGCGTCGCCGTGGGCGTCCTCGAAGGCGAAGCCCTCGGCAATGCCGAGCGGCTCTTCGGTGGCCTGGGCTTCCACCACCACGTAGTCGTGCTGGCCGGCGAGCGCCAGCCGGTCCACCTCGGCCAGCAGGTCGCCCTGGCTCGCGGCCACGGCCACGCGCGTGCCGCCCTGCGCGAGCAGGTGTTGCAGCACGGTGGTCTTGCCGGCGCCGGAGAAGCCGGACAGTACGGTGACGGGCAGACGAGGAGCCATGGAACGGGCGATTTCGGCGATGGGCGCGCCAAAGCGGCGCGCAAGGTGTTATTGCAACAAGGTTGCGACTGTAGCAGAAAGCCGCGCCGGACGACAGCCCGGCCACGTGGGTAGGTGTYCTGCCAATGGTAGTGCCGTGGCCGCCGTGAGACAAACCGCCCGGCACCGGCGCGTCATCAATGTGTCACCAAACAAAACGGCCCGGATGACCGGGCCGTGTTTGTCGGAGCGGGGCGGGAGATCAGTCCCCGAACAGCTTCTGGCGCAGTTCGCGGCGCTGCTGGGCTTCCAGCGACAGCGTGGCCGTGGGGCGGGCCAGCAGGCGCGGCACGCCGATCGGCTCGCCGGTTTCCTCGCACCAGCCGTAGTCGCCGGACTCGATGCGCTGCAGCGACTGCTCCACCTTCTTCAGCAGCTTGCGCTCGCGGTCGCGGGTGCGCAGTTCGAGGGCGTGTTCTTCCTCGATGGTGGCGCGGTCGGCCGGGTCCGGCACGATCACCGTCTCGCGCAGGTGTTCCGTGGTCTGGTCCGCATTCTTGAGGATTTCGTCGCGAAGCTGCTCAAGGCGATTCTTGAAGAAGGCCAGTTGCGCCTCGTTCATGTAATCCTTGTCGCTCATCTTCAGGATTTCAGCTTCAGTCAGAAGTTTGTTGCTGCTCATGGTTGCTGCTGATTCTCTTGTTGATGCGACCGGCGGCGTCTTGGTCCGCTCGGGTGCAGTGGCCGCCCGCTTGCGCGGTGCGGTCGGTTCACTCTGGCTGGCTGCAGTCTTGCTGCTTCGCGTGCCTCCCTTGGCCTCGCCCGCATCGGCGTGCGCCGTACTGCCGCGGGGAGCTGGCGCTGCCTTCACTGCTGGCTGCGCGTCTGGCGTCTCCGCCGCAGCGGTGCCTGTCTTGCTGCGGCTTTCTTTGGTCTTCGTTGCGGCTGTCATGGGGACACCTCTCTCTACGCGTCGACGAGTGACGGCGCTGTTGCCAAGGTACCCCAAGCGGAGGGCGGTCTCCGCATGAAGCACTGCGACCGCGCCTGCCGGCGGCCCGCCTCATGCTGACGACGACCGCCGCCCTGCCAATACCGGCGCCGCTCAAACGTGCGTCGCCCGTATCAAATCCGGCCTATTGTACTTGAACAAGTTTTTCGTAGATATGGGAGAAAGCCGGACAAGAGACAGGAGTTTTCCCGGTACCCCGCCCAAAGGAGGGGAAGGGTGGGCGGAAACCGGTCCGGCGGCAATCGCCACAGGATGCGGCGGTTGCTTCACATCGGGTTGTAGGGGCTCAGGCCAGGCAGGCAGCCAGTCCCTTGAGGATGGCATCGCGCGGCAGGTCCACGCCGATGAAGACCATCTTGGTGCCCGGGGTCTCGTCTTCCCACTTGGCGCCGATGTCGCTGCCCATCAACTGGTGCACGCCCTGGAACACCACCTTGCGGTCCACGCCTTCCATATAGAGCACGCCCTTGTAGCGCAGCAGCTTCTCGCCATAGACCGACAGGATGCCCGACAGGAATTCCTCGAGCTTGCCGTAGTGGAACGGCTTGTCGCTGCGGAAGACGAACGAGGCGATGTGGTCYGTGTGGTGGTGATGGTGGTGGTGATCGTGCACGCCATGCCCGTGACCGTGGTCGTGGTCATCGTGGTCGTGGCCGCAGTGCTCGTCGTGCACGTGGCCATGATCGTGGTCATGGTCGTGCTCATCGTGCTCATGGGCCTCGGCGCGCAGGAAATCGGGGTCGATCTCGAGCTTCTCGTTCAGGTTGAAGCCGCGCAGGTCGAAAATCGTGTCGATCGGGGTCTCGCCGAAGTTGGCGGTGCGGATCGGYGCRCGCGGGTTCATGTGCAGCAGGCGATGGCGCAGGTCGGCCACCTCGGCCTCGGGCACCAGGTCGGACTTGGTGATGAAGATGGCGTCGGCAAAGCCYACCTGGCGCTGCGCTTCCTCCTGCTTGTCCAGCTGGAGGTTGCCGTGCTTGGCGTCCACCAGCGTGATCACGGCGTCCAGCAAGTAGCGCGCGGCGATTTCCTCGTCCATGAAGAAGGTCTGCGCCACCGGGCCCGGGTTGGCCACGCCGGTGGTCTCGATCACCACGCGGTCGAAATCGAGCTTGCCTTCGTCGCGCTGGGTGATCAGGTCGGACAGCGCCTGCACCAGGTCGCCCCGGATCGTGCAGCAGATGCAGCCGTTGCTCATCTGGACGATCTGCTCGCGGCCGTCCTGCACCAGGATCTCGTTGTCGATGTTCTCCTCGCCGAACTCGTTCTCGATGACGGCGATCTTCATGCCGTGCTGCTCGGTGAGGATGCGCTTGAGCAGCGTGGTCTTGCCGCTGCCGAGGAAGCCCGTCAGGATCGTGACCGGGATCAGTTTGGACATGTCTTGGAACTCCGGGAAAGGTTTGCGGCGCCTAGTGGGCGTCGCCGGCGCCGCGCGTGCGGCCGCATTCGGCGCACACGCCGTTGACGGTCAGCTCCACGTGCTCGACGGCAAAGCCGCGCGGCACCTTGGGCGCTACCGACGGCGCGGGCACGCCGGCCGCCTCGAGGCAGAACGTGCGGTCGCAGCGGGTGCAGTGGAAATGGCTGTGCTGGCGATGGACTTCGGCGCGCGCGGCCTCGTGCTCCACCAGCGTGAAGCGGAACACGCGGTCATGGCCCGCGCGCTTCTGCGCCAGCCCCTGCTCGACCAGCCAGTCGAGCACGCGGTAGACCGTGACGCGGTCCACGTCGCCATCGGCCGGCAGGCGGTCGATCACGGCCTGGTGCGTGAGCGGGTCCTCGGCGTCGATCAGGCAGGCGAGGATGGCCACGCGCGGCTGCGTCACGCGCGCGCCAAGCTGGCGCAGGCGCGCCTGCGCAGCGTCCAGCGTGGCGTCGGGGAGCGGCCCGGCTGCCTGGGCGGCCGGATGCGGGATGGTGCGTGTCATGCGGGCCATTTAACCATAGCGCCCGGGTCGATGCAATTCAGTTGCGTAAGCGGCTGCGCGGCACGAGCGCGGCGCAAGCGTGGCGAATCCGCCGAAAACGCCGCTTTCTCGCGGGTTAGCCCCTATACCTCGCTAATCTTTCAGGTTGCTAACATCCACCTCCGGCTCCGCCTGTCAGCGGGGTCAGTTGCTGTTCGCTTCCCATACATTGAGCCGATGGTCACCGCGTGTTTCCAATATGGACCGCGACCGGCGGCGCCGCCTCCCGGGCGGCCCGGCCGGCGGCAAGGGGTGTAAAGAGGAGGAGGCAAGGCGGATGGTGAGAACGGGAAAAGCAGGGTATCCAGGAGAGACAGTAATGAAACGAGTTGCAATGCATTTCGCGGCCGCGCTGGCTGTTGCCGGCGTGGGCGTTTTCACGGGGGCGCAGGCTCAGGAATATCCCGGCAACAAGCCGGTCCAGGCCGTGGTGCCGTTCGCGGCTGGCGGCCCGACCGACAAGGTGGCGCGCGAGCTGACCATGGTCATGTCCAAGCACCTGGGCACCACCATCGTGATCGAGAACCTCGGCGGTGCCGGCGGCACCATCGGTGCCAAGAAGGTGGCCCAGTCCAAGGGCGATGGSTACACCATCCTGATCCACCACATCGGCATGTCCACGGCACCGGCGCTGTACCGGAACCTGGGCTTCGACCCGCTGAAGGACTTCGAGATGGTCGGTGAAGTGGCCGACGTGCCGATGGTGCTGGTCGGCAACAAGCAACTGCCGCCGGCTACCTTCAAGGACCTGCTGCCGTACATCAAGGCCAATGCCAGCAAGCTGTCGATGGCCAACGCCGGCATCGGCTCGGCCTCGCACCTGTGCGGCCTGCTGTTCCAGAGCGCGATCCAGACCGAGCTGACCACCGTGCCGTACAAGGGCACGGCGCCGGCGCTGACGGACATCCTGGGCGGCCAGGTCAACCTGATGTGCGACCAGACCACCAACATCGCCGGCCAGCTGAAGGCTGGCGCGCTGAAGCCGTACGCGGCCATGCAGTCGCGCCGCGTGGAGGCGTTCAAGGACATCCCGACCGCGGCCGAGCAGGGCCTGCCGGGCGTGGAAGTGAAGATCTGGCACGCCATGTACGCGCCGAAGGGCACGCCGAAGCCGGTGATCGACAAGCTCTCCGCCGCGCTRCAGAAGGCCGTGGCTGACCCGACGTTCCGCGCCAAGATGGCGGAACTCGGCGCCGAGGCCGTGCCGGCCCAGCGCGCCACGCCGGAGTCGCTGCGCACGTTCCTGACGGCGGAAATCAACAAGTGGACGCCGGTRATCAAGAAGGCCGGGGTGTACGCGGACTAAGCACGGACTAACCCCCGCGCCAGCCCGGAAGGCAGAAGGCCACGCAGCGATGCGTGGCCTTTTTGTTTTGGCGCCCGCCCGGCGCCTTCTATATTGTGGGGATTGCCCGTGGCGGGCGCCTGTGATGCGTGCGGCTCTTGAAAGCGCGCTGCGTGTCGCCACCTACCCCCTGACACACTCCACAGATCACAGAAGGACCACGAAGGCACCATGGAACAGTATCACGGCACTACCATCGTCAGCGTCCGACGCGGCAACCAGGTTGCGCTCGGCGGTGACGGCCAGGTCACTCTCGGCAATATCGTGATGAAGGGTACGGCGCGCAAGGTGCGCCGCATCTACAACGGCAAGGTGCTGGTCGGGTTTGCCGGCAGCACGGCCGACGCCTTCTCGCTGCTCGACCGCTTCGAGGCCAAGCTCGAGAAGTACCAGGGCAACCTGACCCGCGCCGCGGTGGACCTGGCCAAGGACTGGCGCTCGGACCGCGCGCTGCGCCGGCTCGAGGCCATGCTGATCACGGCCGACCGCGACACCACGCTGGTCATTACCGGCAACGGCGACGTGCTGGACCCCGAGGGCGGCATCGCGGCCATCGGCTCGGGCGGTGCGTACGCGCAGTCGGCGGCCAAGGCGCTGATCGAGAACACCGAGCTGGCCCCCCAGGACGTGGTCGAGAAGGCGCTGACCATCGCCGGCGAGCTCTGCATCTACACGAACACGAACTTCGTCATCGAGACGCTGGAATAAGCGTCGCCCGCTGGCGCTGCACCGCACCGCACTGAACCCCCGGATACCATGTCGCAAACCATGACCCCGTCGGAAATCGTTTCCGAACTCGACAAGCACATCATCGGCCAGAACAAGGCCAAGAAGGCCGTGGCCGTGGCGCTGCGCAACCGCTGGCGCCGCCAGCAGGTGGAAGACCCGCTGCGCCAGGAAATCACCCCGAAGAACATCCTGATGATCGGGCCCACCGGCGTGGGCAAGACCGAGATCGCGCGCCGGCTGGCCAAGCTGGCCGATGCGCCGTTCATCAAGATCGAGGCCACCAAGTTCACCGAAGTGGGCTACGTGGGCCGCGACGTGGACACCATCGTGCGCGACCTGGCCGAGATGGCCATCAAGCAGACGCGCGAATCGGAAATGAAGAAGGTGCGCACCAAGGCCGAGGACGCCGCCGAGGACCGCATGCTGGACGTGCTGCTGCCGCCGCCGCGCGACATCGGCTTCGCCCAGACCGAGGACAAGGACTCGAACACGCGCCAGGCCTTCCGCAAGAAGCTGCGCGAGGGCCAGCTCGATGACAAGGATATCGAGCTGGAAGTGGCCGCCGGCCAGCCGAGCATGGACATCATGGGCCCGCCGGGCATGGAGGACATGACCGAGCAGATCCGCACGATGTTCGCCGGGCTGGGCCAGGGCAAGAAGCATCGCCGCAAGATGAAGGTCAAGGAAGCGTTCAAGCTGCTGATCGACGAAGAGGCCGCCAAGCTCGTCAACGAGGAGGAGCTGAAGCACAAGGCCATCGCCAACGTCGAGCAGAACGGCATCGTGTTCCTGGACGAGATCGACAAGATCGCCAGCCGCAGCGATGTGGGCGGCGGCGAGGTGTCGCGCCAGGGCGTGCAGCGCGACCTGCTGCCGCTGGTGGAAGGCACCACGGTGAACACCAAGTACGGGATGATCAAGACCGACCACATCCTGTTCATCGCCTCGGGCGCGTTCCACCTGAGCAAGCCGAGCGACCTGATTCCSGAACTGCAGGGCCGTTTCCCGATCCGCGTGGAACTGGAGTCGCTGTCCGTGCAGGACTTCGAGGCCATCCTCACCCAGACCGACGCCAGCCTGACCAAGCAGTACCAGGCGCTGCTGAAGACGGAAGAGGTGGACCTGCAGTTCGCGCAGGACGGCATCCGCCGGCTGGCCGAGATCGCGTTCTCGGTGAACGAGAAGGTCGAGAACATCGGCGCGCGCCGGCTGTACACGGTGATGGAGCGGCTGCTGGAAGACCTGTCGTTCCACGCCACCCGCTCCTCCGGCGAGACGGTGACCATCGACGGCAAGTATGTCGATGAGCGCCTGGCCGACCTGGCCGGCAACGAGGAYCTGTCGCGCTACGTGCTGTAAGCCGCCCCGGCGGATTTGAAGGAACAACGAGCCAGACCGATGTCTGGCTCGTTTTGTTTTGGGGTCTTGACCGGCATGTGTCAGCGGCCCGCGCGGATGCCTCCCGCCAGTAACGACCGTAAGCATTGGTAAGCATGCTGGCGCCAGACCTCGTCGAAATGCGACCCTTGCGCACCTTGCTGGTCGATGGACCGGAGCGGGAGCCACCGCATTTCACTTCAAACACCTGCCGGGAGTCTGCCTATGTCGCGCCAACCTTCGCGCACGCTTTTTTTCAAACGCAACCAGGTGCGCAAGCGCCGCGTTGCCATCGCCACCGCGAGCGTGGTGGCGAGCATCACCGCCGCCACCGTCTTCCTGTGCGTCCGGCCCGCCGTGACCCCGGCCGCCGCCGCCGCGCTGCCGATCCCGGCTTCGGCCTCGGTCCACGCGGACCAGCCCGAGCGGCAGGCCGCGCACGGTGGCCAGGCTGCCGCCACGGCGCTGGCCATCGCCTCGGGCGAGCTGGTCACCCTGGCCGACCGCCACGCCAATGACGCCGTGCGCATGGCCGGCGTGGACCATGAATCGTCCGCCGATGATCTTGGCTGGGACTACGTCCAGCTTCGTCTGTAAGTTATTTCGCGTCGCCCGACGCGCCTAGCGCGACTATCGCGACACCGGCCGCTTGCCGAGCTTGCGCTGCAAGGTGCGCCGATGCATGTTCAGYGCCCGTGCCGTGGCCGAGATATTGCCGCCGTGCTCGGTGAGCACGCGCTGGATATGCTCCCATTCGAGTCGCGCCACCGATAGCGGCGTCGGCTCCTCCAGCGCCGCCTCGGCCGCCTCTTCCGAAATCCCCGCCATCAGTGCCGTCAGGATCGAATCGACATTGGCCGGCTTGGCCAGGTATTCGTCCGCCCCCTGCTTGACCGCCGCCACGGCTGTGGCAATGCTCGCGTAGCCGGTCAGCACGAGGATGCGCGCGTCCGGCAGCGCGGCGCGCAGCGGCGCCACCAGATGCAGGCCCGATTCCGCCTGCGCCGTGCCGCTGGCCTCGGCGGGCGGCCCCAGATGCAGATCCAGCGTGACGTAGGCAAACGGCGTGCGCGCGGCCAGCGCCAGCGCCGCGCTGCCGTGGTGGGCCACCTGCACCGCATAGCCGCGCCGCGTCAGCGCCCGCGCGAGCGTGCCCGAGAAGACCTCGTCGTCATCGATCACCAGGAAGGGCGTTGCGTCGGTGGGCGCGGAGGCGTCTGTCATCACGGTTGGAAGTCGGAGGAAGTGAGGTTGAGCGGGGTGGCGCCGCCCAGCGGCAGGCGCAGCACGGCCACGGTGCCACCGCCGCGGTGGTCCTGCCAGGACAGGCTGCCGCCAAGCTGGCGCGCGGCGCTTTGCGCGAGGTAGAGGCCGATGCCCTGGCCGCCGTGCGTGCTGGCGACGGGCGCCTCGCCCAGTTGCGCGCGCAGCGCCGGGGGGATGCCGCCGCCGTGGTCGGTGACGGCGAAGCGCAGCGCGTGGCCATCGCCGGTGATATCCAGCCGCAGCGGCGGCGTCTGGCGCATCGCATGGCCCATGGCCTGCTGGCTGCGCGCGGCGTTGTCCAGCAGGATGGTCAGGATCTGGCTCACACGCGCGGCGTCCACGGGGTGGGTAGCCGCGTCCGGCGCCAGCGTCGATTGCAGGCTGGCCTGCGGATGACGCAACTGCCAGCGTTCGACGAACGGCGCGAGCCAGGTGTCGAGCGGCTGCGGCGCCAGCGGTTCGCGGTCCGCGCGCAGGCGGGCCAGGATCGAGCGGCACAGGTCCAGCTGCTGCTCCATCGTGCGGAAATCGGGGAGGTAGTCGGCGAGTGGCGTGTTCGCACGCGCTGCGTCGGAGGCATCCCCACGCAACTCGCCGGCGATCACCGCCAGCGTGGCCAGCGGCGTGCCGATCTCATGCGCGACAGCCGCCGCCTGATCGTTCAGCGCCTCGGCACGCGACTCCCGCARCAGTTGCTCGCGGGCGAGATTCAACTGGGCATCGCGCTGGCGCAGCACGCCCGACAGCCGCGCCACGAAGAAGGCGATCATCACCGCGCTGGCCACGAAGTTCAGCCACATGCCGGCCAGGTGGTAGTTCACCGCGTTGTCCGGGTTGTGCAGGTGCAGCGGCACGTATTCGAGCAGCAGCAGSGAATAGCAYGCCAGCGCATAGAGCGCGAGCGCCGAGACGAAGCGCCACGGCAGGATGGCCGATGCGATGGCCAGCCCGGGCAGGTAGAACGAGACGAACGGATTGGTGGCGCCGCCGGTGTAGAACAGGATGGCCGACAGCGCGGTCAGGTCCACGATCATCTGGGCCATCAGCTCGGCGTCCGACGGCACCGTGTTCTGCTGCCCGTGCCAGTGCAGGCGGACCACCGTCAGCACATTGAAGATGGCCTGCGCGGCGAACAGGTAAAGCAGCGGCTTGTAGGGCAGGTGGATGCCGGCCACCGACTCGCACGACACCAGCAGCAGCGCCTGCCCCGCCAGCAGCGCCCAGCGCAGCCAGCACAGGCGGCGCAGGCTCACCAGGCCGTGGCGCTGGGGCGCCCCGCCCGGCATGGCTGGGGCGGGAGCCGGCGCGACGGAGGCAGCGGGAGTCGGCGGTGCGGTAAGGGGCGGGGAGGGCGGCATGCCGGCAGTGTAGCAATGCCGCCATGCCGCGCGSCGGCGGCGACCCGGCGTGCGACACCTTGCCGCATTCAGGCCGGCCCGCGGCGCTGCCAGACTAGKCGGTTGCCATGCCCGGCAGACTCGGGAGCGCCATGGTCTAATAGCCGCCTTTCGTTGAATTTCGTTGATCCCGTCGATTCCGTCGACTTCGTGGAGATGTTACCGATGCAAGCCCGTTTTCGCGCGCCGCGCGCCGCCTCGATCGTCACCCTGGCCCTGGCCGGCCTGCTGGGCAGCGCACACGCGTTGGCGCAGGTCGACGTGAGCAATGCCTGGGTGCGCGGCACGGTGCCGGCGCAGTCGGCGTCCGGCGCGTTCATGACGCTGCACGCGCATGCGTCCGCAAAGCTGGTGGGCGTGTCGTCGCCCGTGGCTGCTGCCGAGCTGCATGAGATGAAGATGGAGAACAACGTGATGCGCATGCGCCAGGTGCCGTCGCTGGACCTGCCGCAGATGCAGGACGTGGAACTCAAGCCGGGCGGCTATCACATCATGCTGATGGGGCTGAAGTCCCAGCTCAAGGCCGGGGATACCGTGCCGCTGACGCTGAAGATCGAGCAGAACGGCAAGATCGTCGAGCAGCAGGTCAAGGCGCAGGTGCGCGACCTGACCGCCGGCGCGCCGACGGCAGGCGCCGCCGGCCACGGCGATCACAAGCACTAAGACGCGGATCAGCCGCGCAGGCTGATCGCCGCCTCCGCTTCCGATTCCGGCGCTGCCGCCGCCTGCAGCACCCGCTCACGCAGCCAGGTGTGGCCCGGATCGGCCTCGGCCCGCTCGGGCCAGATCATGCTGTAGCTGAAGCCGGGAATCGAGAACGGCGCCTCGAAAATGGTCAGGCGCGGATCTTCCAGCGTCGCCAGCGTACGCCGCGCCGCCGTCAGGACCATATTGGTCCCGGCGATCAGTGCCGGCGCCACGCTCCAGTGCGGTACCGTGCACGCAATCTTGCGGCGACCGCCCAGGCGCGCCACGGTAGCGTCGATCAGCTCCCCGCGCTCGCTCGCCGCGCTCACCAGCACGTGGGAGCGCGCCAGATAGGCCACGTGATCGAGCCGGCCGGTGTCGCGCACCGTGGCCGCATCCACCGCACACGCAAAGTCATCGTCGAACAGCACCGCCGTGCGCACGCCTTCCGGCTGGTAGGTGAAGGCGCCCAAAGCAATGTCGAGTTCGCCGTCGGCCACCTGCGCCGTCATGGTCTCGCGGCTGGCTTGCGTGACCACGAGGTCGATGTTCGGCGCGGCCTTGCGCACCGTGCGCAGCAGCCGGGGCAGCACCACCAGTGCGCCGTAATCGGACATCGCCACGCGGAAGGTGCGGCGCGCCATGGACGGCTGAAAGCCGCCCGGGCCGAGCAGGATACGCACCTGCGCCAGCGCCTCGGCCAGCGGGGCAGTCAGTTCATGCGCGCGGGGCGTCAGCACGAGCCCGCCCTGGCCGCGCACGAGCAGGGGGTCGTCGAGCAGTTGCCGCAGCCGCGCCAGCGAATGGCTGACCGCCGGCTGGCTCAGTTGCAGCCGCAGTGCGGCGCGCGAGATATGGCGCTCGGCAAACAGTGCTTCGAGCACCACGAGCAGATTGAGGTCGATTCCGCGTAGGCTATTCATGTGGMGAATATTAAACCGGATGGGTCCGGTTATGCCATTCGTCGAGCGGAATTTTTAGGGCTTCAAGTGTTTTGCGAGGCSTCCCGCCGGGCCTTCAGGCAATCCGGGCACAGGCAGTGCTGGCCCGCCACGATCTGCCGCGCAGGCAGCAGCGGCTGGCTGGCGCACCAGCATTCGGGCAGTCCGGCCACGTAGCCGCAGRCGAAGGCCGCGCCGCAGCGGCTGCACCGCTCCAYGGGGCGTAGCTGGCCGGTCTGGATGGTCGATGGATCGGTCATGGCCTCGGGCCGGGTCCGTCGCCACCATCCTGCCCAAGCCGCCGCATCGCCTCGCGCATCATCCGCATCTGCCCGCTGAAGTGGGTACACGTGGCGCAGATGGCCAGATGGCCGCGCAGGCGCAGCCGCTCCCCCCACGTCAGGGGCTGGTCCATGCCCTTCATGGTCAGGTGATGGATTTCCTCGCAGTTCGGCAGCAGGCGGCGGCGGGGTTCGGACATGAGACGAATTCGGCCTATCTATATAGAGGGGTGGGGTGAGCGCGACGGCGCGGCGGGGGCGGCTGTTGTATTCGCACCACGGTTGCCGAACCATTTCACTTCCAGGCATTCGCGCAGCCGCATGCGGGCGCGGTACAGCATCACCCATGCGTTGGTCGCGCTGATCTGCAAGGCCTGACAGATTTCTTCGGTCTCCAGTTCGAGCCATTCCCGCATCATGAAAATCCGCGCGGACTTGGCGGGCAGTCGGTCGACGCAGGTTTGCAGCACTTCGAAGAACTCGCGGCGCTCGAAAGTGCGGTCGGGGTCGCCCCAGTCGGAGGGCGGATGCTGGTAGTGGCCGTTGCGCGTGAACAGCGCGTCGAAGGCGTCCTGCTCCGATTGCGGCTCGCCATCGTCGCCGGTGGCCAGCGCCAGGCGCACCTCGCGCTTGCCGCTGCGCAGGATATCGACGATCTTGTGCTTGAGAATGCCGACCAGCCACGTGCGCAGCGCTGACTGGCCTGCAAAGCGCTCCGGATGCTCCAGCGCGGCCAAAAGGGTCTCGGAAACGGCGTCTTCGGCGAGCGCTTCGTCGCGCAGCTGCAACCGGGCAAAGCGCAGCAGATAGGGCCGCACGGCCTGCAATTCGGCGGGATCGAGGCTCATTGCGGGGGCGGCATCGGGCGTGCCGGGGATCAGGTTCTTGTCGTCTTCGCGCGTGCCGCGCGGTTTCTTGTAAAATCGGCGCCTGCCCGTCAAAGCCAGTCCGGCGGACGGATTCGCCATGATACCTGCTGATTCCAACGGATGTCCCTTGCCATGAACGCCGACAATCCTGGGCCGGCCACCACCACGGTTGCCGCCATCGCCCCCTCCCTCAAGGCCGAGATCCTCGCCGAGGCGCTCCCCTATATCCGCAAGTTCCACGGCAAGACCATCGTGGTCAAGTACGGCGGCAATGCGATGACGGAGGAGAAGCTCAAGCACGGCTTCGCGCGCGACGTGATCCTGCTGAAGCTGGTGGGCATGAACCCGGTGGTGGTGCACGGCGGCGGGCCGCAGATCGACGAAGCCCTGAAGAAGGTGGGCAAGGTCGGCACGTTCATCCAGGGCATGCGCGTCACCGACGAAGAAACCATGGAAGTGGTGGAGTGGGTGCTCGGCGGCGAGGTGCAGCAGGACATCGTCATGCTGATCAACCAGTACGGCGGCCAGGCTGTGGGCCTGACCGGCAAGGACGGCGGCCTGATCCGCGCCAAGCGCCTGCAGATGCCGGACCGCGAAAAGCCCGGCACCTTCATCGACATCGGCTACGTGGGCGATATCGAGGCGATCAACCCGGCCGTGGTCAAGGCGCTGCAGGATGACGCGTTCATCCCGGTGATCTCCCCGATCGGCTTCTCCGACGACGGCCAGGCGTACAACATCAACGCCGACGTGGTTGCCGGCAAGATGGCCGAGATCCTCAAGGCCGAGAAGCTGGTGATGATGACCAACATCCCGGGCGTGATGGACAAGAAGGGCAACCTGCTGACCGACCTGTCCGCGCGCGAGATCGAGGAACTGTTCGCCGATGGCACGATCTCGGGCGGCATGCTGCCCAAGATCTCGTCCGCGCTGGATGCCGCCAAGAGCGGCGTGCACTCGGTCCACATCATCGACGGCCGTATCGAGCACTCGCTGCTGCTGGAAATCCTGACCGAGCAGGCGTTCGGCACGATGATCCGCTCGCACTGAGCCGGATTTGCGGGCGCAGGGGCGGATTGACGCCGCCGCGCCCGCACCCCTCCCACCAGTCATCCCCCTGCAGCCCGGCGTGTTCCTCAGACAACCTCACCAGCGCCGCGGCGTGGCGCACGCGCGCCCGTCGGAGGCATCGACTCCCGCCGCGCGGCAACGCCCCCGGCATCCTCGGGTGCGCCGGCCAGCGGGCGACCAGTCGGGCGATATCGTCTGGCTGTTCGATCTCGACAACACCCTGCACGACGCCTCCCACGCGATCTTCCCGGCCATCAACCGGCGCATGACCGCCTACGTGGCGCGCGTGCTCGGGTCCGACGAGGCCACCGCCAGCCGCGTGCGGGTGGAGTACTGGCAGCGCTACGGCGCCACCCTGCTCGGCATGATCCGCCACCATGGCGTGGATGCGGCCGATTTCCTGCACGAAGCCCACGACTTCCCGGCCCTGGCCGAGATGGTGCGCGTGCGGCGCGGGCTGGCCGCCGCGCTGCGCCGGCTGCCCGGGCGCAAAATCCTGGTCACCAACGCGCCGCGCGACTACGCCCGGGCGGTCATGGCGATTGCCGGCATCGAACGCTGCTTCGAGCGCGTGGTGGCCATCGAGGATATGTGGGTGCACGGCCATCTGCGGCCCAAGCCTGACCGCCGCATGCTGCGCCGGCTGCTGGCRCGCACCGGCGTGGCGCCCCATCGCGCGGTGCTGGTGGAAGACACGCTGTCGCATCTGAAACACTACGCGGGCACGGGGATCCGCACCGCCTGGGTGACGGGCTACCTGCGCACGCTGGCGCCGTCGCG
Organism: Cupriavidus sp. KB_39; assembly: GCF_052114485.1. Lineage (NCBI taxonomy): Bacteria > Pseudomonadati > Pseudomonadota > Betaproteobacteria > Burkholderiales > Burkholderiaceae > Cupriavidus > Cupriavidus sp. KB_39. The sequence goes on from NZ_JBFREV010000006.1 coordinate 141,959, forward strand.
GCCCCAGCCGGTGCCGGCGGCCGCGCCAGTCCCGGTCGATGCCGCCGTGCCGGGCGCGGTGGCCGATGCTGCCACACGCACCGCGCTGGCCGCCGAGGACCGCCAGCACGTGGGCCAYGGCGCCCAGGAAAGATCGGTCACGATGATGGCCGCCGAAGCGCAGCTTCCGCCACCTGGCGTGGATGGCGCACAATACGGCACGGCGCCGCAGCAGTTGCCCGACCATGCCCCGCGCGTACGGGCGCGCGTGGTGAATCGGCCCGGCTATGTGGACATAAAAGTACAATCGATGCATCAACTCCTACGACGAATACGGAGAACCGGGTCATGACGCAAACCATTGAAAGCCAGCCGGAGGCGCCGCCGCTGATGGCCGCCACCGCCATCCAGACCGCCGAAGGGCCCGCGCGCAAGCGCCCGCGCCCTGGCGAGCGGCGCATCCAGATCCTCCAGACCCTGGCCGGCATGCTCGAGCATCCGCGCGGGGAAAAGATCACCACGGCGGCGCTGGCCGCCAGGCTGTCGGTCTCGGAAGCCGCGCTGTATCGCCATTTCGCCAGCAAGGCGCAGATGTTCGAGGGCCTGATCGGCTTTATCGAGCAGACCGTGTTCGGGCTGATCAACCAGATCACCACGCAGGAGGAGCATGGCCTGCGCCAGGTGCAGGCCATCGTGCGGATGCTGCTGTCGTTTGCCGAGAAGAACCCCGGCATGACGCGCGTGCTGACCGGCGAGGCGCTGGTGGGCGAGCACGAACGGCTGCAGGAACGCATCAACCAGATGGTGGACCGGATCGAGGCGTCGCTGCGCCAGTGCCTGAAGGTGGCCGTCACGCAGGCCGCCTTCCCGGCCGACGCCGACATCCCGGTGCGCGTGGCGCTGATCACGGCGGCTGTGCAGGGCCAGTGGCACCGCTACGTGAAGAGCGGCTTCCGCAAGGCGCCGGGCGAGAACATCGACGCCCAGTTGCGGATCCTGCTGGGCTGAACCAGCGGGAGGACCGGGGGCGCGTCACACGCGGCCAGCAGCGCACCCGGGAACTGCACTATAATGGCCGCGTCGCGCCGATTTGATGACTGGCTTGCGGGCGCGCGGCAGCCAACGGGGATCTCAGGATGACCGCCGGCTGCCACTATAAATGCGGCTAAAGAGGTTGGGTCGGTGCCTCGCGGGAGCAATCCACGATATGGCGCCGACGCGCGGGACACCGCGACATGCCCGACTTGGCTGCGACACACGCAACTGCCAGTCGGGTTTTTTTATGCCCGCTCGCCGCGGGCCCCCTCCATGACAGATGTTGCTATTCCTGCCGCCGTACCGGAGGCCGACCTCGCCGCCGGCTCCGTCGGCGTTGTCACGCCCCGGCGCATGCACTTCGCCGAGCCGCTCCCGCTGCGCAACGGCAGCCAGCTGGCCGGCTATGACCTGATGGTGGAAACCTACGGCACGCTCAACGCGGCGGCATCGAATGCCGTGCTGGTGTGCCACGCGCTCAACGCCTCGCACCACGTGGCCGGCATCGCGGCGGACAATCCGCGCGACATCGGCTGGTGGGACAACATGGTCGGCCCCGGCAAGCCGCTCGATACCGACCGCTTCTTCGTCATCGGCGTGAACAACCTTGGTTCCTGCTTCGGCTCGACCGGGCCGATGAGCACCAACCCGGCCACCGGCCAGCCCTATGGCGCGCTGTTCCCGGTGGTGACSGTGGAGGACTGGGTCAACGCCCAGGCGCGCGTGGCCGACGCGTTCGGCATCACGCAGTTCGCCGCGGTGATGGGCGGCAGCCTCGGCGGCATGCAGGCGCTGGCCTGGAGCCTGATGTACCCGGACCGGCTGCGCCACTGCATCGTGGTGGCGTCCACGCCCAAGCTGTCGGCGCAGAACATCGCCTTCAACGAGGTGGCGCGCAGCGCCATCCTGTCGGACCCGGACTTCCACGGCGGCAACTACTACGCGCACAACGTCAAGCCGAAGCGCGGCCTGCGCGTGGCGCGCATGATCGGCCATATCACYTACCTGTCCGACGAGGACATGGCCGAGAAATTCGGCCGCTCGCTGAAGTCCGAGGACATCCGCTTCTCGTTCGACGTCGAGTTCCAGGTGGAAAGCTACCTGCGTTACCAGGGCGACAAGTTCGCGGAGTACTTCGACGCCAACACCTACCTGCTGATCACCCGCGCGCTCGATTACTTCGACCCGGCGCTGGCCTACGGCGGCGACCTGAAGCGCGCGATCTCCCACACCCAGGCCAGCTTCCTGGTAGCGAGCTTCACGACCGACTGGCGCTTCGCGCCGAACCGCAGCCGGGAGCTGGTCAAGGCGCTGCTCGACAACAAGCGGCCGGTTTCGTACGCCGAGATCGACGCCCCGCACGGCCACGACGCCTTCCTGCTCGACGATCCGCGCTACCACAACCTGATGCGCGCCTACTACGAACGCATTGCCGAGGAGATCGGCGCATGAACGCCTCCGCCAACCCCAATATCCTCGCGCTGCGGCCCGACTTCCGCGCGATTGCGCGCTGGATCGAGCCCAACTCCACGGTGCTGGACGCCGGCTGCGGCGATGGCAGCCTGCTGCGCGTGCTCCAGGACGAACTGGACGTGCAGGCGTATGGCATCGAAATCCGCGACGAAGGCGTGCTGGCCTGCGCCCAGAAGGGCGTGCACGTGATTCAGCAGGACCTGGAGGGCGGGCTGGCGCTGTTCGAGGACCGGAGCTTCGACACGGTGATCCTGTCCCAGACGCTCCAGACCATCCACAACACGGCCCAGGTGCTGCGCGACACCCTGCGGGTGGGACGCGAGTGCATCGTCTCGTTCCCGAACTTCGGCTACTGGCCGCACCGGCTGTCGGTGTTCCGGGGCCGCATGCCGGTGTCGGAAGCGCTGCCGTACCAGTGGTACAACACGCCGAACGTGCGTGTGCTGACCATCAGCGACTTCGAGGGGCTGGCGCCCAAGGTGGGCCTGCGCGTGCTGGACCGCGTGGTGATGCACGAGGGCGTGACCGTGAACTGGGGCGAGAACTGGCGCGGCAGCCTGGCGGTGTACCGGGTTTGCGCGGTGTGAACCCGGCTTGACGCGGGGGCCGGGTGGGCATACCGTACGACGATTAMCGAACGATCGTACTATTTTCTGCCATGACCCAAGCGCCCCACACYGACTCGCAACATCCGTTCGACCTCGCCCTGGCGCTGGAGCCAGCCGGCGAGCACCGCTTCCTGGGTCATACCAGCCAGGCCTACTGGAACATGATTGGCCCGTTCGGCGGGATGACGGYGGCCACGCTCCTCCAGGCGGCGTTGAGCCATCCCGAGCGGCTGGGCGATCCGATTGCGCTGACGGTGAACTTCGCCGGGCCGATTGCCGAAGGGCCGTTCGAGATCGAGGCGCGTCCGTCGCGGACCAACCGGTCCACCCAGCACTGGCATCTGGAATTGCGCCAGAACGGCGAGGTGACGACCACCGGCAGCGCGGTCTTCGCCGTGCGGCGCGAGACCTGGGGCAGCGGCGAAGCCGTCATGCCCGATGTGCCGCCCGCTGACACCCTGCCCGGCATGGGCGGCTTCGCGCCGGTGCGCTGGATCGGCAGCTACGACATGCGCGCGGTGCGCGGCGCCAAGCCCTCAACCGCCGTCGGCACCGAGCATCCGGACAGCCTGACCCAGTTCTGGCTGCGTGACGAACCGGCCCGCACGCCCGACTACGCCGCYGTGGCRGCCTGGTGCGACGCCTTCTATCCGCGCATTTTCCTCAAGCGCGCCGGCTTCGTGCCGGCCGGCACGGTGTCGATCACGACCTATTTCCATGCCGATGCGGCCACGYTGGCCGMGYTGGGCGACAGCCACGTGCTCGGCAGCGCGCGGGCGCAGGTGTTCCGCCAGGGCTTCTTCGACCAGAGCGCGCAGATCTGGAGCGCCAGCGGCGTGCTGCTGGCCTCGTCGCACCAGATCGTCTACTACAAGGAATAAGGCCGATCAGGCCGGACGAGGGACGCCCGGCTCCTTGGCCGGCTCGCGCGCCTGGGCTTCGTAGCGGTGGACCGTGCCGCGCATCGCCCAGAGCAGGGCCACGCCGGGCACGGCCGCCACCACGGTGCCGAGGTAGAAGGGCGCCCAGCCCCAGGCTTCGACCATATAGCCCGAGGTGGGCCCCACGTAGACCCGGCCRATCGACGCCAGCGCGGACAGCAGCGCGTACTGCGTGGCCGAGAACGAGCGGTTGCACAGCGTCATCAGCAGCGCCACGAAGGCCGCCGTGCCCATGCCGCCGCAGATRTTCTCGATGGCGATGGTCGCRCCCATGCTCCAGATATGGGGCGGCGTGACCGAGAGCACCCAGTAGCCGAGGTTCGACACCGCCTGCAGGATGCCGAACAGCATCAGCGACCGGTACAGCCCGAGCCGCACCATCAGCGACCCACCGAACAGCGCGCCGATGATCGTCGCCGCGAGGCCCAGCGTCTTGTTGACGATGCCCACCTCGCCTGGATCGAAGCCCAGGCCCCGGATCAGGAACGTGGTGGACAGGCTGCCGGCGAAGGCATCGCCCAGCTTGTAGAGCACGATCAGCAGCAGCAGCCACCACGCGCCCTGGCGCCCGAAAAAGTCGCGCAGCGGGCCGACCACGGCCTCCTCCAGCGTGCGCGGCTGGCGCGCCGGCACGTCCGGTTCGGGCGCCCAGAGCAGCGTCAGCAGCCCTACCGACATCAGCGCCGCCATCAGCAGGTACATGCTGGACCAGCCCAGCACGCGGTCCGCCAGGTACAGCGCCAGCCCGCCCGAGACCAGCATCGCCAGCCGGTAGCCGAGCACCTTGACCGCCGCGCCGGCGCCGCGCTCGGCCGGGCGCAGCACGTCGGTGCTGTAGGCATCGAACACAATGTCCTGCGACGCCGACAGGAACGCCACCAGCGTGGCCAGCGCCGCCAGCGCCCAGAGCGCCTCGCGCGGCGGGCAGAACGCCATGGCGGCGATGCTGGCCACCAGCCCGAGCTGCGTCACCAGCAGCCAGCCGCGCCGCCGGCCCAGCAGGGGCGGCGTGTAGCGGTCCATCAGCGGCGCCCACAGGAACTTGAAGATGTACGCCTGCCCGACCAGCGAGAAGAAGCCGATGGTCTTGATGTCGAGCCCCTCCACGGTCATCCAGGCCTGGAGCGTGCCCGAGGTCAGCGCGAGCGGCAGCCCGGACGCGAAGCCCAGCGTCAGCATGGCGCCGATGCGGCGATTGCGGAAAATGTCGAGGTAGTCTTGGAACGTCATGGATGTATTATTGCATCACCGTTTGCGTCCCCACTCATCGATTCGACGCCGTTTGTCGACCCTTATCGCGCCGAGCCCTGCCGTGACCCTGATCGCGTCGAACGAATCGCCGTTGCCACCGTGCCGCACGCCCCGGCGCCCGGGATGGCTGACCTGGCTGGCTTGGTCCTGCGCCGCGTGCGCAACCGTGCCGGCCATCGCGCAGGAAGTGGCCCTGGTAGCCGCGCCCGACGACGGCGTGCGCGTGGAGCGCCGCTACTCGCGCGTGCGCACGATCGTGCCGATGGAAGTCATCGACCAGCAGGCTGCCCGCGAGTACGAACAGATCAAGCAGGAAGCCATCGCCAAGCACACGCTGGCCGGCGACGACAACCCGCAGGTGAAGCGCCTGCGCGAGATCGGCATCCGGCTGCTGCCCGAGACCGTGCTGTGGAACCCACGCGCCGGCCGCTGGGCGTGGGAGATCAACCTGATCGAGTCGAAGCTGGTCAACGCGTTCTGCATGCCCGGCGGCAAGATGGCGGTCTAYTCCGGCCTGCTCGACCAGCTCAAGCTCACCGACGACGAAGTGGCCATGGTGATGGGCCACGAGATCGCCCACGCGYTGGAGGAACACGCCCGGCAGCGCGCGGCGCAGTCCGAGATCTCGAATCTTGGCGCCAACGTGGTGTCCCAGCTGACCGGCTTCGGCAATCTCGGCAATTTCGATATCGGCAACAATGCCCGGCTCGTGTCGCTGCGGTTTTCGCGGCTCGAGGAAACCGAGGCGGACCTGATTGGCATGGACATCGCCGCCCGCGCCGGCTACGACCCGCGCGCCGCCGTCACGCTGTGGCGCAAGATGGGCACGGTGCTGGAGATGGGCGACGAGTTCAAGTCCACGCACCCGTCCGGCCGCAGCCGCATCGCGGTGCTTGAGGCGCACATGGSCGAGGTGATGCCGCTCTACGCCCGCGCCATGAACATGCCGATGGAGAAGCTGCCCGCCCACACGCCCAATATGGCTAACCTGGGCGGTGCCCCGGTCGATGCCGGCGACGACGACAGCCAGCGTCCACTAAAAAAGTAAAGACGGCCGTCGACTCAGGTTATCGGCGATTCCTGTAGGATGGAAAAGTGGCGTCAACGCCCCTGCAACAGGCTTTGGCGCGCTGAGATTCTCAACCTTGATCAGGGAGAAAGACCATGAGGACTGGATTGCGCTGCGGCCTGGTAGCGGCCGCGCTGRTGGCTGCGGGCGCGTCGGGCGTGGCCAGCGCCGCCGACACGCTGCTGACGATGCCGATCGACCAGGCACTGGCTAGCCAGGCCGCCAAGGAACGCATCGACCCGAACACGAAGCTGCTGTTCGGCTTCAACCGGCTTGAGGGCGCCACGGATCCCACCTTGTACAAGACGGTGAAGCGCGTGCGCCGGCCGGTGAACAAGGTGCAGGAGGGCCCGGTGCTGACGGATGCCCAGCTGTGCGAAACGGTGTTCGTKCAGGCTGTGCAGGACCTCCAGCAGCGCGCGGCCCAGGGCGGCAGCAATGCGGTGATGGAGATCCGCAGCAACTGGAAGGACGACGAGACCTCCAGCGATACCACCTACGTCTGCGCCAAGGGCGCGGCGTATATCGGCGTGGCGCTGAAGGCRACGCTGGTCAAGACCGGCAGCTAGGCCAGCCGGATCCCAGGAAAGCGAAAAGCCGGCGCGAAGCCGGCTTTTCTTATTGTGCGACGGGTTGGTGACGCGTCAGGCGGTCAGCCCGGTCGCCTCGTCGGCGCCCACATGCACGTTCATGCATTGCACGGCCGCGCCGGCGGCGCCCTTGCCGAGGTTGTCCAGGCGTGCGACCAGATTCAGGCGCTCGCCATTGCCGAACACGAACAGGTCCACGCGATTGGTGTCGTTGCTGGCCTGGACGTCGAAGAAGCCGCCGTCGAGGTTGGCATCGCTATTGAACGGATGCACGCGCACGAACTGCTCGCCCTCGTAATGCTTGCGGTAGATGTCGAGGATGGCCTCGGCATCGGCCTTGCGCGACAGCAGCGCCGGGAACACCGGCACCGTCACGGCCAGACCCTTCAGGAAGTTGCCGACGATCGGGTTGAAGATCGGCGCCTGGGCCAGGCCGGCCTGCACGCGCATCTCGGGCAGGTGCTTGTGCTCGAGGCTCAGCGCGTAGGGGCGCGGGCTATCGAGACGCGGATTCCCGCCCGCCTCGAACTCGGCAATCATCTTCTTGCCGCCGCCGCTGTAGCCGGTCAGCGAGAACGCCGACACCGGGTAGTCGGCCGGCATCAGGCCCGCTTCCACGAGCGGACGCACGGCCAGCACGAAGGCGCTGGCGTGGCAGCCCGGCACCGCGATGCGCTTGCTGGCGCGCACCTTCTCGCGCTGGCCACGGGTCAGCTCGGGCAGGCCATAGGCCCACGAGTCSGTGGTGCGGAACGCCGTGCTGGCGTCGATCACGCAGGTATTGGGATTGGTCACCAGCGACACGGCCTCACGCGAGGCCACGTCCGGCAGGCACAGGAACGAGACATCCGAGGCATTCAGGAAGCGTGCTCGCTCTTGCGGGTCCTTGCGCTTGTCATCGGCAATGCGCAGCAGCTCCACATCGGAGCGACCCGAGAGGTAGTCCAGCAGCCGGAGACCGGTGGTGCCTTCCTGACCATCGACGAACACTTTGAAAACCATGGCTGACTCACTCTGAAAATGCGAAAAGTCGCCTGCCCAACGGGGCAGCGAACCTGCATTGTAGCGAGGTTAGGGGTTGGGCGCAGGGTTTACGCGRGAGAGGCGGTTGCGGTCCGACACATTCCGGGGCTTGCAGGTAATAACCAAGTAGGTTAATTTTGCATGGAGAAATCGTCAGCGCATTACAAGCTCTCTGTGGTGAGGGCGTTGGTGACGGAGGGGAGGTTGCGGTTCACCACCTCAGCTTCCCGGAGCTATCGGGCAATGGGGTTGAGTCGGAGGGAGGTGATTGACATCCTGGCGCGGCTTGAGCGAAGCGACTTGTATAAGAGCATGACAACGCACGCGGATCATCGAGTCTGGCAGGACGTCTACCACCCCGTCACCCCCTATGGGTCGCTCTACCTGAAGCTCAGCGTGATCGAGCAACTGGTGATTGTGTCATTCAAGGTGCTGTAAAGAGCACCACCTCGAAAAAGGAGTCGGGATATGAGATGCCCGGAATGCGGAGGATCCGAACTGGTCAGGGAGCGGCAGGACATGCCCTACGACTATCGCGGCGAAACCATGGTGATCGAAGGCGTGCTGGCGGACTGGTGTCCCGCCTGCGGTGAAGGGGTTCTTGATCTCGATGAAGATGAGCGGATCGGCCAGTTGATGGTTGCCTTCAACAAGCAGGTCAACGCCGCTATCGTCGATCCGGCGTTCATCGTGTCGGTGCGCCGCAAGCTGGAACTCGACCAGCGGGAGGCTGGCGAGATCTTCGGCGGCGGGGTCAATGCGTTCTCGCGCTACGAGACCGGCCGGACCAAGCCGCCGCTGGCGCTGGTAAAGCTGCTCAAGTTGCTGGATCGCCACCCGAACCTGCTGGAAGAAATCCGCGCCAACTGAGCGCGCCGGCCCCGGCATCCCGCCCGGGCGCCCCGCCTACAGCGGAAAATCGTAGTCGATCGACAGCGGGGCGTGGTCGCTGAACTTCTCGTCCTTGTAGATGGCGCAGGCGCGGGCCGTGGCGGCGATCTTGTCGGTGGTCAGGTGGTAGTCGATGCGCCAGCCGACGTTCTTCGCGTAGGCTTGGCCGCGGTTGCTCCACCAGGTGTACTGGTCCGGGCGTTGGTCGAGCTGGCGGAAGACGTCCACGTAGCCGTGGCTATCGAACAGTTGGCCAATCCAGGCGCGCTCCTCGGGYAGGAAACCGGAGTTCTTGAGRTTGCCCTTCCAGTTCTTGATGTCGATTTCCTTGTGGGCGATGTTGACGTCACCGCACAARACGATCTCGCGCCCGCTGGCCTTCAGTTGCAGCAGGTGGGGCAGGAACGCCTCCATGAAGCGGAACTTGGCCTGCTGGCGTTCTTCGCCGCTGGAGCCGGACGGCACGTAGACGGAGATCACCGCAAGGTGCGGATACTGCACTTCCACGTAGCGRCCCTCGGCGTCGAACTCGGGCACACCGAAGCCGGTGACCACCCGCTCGGGCTTGTGGCGCGTGTACAGGCCCACGCCGCTGTAACCTTTCTTCTCGGCATAGTGGAAAAAGCCGTGGTAGCCATGTGGCGCCAGGAACGCCTCGGTCATGTCGGCTTCCTGGGCTTTCAGTTCCTGTACGCAGATCATGTCTGCGTCCTGCTTGCCCATCCACTCGAAAAAGCCCTTCTTGGCCGCAGAGCGGATGCCGTTGAGGTTGGCGCTGATAATCCGTAACATCTCGGGAAATTTTGAAATTCAGAGAGAAAAGATGACGCAGCAGACCACGCCGGACGACCTCAGCCAGACCTTTATCCGCTTCGCGCTCGATGCGGGCGTGCTGTCCTTTGGCGAGTTCGTGACCAAGGCGGGCCGCAAGTCGCCTTACTTCTTCAACGCCGGCCTGTTCAACCAGGGCGCGATGCTGGGTCAGGTGGCGCAATTCTATGCGAAAACCCTGCTCAACTCGGGCCTCGAGTTCGACGTGCTGTTCGGGCCGGCCTACAAGGGCATCACGCTGGCCTCGGCCACGGCCGTGGCGCTGGCCGGCATGGGCCGGGACGTGGGGTTTGCCTACAACCGCAAGGAAGCCAAGGACCATGGCGAAGGCGGCACGCTGGTCGGCGCCAAGCTGCAGGGCAAGGTAGTGATCATCGATGACGTGATCTCGGCCGGCACCTCCGTGCGGGAGTCGATGCAGCTGATTCGCGCCGCCGGCGCCGAGCCGGCCGCCGTGCTGATCGCGCTGGACCGCATGGARAARAGCGGCACCGCCGACAAGATCGGCACGCATTCGGCYGTGCAGGACGTGCAGCGCGAATACGGCGTGCCCGTGATCTCGATCGCCAGCCTCAAGGACCTGCTGGCCTACCTCGACGCGTCGAACGACCCCGCGCTCGGGAACTCCCGGGCGGCCGTGGCGGCCTATCGTCAGACGTACGGCGTCTGACGCGCCGGAGCGGGCGCCATGGGGCGCCCMGGCTCAACTTCGAGGGAGCATGGCGTGGCGGGCAAGCGGCAACAGCAGGTAAAACAGGCGACCAAGCAGGCAATCGGGCGCGAACTGGGCGAACAGGGCGCGCCACCGCAGGATTCCGCATCGACGGCCACGCCGGCCCGGGCGAAGCGCACCAGGGCGCCCAAGCGCGCCGCAGTGAGCGACCACTGCGCCCCTGATGCGCTGCCGGGCGACGGCCCCGCCCACGAAGCCTATGCGATCCGCGCGCTGGTGCTGCAAGGCGGCGGCGCGCTCGGTGCCTACCAGGCCGGTGTCTACCAGGGCCTGGCCGAAGGCGGCATTCATCCGAACTGGATCGCGGGTATCTCGATCGGCGCGCTCAACGCGGCGGTCATCGCCGGCAATCCGCCTGAAACCCGCGTGACGCAGTTGCGCGCGTTCTGGGAATACATCTGCGCCCAGCCGTGGCTGCCCGGCCTGCCGCTGGAGCTGCTGACGGAGACCGCGCCCACGTGGCCGGAGCCGATGCGGATCTGGTTCGACAGCCTCAACGCCGCCCGCGCGATGATCGAAGGCCAGCGCGGCTTCTTCTCGCCACGCGCTATCGCCGATCTCTGGGGCCGCGGTGAAGACCCGGGCCGCGCCAGCTATTACGACACTGGGCCGCTGAAGGCCACGCTGGAGCGTTTTGCCGATTTCGACCGCATCAACCATCCGAAGGAGATGCGCGTCTCGGTGGGTGCCGTGAACGTGCGCACGGGTAATTTCGCGTATTTCGACAACACGCGCCAGCGGCTGCGCGCCGAGCACTTCATGGCGTCCGGCGCGCTGCCGCCCGGGTTCCCGGCCGTGGAGATCGATGGCGAGTATTACTGGGACGGCGGCCTGGTCTCGAACACGCCGCTACAGGAGGTGCTGACCGCCCAGCCGCGCCGGGACGCCCTGATCTTCCAGGTGGACCTCTGGAGCGCGCGCGGCAAGCTGCCGCACAATCTGCTCGACGTGGCCGAGCGCCAGAAGGACATCCAGTATTCCAGCCGCACGCGTGCCATCACGGACGTGATGCGCGAGCAGCAGAACTATCGCCGCATGCTGAGCGAACTGATGGCACTGGTGCCGGCTTCCAAGCGCGACGACCCCTGGTACAAGCGCGCCGCCGACCATGCCTGCGACGCGCGCCGTAACGTGATCCAGCTGATCTACCGCGACAAGTCGTTCGAGGGCAGCGCCAAGGACTACCAGTTCGGCCTGCTGACGATGCACGAGCACTGGGCGAGCGGGCTCGACGATATCCGCGACACGCTCAAGCACCCCAAATGGCTGGCGATGCCCGGCCCCGAGCGGCCGTTCGTCACCCACGATGTGCATCGCGGCAACGGCAGCGACTGACCCCCGGCGCCTACTCCACCTTTAGCTTCGCCAGTTCCGGCTTCGGCGGCGGGTATGCCGGCTTGAGCTGCCGGAACACGGCCGCCACAATCTCGCCCACCATCAGGTTGCGGTGGGTCTTCGAGTCGGCCGGCACGACATACCAGGGGCAACTCGGCGTGGCCGTGGCCGCGATGGCAGCTTCGTAGGCTTCCTGATATTCCTTCCAGAACTTGCGCTCGGCCAGGTCCTGCGGGTCGAACTTCCAGTGCTTCTGGGGATCGGCGATGCGCGCCTCGAGCCGCGCCTTCTGCTCGTCCTTCGAAATATGGAGGAAGCACTTCACGATGGTCGTGCCGGTATCGGTCAGCAGGGATTCGAACGCGCGGATCTGCTTGTAGCGGCGCTCGCACTCGGCCTCATCGATCCAGCCATGCACGCGCGTGATCAGCACGTCCTCGTAGTGGCTGCGATTGAACAGCGCGATCTCGCCGGCGCGGGGCACCTGCGCGTGCACGCGCCACAGGTAGTCGCGCGCCAGTTCCTCGGCGGTAGGGGCCTTGAAGCTCACCACGCGGATGCCAAGCGGATCGAAGCTGCGGAAGACCGAGCGCACGGTGCCGTCCTTGCCGCTGGTATCCATGCCCTGCAGGATGACCAGCACCTTGCGGCGGTGCTCGGCGTAGAAGATGTCCTGGAGCGCGTCGAGTTCGCCCGAGAGGGCCTCCAGCCGCGCGAGGTCGGCGGCCTTGTCGCCCTGCGACAGCGGTTTGCTGTGCGGGTCGAAATCGGCCAGATTGAATTTTTTACTACTGGTGATGCGGAAATCGTCCAGCGTCATGGGGTCTCCGGTGGCGTGGCCTGCGGAGCCCCCATAGTCACGCGTTCAGTGCGGCGAGGTCAATAGTGCCTTCGAACACGGTGGTCGCCGGGCCGGTCATCTGCACGGGCTGGCCCGCGCCGTTCCAGGCGATGGTCAGGTCGCCGCCATGGGTGTGGACCTTGACCGGCGAGTCCAGCAGACCGCGCCGGATGCCGGCCACCACGGCCGCGCAGGCGCCCGTGCCGCAGGCCAGCGTCTCGCCGGCGCCGCGCTCGAACACGCGCAGCCGCACGGTGCTGCGGTCCACGATCTGCATGAAGCCGGCGTTCACCCGCTTCGGAAACGTCTGATGGTGTTCGATCACCGGGCCGTCCTGGAGCACCGGGAACTGCTCGGTATCGTCCACGACCTGCACCGCGTGCGGATTGCCCATCGACACCGGCGTGATCCACGCCGTGCGGCCGTTCACTTCGAGGCCATAGAGCGTGTCGTCGCCCTCGCGGCGTGTCGGCAGGCCCTCGGCGAGGAACGGCACGCGCGCCGGCGTCAGCTCGGGCGCGCCCATGTCCACCGTGACCTGGCCGTCGTCCTGCAGGGTCAGCGTGATCACGCCGTTCATCACCTCCACGCGCACCGAGCGCTTGTCGGTCATGCCCTTGTCCGTGACAAAGCGCACGAAACAGCGCGCGCCGTTGCCGCAATGCTCCACCTCGCCGCCATCGGCATTGAAGATCCGGTAGCGGAAGTCMACGTCCGGGCGCGTCGATTTCTCGACGATCAGGATCTGGTCCGCGCCCACGCCAAAGTGCCGGCTGGCGAGCGCGCGCCACTGGGCCTCGGTCAGGTCGAGCGTCTGGTGGATGCCGTCCAGCACGACGAAGTCGTTGCCGGCGCCGTGCATCTTGGTGAACTGGAGTTTCATGGCTCGGATTGTAGCTAGTAAATCTCTGGCTCGCCGGGTGGCCGATGCTTGAAGCGCTTGTGCACCCAGTAGTACTCGGTCACGCGCGGGCGGATGGCGTCCTCGAAGAAGGCGTTCATGCGCCGCGTGTCGTCGGTCACGCTGTCGCCGGGGTAGTCGTCCCAGGCGGGCAGGATGTGCAGCACATAGCCCTTGTAGTCGGGCAGCATCTCGGTATAGATCGGCACGACCTTGGCGCCGGTCAGCCGCGCCAGCCGCGACACGGAGGTCAGCGTGAGCGCCTCCACGCCGAAAAACGGCACGAATTCCGAGTCGCGCTCGCCGAAGTCCATGTCGGCGATCAGTTGCAGCGCCTCGCCCTTCTTCAGGCAGCGCAGGATGTTCCGCGCGCTGTCGTTGCGCGAGATCATGTTGGCGCCGAAGCGGCCACGCGCGTGCTTCAGGAAATCGTCGAACAGCGCGTTCTTCTGCTTTGTATACAGCGAAGCCCCGGAGCGGCCCACGTGGTCGCGCAGGTGGATGGTCAGCCGGATCGCGCCCGCCTCCACGCCCGAGAGGTGCATGGTCACGAGGATATGGGGCTTGCCGTCCAGCGCCACAAGGTTGGCCTGGTCGTCGATCTGCACCCAGCGGCGCATCTGCGCCTCGCTGCCGGTCCAGAAGATGCCGCGCTCGGCAAAGCTGCGGAAGATGTGGCGGAAGGTCTCGCGCGACATCTCGTCGATCTCGGCCTCGGATTTTTCCGGGAAACAGAGCCGCAGGTTGGCGCGCACCACCTCGCGGCGGCCGTTCGGAATCCGGTAAAGCAGGCCGCCCAGCCCTTCGCCGAAGCGCGCGACGAACGGATACGGCAACTTGCCCAGCACGGTCAGCAGGCCGATGCCGAGCCAGGTAAAGATTCGGCTCATTGGATGATGTCTTGGGGGGCCGCCTGCGGCTGGCTGGTCAGGTCGGGGGGCGGCGGGGCGCCGGTGGGCTGCTTGTAGCGGTTGTAGCCCCAGAGGTACTGGGTGGGCACCATCGCAATCGACTCCTCGACCGCGCGGTTGATCTGGGCGGCGGCGGCCTCCACCTCGGYGGCCAGCACGCCGCCACAGCCCACCAGGCGCATATGGCCGACATAGCCGGCGCCCTTGGGCAGGCGYTCGGCGAACATCATCACCACCGGCGCGTTGGTCAGGCGGTGCAGGCGGTGCACCAGCGTCATCGAATAGGCCGGCTTGCCGAAGAACGGCGCCCAGGTGCCGTCTCCGGCACTCGGCACCTGATCGGGCAGGATGCCGACGGCCTCGCCGCGCTTGAGCGCCTTGACCAGCATCCGCACACCGCGCGGCGTGGCAGGCGCCATCGAGATGCCCGGCCGGCTTCGCATCCGTTCGACGAAGTCGCGCAGCCACTGCTGGTGCGGCGGCTTGAACAGCACGGTTACGGGCCGATGCAGCGCATGCGACTGCGGCAGCACTTCGAAACAGCCCAGGTGCGGGGTCAGGATGATGATGCCGTTGGCCTGCATCTGGAGCCGGTTCAGCGTGGGCCAGAGCGAGTCGTCGAAGTTGTAGAGCGCGGCGTCCAGCGTCTTGCGGCTCCAGAAGTACGGCATTTCCAGGATCAGGCGGCCCGTGGCGCGCGCGGCCTCGGCCAGCATGGCGTCGGTGACGTCCGGGTAGGCGTGGCGGAAGTTCTCGGTCAGGCGCTGGCCATAGCGGCCCGGTAGCCGCGCCGCGAGCAGGCCCAGCGCGCCGCCGATGGCGTGCAGCACGCGCAGGGGCAGGAGGGAGATGAGCCAGAAGATAAAGGTCATGGGGCCAAACGTGGAAATACGGGCAAAAAAGGCTTGTCGACGGGGAATCGCGCGCGAGGCAGGCACGGTATCGTACCGGCTACACGTCCTGCTGCCTCCGTGCGCGCGGTGCACTGTGCGGCGCCGCGCCGGAGTACTGCAGCGCACGCGGCAGGCGCGTATAATAGCCTGTATCGCCGAGTTAACTGACAACTTGCGGGGCGATGCCGCTCTCTCCAGAGCGGTCTGAAAATACCGCTAAAGCGTCGCCGCATCGTTTCCCGAGGGTGGCACGCAATAGCCGACTCACAGCCAATCTTGGCTAACCTTGGAGAAACAAGCTCGTGGCAAACGACTTCCTGTTCACTTCGGAATCTGTCTCCGAAGGCCATCCCGATAAAGTTGCTGACCAGATCTCGGACGCCGTCCTGGACGCCATCCTGGCCCAGGACAAGTACGCCCGCGTGGCGGCCGAGACGCTCTGCAACACYGGTCTGGTGGTGCTGGCCGGTGAAATTACCACCACGGCCAACGTGGACTACATCCAGGTCGCCCGCGACACCATCAAGCGCATCGGCTACGACAACACCGACTACGGCATCGACTACAAGGGTTGTGCCGTGCTGGTGGCGTACGACAAGCAGTCGCCGGACATCGCCCAGGGCGTGGACCGCGCCTCGGACGACTACCTGAACCAGGGTGCTGGCGACCAGGGCCTGATGTTCGGCTAYGCGTGCGATGAGACGCCCGAACTGATGCCGTTCCCGATCTACTACGCACACCGTCTGGTGGAGCGCCAGTCGCAGCTGCGCCGTGACGGCCGCCTGTCCTGGCTGCGCCCGGACGCCAAGTCGCAGGTCACCGTGCGCTACCTCGACGGCCGCCCGCACAGCGTGGATACCGTCGTGCTGTCCACCCAGCACGCCCCGGACATCACCCAGGCCCAGATCCGCGAAGCCGTGATCGARGAAATCATCAAGCCGGTGCTGCCGGCCGCGATGCTCAAGGACACCAAGTACCTGGTCAACCCGACCGGCCGCTTCGTGATTGGCGGCCCGCAGGGCGACTGCGGCCTGACCGGCCGCAAGATCATCGTCGACACCTACGGCGGCGCCTCGCCGCACGGTGGCGGCGCGTTCTCGGGCAAGGACCCGTCGAAAGTGGACCGCTCGGCCGCCTACGCCGCCCGCTACGTCGCCAAGAACGTGGTCGCCGCCGGCCTGGCGCGCCAGTGCCAGGTGCAGGTCAGCTACGCYATCGGCGTGGCCCGCCCGATCAACGTGACCGTGTACACGGAAGGCACCGGCAAGATCTCGGACGAGAAGATCGCCGAACTGGTGCAGGAGCATTTCGACCTGCGCCCGAAGGGCATCGTCCAGATGCTGGACCTGCTGCGCCCGATCTACGAAAAGAGCGCCGCCTACGGCCACTTTGGCCGCGAGGAGCCGGAGTTCTCGTGGGAAGCCACCGACAAGGCCGCCGTGCTGCGCGCCGCCGCCGGCCTGTAATCGGCCGTCCGGCAGTCAGGAACCCCGCCGGTCCTTCGGGACCTGCGGGGTTTTTTGTTATCTGGGCGCCACGTGGCACCCGCTGCGGCGCGGAGTAGAATCCCGCTCAACCGGACCTCCACGCCAAGACCATGACGACGCCGCTGAACCTGATCCGCACGCAGCCCTATACCGAATGGGCGCCCGACGTCACCCCCGAGGTGCGCGCCGACCTGCGCCGCCAGCTCGAGCAGGGCGCCGTGCTGTACTTCCCGAACCTGAATTTCCGCTTCCAGCCGGGCGAGGAGCGCTTCCTGGATGCCCGCTGGTCCGATGGCAAGTCGAAGAACATCAACCTGCGCGCCGATGACCGCGCCGTGCGCGGCGCCGCGGGCAGTGAGCAGGATCTGGCCGATCTCTACGCGCTGATCCGCCGCTATGCGGATTCCAGCGAGACGCTGATCCACACGCTGTTCCCCGAATATGTGACGCATATGACGCGCGCAGGCACGTCGCTGCGGCCCAGCGAGATCGCCGGCCGCCCGGTGAGYTGGCGCAAGGACGACACCCGCCTGCACGTGGACTCGTTTCCGTCCAATCCGATGCTGGGCAAGCGCCTGCTGCGCGTGTTCCACAACATCGACCCCGCCGCGCCGCGGGTGTGGCGCGTGGGCGAGCCGTTCGCGGATTTCGCCGCCCGCTTCGTGCCGAAAACGCATGGCATGTGGCCGGGGCAGGCGTGGCTGATGAAGCAGCTCCACATCACCAAGCGCACGCGGTCCGAGTACGACCACCGCATGCTCCAGCTGCACGACCTGGCCAAGGCCGACCTGGATTACCAGAAGACCGTGCCGCAGCAGGAGTTCCAGTTCCCGCCCGGTGCGACCTGGATCGTGTTCAGCGACCAGCTGCTCCACGCCGCCATGCGCGGCCGGGCGATGATGGAGCAGACCATCTACCTCGACCCGGCAGCCATCAGCGACCACACCCACTCGCCCGAGGCGGTGCTGTCGCGCATGCTCGGCAAGCCGATGCTGGCGGCCTGAGCGCCGCCGATCGTCCCCGAGCGGACCCGATTCAGCGCAGCAACAGCTTCAGCATCGACGCGAAACGCTTGCCRTAAGGCGGCCGCAGCAGGCCGGCACCGTTCAGCCCGGCCTGATGGAACACCGGCTTGAGCTTGGAGAACGTCTCGAAGCCGGCCCGGCCGTGGTACACGCCCATGCCGCTCGGGCCCACGCCGCCGAAGGGCAGGTCGTCCTGGGCGATGTGGAACAGGGTGTCGTTAATGGTGACGCCGCCGGCCACGGTCTGGCGCATCACGTGGTCCACCACGTCGCGGCGACGGTCGAACAGATAGAGCGCCAGCGGCCGGGGCCGCGCATTGACGAAGCCGATGGCCTCGTCCACGGTGCGATAGGTCACCACGGGCAGCACCGGCCCGAAAATCTCCTCCTGCATCGCCATCACATCGCCGGGCACGTCCGTCAGCAGCACGGGCGGCAGGCGGCGCGCGTCGGCGTCCGGCGGGGCATCGGTCAGCGGCACCACGCCGGCGCCAGCCGCGCGCGCGGCGTCGATCATCGACACCAGCCGGCCAAAGTGGCGCGGGCTGATGATGCTGGTGTAGTCGGGGTTGCGGGCGAGGTCCGGATAGAGGCGGTTCACGCRGCGGCGCGCGGCCTCGGCAAAGCGGTCGCGCTGGTCCTCCGGCACCAGCACGTAGTCCGGGGCGATGCAGGTCTGGCCGGCGTTGAGCAGCTTGCCCACCACGATGCGCTCCACGGCGTGGTCGAAATCGGCATGGGGGCCGATGATGGCCGGCGACTTCCCGCCCAGCTCCAGCGTCACCGGCGTCAGGTTGGCGGCGGCGGCGCGCATCACGTGATGGCCGACGTGGGTCGAGCCGGTGAACAGCAGGTGGTCGAACGGCAGGGCGCTGAAGGTGGCGGCTACCTCGGCATCGCCGTTGATGACCGACACCTCATCCGGCGCGAAGGTGGCCTGCACCAGTTGGGCGAACAGGGCCGAGAACCGCGGCGTGTATTCGGACAGCTTGACCATGGCCCGGTTGCCGGCCACCAGCGCGCCAGTGAGCGGCCCCACGGTCAGGTAGAGCGGATAGTTCCACGGCACCACCACGCCCACCACGCCCAGCGGCTGCGGCATCAGGCGCGAGCGCCCCGGCAGGAACCACAGGCCGGTGCGGGCGCGGCGCTCGCGCATCCAGCGCCGGCCGTGCCGCAGTGCGTCATCGAKACCCGCCAGGCTCGGGAACACCTCCAGCAGCGCGGTTTCCTGCGGCGGCCGGTTGGTGAAGTCGGCGCTGATGGCGGCGGCGATGGCGTCGTGGTGGGTCTTCACCAGTTGCCGCAGCCGGCGCAGGCGGTCCGCGCGGATATCCCACGGCGGGGTCTGGTCATGCCGCGACGCCGCGCGCATGGCGTCGAACACCGATGACATGGCGGGAACTTCTCTCATCTGGCGGTCTCCTGGCTGTCCGAGGGGGCTGCATGGGAAGGGCGCAAGGCCCGCGCACCATCGCGCACCATAAGCCAGCCGCCCCGTTCCCGCAATGGAGGACGGCCCCCAAACGCCGCGTGCACCGGCCGCGGTCTTTTGCCGGTAGTCGCCCGGCTTCATTCCGCCGGCCCCAGCGCCTACACTGGATTTTCGCGGTGGCCCGGGGACACAGGCAGGCGAGGAGACAGATGGAAGCGATCTTTGACTATCTCGTCGTGGGGGCCGGCTCGGCCGGCTGCGCGCTCGCCGGCCGGCTGGCCGACAGCGGCACCGACTCCATCGGCCTGATCGAAACCGGCGGCCACGATCACCATGTGCTGGTGCGCACACCCGCCGGCTGCGGTGCGATGCTGCCGCGCGCCGGCCGCCGCAACTACGGCTACGAGACCGTGCCGCAGGCCGCGCTGGACGGCCGGTGCGGCTACCAGCCACGCGGCCGGGGCCTGGGCGGGTCATCGTCGATCAACGCCATGATCTATATGCGGGGCCGCCCGGCTGACTACGACGGCTGGGCCGCCGCCGGCTGTGACGGCTGGTCGTGGGACGACGTCCTGCCCGTTTTCCGCCGCGCCGAATGCAACGCCCGCGTGGCCGGTCACGACGACGATCCACTGCACGGCGGCACCGGCCCCCTGCACGTCAGCGACCTSTGYTCGCCCAACCCGTTCGGCCAGCATTTCCTCGATGCCGCCGAACTTGCCGGCCTGCCCCGCAATGACGATTTCAATGGCGACGAGCAGGAGGGCGCCGGCTGGTACCAGGTGACCCAGCACAACGGCGAGCGCTGGAACGCCGCGCGCGCCTACCTGCACGGCGGCAACGTGCGCGACCGCGCCTGCAACGGCGGGCGCTCGCACCTGCATGTGCTGACCGGCACGCAGGTGCTGCGGATCCTGTTCGAAGGGCGGCGCGCCGTGGGCGTGCTGGCCCGGCGCGATGGGGTCGAGGTGGTGCTGCGCGCGCGCCGCGAGGTCATCGTCAGCGCCGGCACGTTCGGCTCGCCACAGCTGCTGATGGCGTCCGGCATCGGCCCGGCGGCGCACCTGCGCGGGCACGGCGTGGCCGTGGTGCACGACCTGCCCGGCGTGGGCGAGAACCTCCAGGACCATCTCGACATCATCCTGCACAAGCGCGTGGCGGCCACGGCGCTGTTCGGGATCTCGCTGGCCGGGGCCTGGCGGCTGCTGGCCGAGATGCGGCGCTACCGCCGCGAGAACGCCGGCATGATGACGTCGAATTTCGCCGAGGCGGGCGCCTTCGTGCGCAGCCGCCCGGACCTCGACGAGCCGGACCTGCAACTGCATTTCGTGGTGGGGATGGCGGACAACCACATGCGCCGCGTCAATCGCGGGCATGGYTATTCCTGCCATGTCTGCCTGCTGCGCCCGCGCAGCCGGGGCGTGGTGCGGCTGGTGTCGGCGGATATGCGCGAGGCGCCRGCCATCGATCCGCGCTACTTGTCCGATCCACAAGACATGGAAGGGATGGTCACCGGGCTGCGCATCGTGCGCGCCATTTTCGACCAGCCCCCGCTGGCCGCGTTTGGCGGCCGGGAGCTGTATTCGGCGGACCTGCGGCTCGATGGCAGCGACGATGACGCCGTGCGCGCGCTGATCCGCCGCCAGGCGGACACGATCTACCACCCCGTGGGCACCTGCCGCATGGGCATGGACCCGCTGGCGGTGGTGGACCCGCAGCTACGGGTGCGCGGCGTGGAGGGGCTGCGCGTGGTCGATGCGTCGATCATGCCGACGCTGGTCGGCGGCAACACCAACGCGCCCGCCATCATGATCGGCGAGCGCGCGCACGACCTGATCCGCTACGCGCCGCGCGTGACGCTGCGTATCCGCGAGTCGGTCGCTGGCGTGGCGGCGGACTGAAGCCGGTCGAACGTCAGCCGGCCATCCGGAACTGCCCCACGCAGTCGCGCAGCTTGCCGGCCTGCTCGTCCAGGGACTGGGCGGCGGCGGCGGCTTCCTCGACCAGCGCGGCGTTCTGCTGCGTGACCTGATCCATCTGGCCCACCGCGTGGCCCACCTGTTCGATGCCGGCGCTCTGCTCCTGCGAGGCAGCGGCGATCTCCGAGATGATGTCCGACACGCGCTTCACGGCCTGGCGGATCTCGGTCATCGTGCCGCCCACGCCGTGGGCCTGGGTCGAGCCGGTGCGCACGGTGTTCACCGAGGCCTCGATCAACTCCTTGATTTCCTTGGCGGCGCTGGACGAGCGCTGCGCCAGGCTGCGCACCTCGCCGGCCACGACCGCGAAGCCACGGCCCTGCTCGCCGGCGCGGGCGGCTTCCACGGCGGCGTTCAGCGCGAGGATGTTGGTCTGGAAGGCGATGCCCTCGATCAGGTTGGTGATCTCGGCGATGCGCTCGGAGCTGCCGCTGATGGCGCCCATCGTGTCCACCATCTGCTGCACSGCCTGGTTGCCGGCGTCGGCCACCTCGGCGGCGTTGGCCGCCAGCGAGCTGGCCTGGCGCGCGTTCTCGGCGTTCTGGCGCACGGTGGTGGTCAGTTCTTCCATGCTCGACGCGGTTTCCTCGAGCGACGCCGCCTGCTGCTCGGTGCGCGACGACAGGTCCACATTGCCGGCCGCGATCTGCCCGGCGGCCACGCCGACCGAATCGGTGGACTGGCGCACCTCGCGCAGGGTCTGCGCCACGCGCTCGATCAGCGCGTTGAAGGCGTGCGCGGTCTGGCCGATCTCGTCCATCCGCGCCACCGGCGCGCGATGGTCGAGGTCCAGCGTCTGGCTCACGTGCTCGAGCGTGCCCTGGATGTCGGCCAGGCTGTGCTTGATGCGCCGATAGAGCGACACGGCCATGAAGACGATGAAGCCCACCACRAGCGCGATGACGAYCAGGAACAGCCGCACCACGTGGGTGTGCTGGGCCTTGTTCTCTGCCACGGCGGCGTCGCCCATCTTGGTGTTGTATTCGACGTGCGTGTCGATGGCCTTGCGAAGTGCCCGATACGACGCATTCAGCGTGCCGTCGGTCAGCATCTTCTGCGTGGCCGCGTAGTCGTTGTTATTGGAGCGGTCGAGGAAAGTGGCGAATTCGGCACGATACTGTTTCGCGGCCTCGCGGTCCGCCTCCAGCAGCTTGCGGTCGGCGTCGTCGGAGATGTCTTCGCGCTCATAGGTGGCGATGAGTTCGTCGAAACGTTTGCTGGCCTTGTCGAGCGAGACCTCGGCCTCTTGCTTGGCGACGTTGTCGTCGGTCATCGCGTGGCGATGCAGCAACACGCGCATCGACGCCACGGCGTCATAGACGCCGTTCAGGTGCCGTACGCTGGCGAGCGTGTTGTCGTTGAAGTATTCGAGGCGGTCTTCGGACCGGTTGAGTTGCCAGATGCCGCCGAAGCCGACAGATATAAGGGCGAACACGGCGAGGGACAGCGTGAGAAGCAGGCGTTGACTGATATTCATGGGGTGTGGACGGCACATGCTTTGTCGCAGTGCTCGGAGTGGCGACTGGARTGCAGGCAGGCTCGTAGCCCGTCGCCTCAACGTTTACGGCGCCCCTCGCTACCCCTGAAGCGGCTTTTGATGCGCTGCGCCATTTTCTAGTGCGATTTCCGGACAAAAACGGGCAGTTCCGCCATCAAGCCGGCCACGCCCGATCCGCCACGCGCTGCAATGTGACGGGATCGGCATCCAGCGTGCCGAACACGCGCCCGTGCTGCCGSCCGAGCCGGCTGGCGACGAACAGTTCGGCCGATTCCGGGTCGGCCTGCGCGATCATCAGCGCCGCCTGCGCGGTCAGCACCAGACCCTGTGCGAAGCGGCGCGCGCTCGCTTCGAGTTGATCGGCAGGCTCGCGCAGCATGCCCTGCAGCGAGGCCAACTCGGCACGCACCGCCGCATGGCCGTGGGAGAGGCGGGCGAGGTCCTGCAGCACGCGCGCGCCATCGTCGGGATTGCGTTGCAGGGCGCGCAGCACGTCCAGGCACATCACGTTGCCCGAGCCTTCCCAGATCGAATTGACCGGCGCCTCGCGGTAGAGCCGCGCCATCGGGCCTTCCTCGACATAGCCGTTGCCGCCCCAGACCTCCATGGCCTCACCAGTGGCTTCCAGCGCRCGTTTGCAGATCCAGAACTTGGCGGCCGGCGTGACCACGCGCTTCCACGCGGCGGCGAGCGGGTCGTCGTCGGCATGCTCGAAGGCGTGGGCGAGGGCCATCATCATCTGCGTGGCGGCCTCGGACTCCAGAGCGAGGTCGGCCAGCACGTTGCGCATCAGCGGCTGGTCGGCCAGCAGCTTGCCGAACGCCATGCGGTGGCGCGCGTGATGGAGCGACTGCACCAGCGCCGCGCGCAGCAGGGCCGCGCTGCCGATCACGCAGTCGAGCCGGGTGTTGGTGGCCATCTCGATGATGGTGGGGATGCCGCGGCCTTCCTCGCCGATCAGGATGCCCGTGGCGCCCCGGAACTCGACCTCGCTGCTCGCGTTGGAGCGGTTGCCGAGCTTGTCCTTGAGGCGCTGGATTTCGATCGGGTTCTTGCTGCCATCGTCACGGAAGCGTGGCACGAAGAAGCACGAGAGCGGCCCCTCGGGGCCACCCATGCGCGCCACGACCAGATGGGCGTCGCACATCGGCGCGGAGAAAAACCACTTGTGGCCCGTCAGCGCGTATTCGGCGCCCCGGCCCTCGCCGCGCATGGGCAGGGCGACGGTGGTGTTGGCGCGTACGTCGGAGCCGCCCTGCTTCTCGGTCATGCCCATGCCGATCATCACGGCGGTCTTGTCGCGCCAGGGCAGGTCGCGGGCGTCGTGCTCGGCGGCATAGAGCCGGGGTTCGAGGTCGCGGAACAGCGCGGGTTCCTTGCGCAGCACCGGAATGCTGGCCAGCGTCATGGTGGTGGGGCAGAGCGAGCCCGACTCCACCTGGGCCTGGAGGAAGTAGCCGGCCGTGCGCGCGGCCCAGGCGCCGGGGCGCGGCTGGGCGAAGGGCAGCGCCTGCAACTGCTGGCCGCGCAGCAGCCCGAGCAGGGCGTGCCAGGATGGATGGAAGGTCACCGCGTCGATGCGCTCGCCGGTGCGGCTGTGGGTGTGGAGTTCCGGCGTCAGGCGGTTGGCATCGGCGGCCCACGCCTGCACCTCGGGTTCGCCAAGCCGGGCGCCGAAGGCCCCGAGCGCGCCGGCGTGCCATCCGCCACCGAGCCGTTCCAGCGCGGCCCGCAGGCCGGGGTCGGTCTCGAACAGGTTGTAGCCGGAGAGGTCCGGCACCTGATTGAACACGGCGTGGGTCGCTGCGCTGGAATCGGACATGGCGGCTCCTGGAGATGGGGCGGGCTGCGTCGATGGTACGGCCGATGGTACGGCAACTGCCGCGTTCGGGAAACGCGCGCATTCCCGGGCAAAATGCGCTGGGACGTCCACATCGTCCGCCATCGTGCAGCGCAGCATTGGTCAGTCGATAYCCAGTCGATACCATCATGCACGGCAGTCGCAACGAAATTCCGGGTGGCGCCGGGCGGGGGCTTGTGCTTAAATTCACCCCGTTGGATGAAACAGGGGTGCCGTACGGATGGGCCGTGCGGCTGAGAGAGTCCCTTCGAACCCGATCCGGCTAGTACCGGCGTGGGAAGTTTCACTGAATACCGAACAGCTCCTGTCCCGCAACGGGACCTCGCCGCCGGCTCTGCCGCGCAGCGGGCTCACAGGGCTCCTGGTTTCGTCCATCCCCCGCAAGAGAGAGGACGACACCCATGGCCCGCACTGCCCCCGCCGCATCGTTTGAATCGCTCGAGAGCGATCTCGACCAGAAATTCGCCTACCCGGCTTCCAGCAAGACCTACCTGACCGGCAGCCGTCCGGACCTGCGCGTGCCGCTGCGCACGATCCTGCAGACGTCCACGCGCACCGACAAGGGCGAGATGGCGAATCCGCCGATCCCCGTCTACGACACTTCGGGCCCGTACAGCGACCCGGACATCCATATCGACCTGAAGTCCGGCCTGCCCGGCGTGCGCACCCGCTGGATCGAGGAGCGCGGCGACACCGAGGTGCTGTCGGGCCTGTCGTCCGAATATGGCCGCGACCGCGCCAATGACCCGGCCACGGCGCACCTGCGCTTTGCCCAGCTGACCAACCCGCGCCGTGCCAAGGCGGGCGCCAATGTGTCGCAGATGCACTACGCGCGCCAGGGCATCATCACGGCGGAAATGGAATACGTGGCGCTGCGCGAGTCGCTGAACCTCCAGGCGCTCTACGACAAGCCCGAGTACAAGGCCCTGCTGCGCCAGCATCCGGGCAACGCGCTCGGCGCGAACCTGCCGCTGCGCCCCGAGGACATGACCCCGGAGTTCGTGCGCAAGGAAATCGCCGCCGGCCGCGCCATCATCCCCGCCAACATCAACCACACGGAACTGGAGCCGATGGCCATCGGCCGSAACTTCCGCGTCAAGATCAAC
Organism: Cupriavidus sp. KB_39; assembly: GCF_052114485.1. NCBI lineage: Bacteria > Pseudomonadati > Pseudomonadota > Betaproteobacteria > Burkholderiales > Burkholderiaceae > Cupriavidus > Cupriavidus sp. KB_39. The sequence goes on from NZ_JBFREV010000006.1 coordinate 167,655, forward strand.
GGCAACCTCGGCAATTCGGCCGTGACCTCCTCGCTGGCCGAGGAAGTGGAAAAGATGGTCTGGTCGATCCGCTGGGGCGCTGACACCATCATGGATCTGTCCACCGGCAAGCACATCCACGAGACGCGCGAGTGGATCCTGCGCAACTCGCCGGTGCCCATCGGCACGGTGCCGATCTACCAGGCGCTGGACAAGACCGGCGGCATCGCCGAGGACCTGACCTGGGAGATGTTCCGCGACACGCTGATCGAGCAGGCCGAGCAGGGCGTGGACTACTTCACGATCCACGCCGGCGTGCTGCTGCGCTACGTGCCGATGACGGCCGACCGCGTGACGGGCATCGTCTCGCGCGGTGGCTCGATCATGGCCAAGTGGTGCCTGGCGCACCACAAGGAAAACTTCCTGTACACGCACTTCGACGAGATCTGCGAAATCATGAAGGCCTACGACGTGTCGTTCAGCCTCGGCGACGGCCTGCGTCCGGGTTGCATCGCGGACTCCAACGACGACGCYCAGTTCGGCGAACTGCGCACCCTGGGCGAGCTGACCGCCAAGGCGTGGGAGCATGACGTGCAGGTGATGATCGARGGCCCGGGCCACGTGCCGCTCCAGCGCATCCAGGCCAATATGGACGAGGAACTCAAGCACTGCTACGAGGCCCCGTTCTACACCCTCGGACCGCTGGTGACGGACATCGCCCCCGGCTACGACCACATCACCAGCGGCATCGGTGCGGCCAATATCGGCTGGATGGGCACGGCCATGCTGTGCTACGTCACGCCCAAGGAGCACCTGGGGTTGCCGGACAAGGAAGACGTGCGCGAGGGCATCATCACGTACAAGATTGCCGCCCACGCCGCCGACCTCGCCAAGGGCTGGCCGGGCGCGCAGCTGCGCGATAATGCGCTGTCCAAGGCCCGCTTCGAGTTCCGCTGGGAAGACCAGTTCAACCTGGGCCTCGATCCGGAGCGCGCGCGCTCGTTCCACGATGCCACGCTGCCGGCCGAGGGCGCCAAGATCGCGCATTTCTGCTCGATGTGCGGCCCGAAGTTCTGCTCGATGAAGATCACCCAGGAAGTGCGCGACTACGCGGCATCGCTGCCCGCAGCCGAGCGCGGCATGGAGGAGAAATCGATCGAGTTCGTGAAGTCCGGCTCGAAGATTTACTCGTAATTCAACTGGAGACCGCGCGGCGCCACCCCCACCCGGGCGCCCGCGGCGAATACACCCATGACAGCAGTAAAGTCCTTCGATGTCGCCATTCTTGGCGCCGGCCTGGCCGGGCGTTTGTGCGCCTGGCTGCTGGTGCGTGCCGGTGCCCGCGTGGCGCTGGTCGAGCGTGGCGGCCCCGACGGCACCGGCGCGGCCGCCCATGTGGCCGCCGCCATGCTTGCCCCGCTGGCCGAGTCGGCCATCGCGGAGCGGCGTATCGTCGATCTCGGCATGGCCAGCGTTGACCTGTGGCGTGCCTGGATCCAGGAATTGCCCGAGCCCGTGTTCTTCCAGGAAGACGGCACGCTGGTGGTCTGGCACGCGCGGGACCGCAGCGAGGTGTCGCTGTTCACGGGCCGCATGCGCGCCGTGGCGCCGCCGGAACTGGTGCGGGAGCGGCTGGCCGTGCTCGACGGCGCCGGCGTGGCTGCCGTGGAGCCGGAGCTGGCCGGGCGCTTCCCGCAGGGCCTGCTGCTCAAGGGCGAAGGCCAGCTGGACAACCGTGGCGCGCTGCGCGCGCTKCTCGACTGCGCGGTCAAGGAAGGCGTGCATTGCATCTGGGAGGCTGGCGATGTCGATATCGACCTGCTGCCCCAGTTCGACATCCGCGCCAACGTGGTGCTGGACTGCCGCGGCCTGGGCGCGCGAGACGCGTGGTGCGACCCAACGGCCGAGCCCGGCGTGGTCAAGCCCGGCCTGCGCGGCCTGCGCGGCGAGGTGGTGCGCGTGCACGCGCCCGACGTGAAGCTGCATCGRCCCATCCGCCTGCTGCATCCGCGCTACCCCATCTATATCGCGCCCAAGCCGAACGACCTGTACGTGATCGGCGCGACCGAAATCGAGAGCGAGGACGACTCGCCGATGAGCGTGCGTTCCGCGCTGGAACTGCTCTCGGCGGCGCACTCGCTGCACCCCGCGTTCGGCGAGGCCCGCGTGCTGGAGCTGAACGTGCAGCGCCGGCCCACGCGGCCGGACCACCTGCCGGCGATCCGCGTGGACCAGCAGGCGCGCGTGGTGCGTGTGAATGGCTTGTACCGGCATGGCTGGCTGATTGCGCCGGCCGTGACCGAGGCCGCCTGCGCCGTGGTGCGCGCGTTGCTGGCCGGCGACCCGGCCGCGCACGCGGTGCCGGCGTCGCTGCGCTGGCCGGGCCTGATCCAGTCCGTCGAGGAGCCCGCCCASGTGCGCGGCACGGCGGTGCCCGGATTGGGCAGCCTGCTGCATTAGGAACACGCCCAGAACCCGCCCAGATCATGGAAATTATGCTCAACGGCAAGCTGCTGAACCTGCCCGAGGCCGCCACGCTGGCGGACGCGGTGACAGCGGCTGCCATCGCGCCCCCGTTCGCCGCGGCGGTCAACGGCCAGTTCGTGCCGCGCACCGCCCATGCCGCCACGCCGCTTGCGGCGGGCGACCACATCGACCTCGTGCAACCCGTGACGGGAGGCTGATCCATCATGACTTTCGAACCCGCTGAAACCCTGCGCGACCCGTTCGTGCTCTATGGCGAATCCTTCGCCTCGCGCCTGCTGCTCGGCACCGCGCGTTATCCGTCGCCGGCCACGCTGCAGGCGGCCGTGGAAGCCAGCCGTCCCGCCATGATCACCGTGGCGCTGCGCCGCCAGAGTGCGGTGGGCGGCGGTGATGGCCAGACGCTCGGCGGCCAGGCGTTCTGGCAGATGCTGCGCGATCTGGGCGTGCCGGTGCTGCCGAATACCGCCGGCTGCTTCACGGCACAGGAAGTCATCACCACGGCGATGATGGCGCGCGAGGTCTTCGAGACCGACTGGATCAAGCTGGAACTGATCGGCGACGACTACACGCTTCAGCCGGACACGCTGAACATGCCCGCCGTGGCCGAGACGCTGATCAAGGAAGGTTTCAAGGTGCTGCCGTACTGCACCGAGGATCTGGTGCTGTGCCGCCGCCTGCTGGACGTGGGCTGCCAGGCGCTGATGCCGTGGGCTGCGCCGATCGGCACGGGCCGGGGCGCCGCCAATCCGCTGGCCATGCGCACGCTGCGCGACCGCCTGCCGGACACGCCGCTGATCGTCGATGCCGGGCTGGGCCTGCCGTCGCATGCGGCGCAGGTGCTGGAGTGGGGCTATGACGGCGTGCTGCTGAACACCGCCGTCGCACAGTCCGCCTACCCGGTGAACATGGCCCGCGCATTCGCGCTGGCCGTGGAGGCCGGCCGCACCGCCTATCTGGCCGGGCCGATGCCCGAGCGCGACGTGGCGCAGGCCAGCACGCCGGTGGTCGGCATGCCGTTCTGGCACGCCGAAGGCGCGGAGGACCGCGCATGACGCGCCCCGGCGTGGCCGCGGCCATCGATTCCSCGCTGTTCGACACCCTGGTCGCCCGCTTTGGCGCCACCTTCGGCCATGACGACGCCCCGTGGCGTGCATGGCCMCTGGCCAACGCYCCGGCCGCGCCGGGCCGCCACGACGTCGTGCTGGCCGATGGCGAAGCCACGGCGGACGCCATCGCCCAATTGACCGCAGCCGGCGCGGTGCTGATCGAGACCGACCGCGAGGGCGGCCGCTGGATCGACACGGTGCGTTCGCCGATGGGCACCTGGGTGCTGGATGCCCCCGCCCAGGCCGATGACAACGATGGCGACACGCCGCACCCGCCAGCCTTCGTGGCCGTGCTGCTGGCGGCGCTGGCGCTGCACTTCCCGGCCCACGACGCGCTGTGCATCGCCCGCGCGTGGCAGCCGGGCCGCCAGGACTGGCCGACCGATTTCGCCCGCTTCCCACGCGTGCGCCACGCCGCGCTGGCTTCGCCCGACGCATCGCCCAAGCCCTTCGCGCCGTGCCCGCCGGACCTCGGCCTGTACGCGGTAGTGCCGAGCGCGGAGTGGATCGAGCGGCTGGTGCCGCTGGCCGTGCCGACCGTGCAGTTGCGTTTCAAGTCGGATGACGCGGCGGCGGTCAAGGCCGAAGTGGCCCGCGCCGCCAAGGCCGCCAAGGGGCAGGCATCGCGCCTGTTCATCAACGATCACTGGCGCGTGGCGCTCGACCACCATGCGGCGATGGGTGGCGACAGCGGCATCTACGGCATCCACCTGGGTCAGGAAGACCTCGACGAGGCCGATCTCGAGGCGATTCGCGCCTCCGGGCTGCGTCTGGGCGTGTCCACCCACGGCTACGCCGAGATGCTGCGCGTGGCCGCCATCGGCCCCAGCTATCTGGCGCTCGGGGCGATCTTCCCGACCACGACCAAGGTCATGCCGACCGCGCCGCAGGGCATGGGCCGCTTCCGGGCCTATGTGGCGCTGATGCAGCCGGTGGTGCCCGCGCTGGTGGGCATCGGCGGAGTGAACGGGAGCAATCTGCGCGAAGTGCTCGACGTGGGCGTCGGCAGCGCCGCCGTGGTGCGCGCGGTGACCGAGKCCAGCGACGTGCCGGCGGCGGTGGCCTCGCTCACCGCATTGTTTGGGCGCTGACCGCCCAGCCGGCTGGCACGGCCCCTGAAATCCGCATATCCTCTCCGCTCCACCGAACACAATGGATCGAGGTTCCGCCATACGGAACCCGGAGCAGAGAGGAAACAGCCGTGAACGAGATCAAGCCCGTCGCCCCTGGCACCCCGGAAAAGCCGTATTTCGGCATCGACATTCCGCTGATGCGGCATCTGGGCCTGCAGCCGGAACATATGGAAGAGGGGAAGTGCCGCACGCGCCTGCCGGCCAACCCGGCGCTCGTGAACAGCCGGGGCGATGTGCACGGCGGCACGCTGATGGCCGTGCTCGATTTCACGCTCAGCGGCGCGGCGCGGTCCTACTCGCCGCTCGACGTGGGCGTGATCACCATCGACATGTCCACGCACTTCCTGGCCGCCGCGCGCGGTGAACTGACCTTCGAGTCGCGCTGCATCCGGCGCGGCGCCAAGATCGCCTTCTGCGAAGGCGAGGCGCGTGACGCGGCCGGCACCGTGGTGTGCGTGGCCCGCGCCGCGTTCAAGCTCGTGCAGCTGGCCGGCGGCAACTAATCCTCCATCCGGCGGTACACCGCCAGGAAGCGCGCGCGCTCGGTGATGCCATAGTCGCCGGGCGCGTATTGCATCAGCCAGTCGCCGGCCTTGCCGGTCAGCACATCGCCGCCGGCCGAGCGCGCGATGGCGAACGGCACCGTCATCTCCTTCGCCAGCACCGGCACCGGCCGGTTGCGCCAGCCACCGCCGTCCACCGGCAGGTAGCGCGCGTCGAAGCGGTCGCGCGAGACCACCCAGCGGTCGCCCGTGGCGCCGGTCACGATGGCGTCGCCGGGCTGGTAGCGGTTGGGGCCTTCCCGGCTCACCAGCTCGCCGGGCTCTGCGGCAAACGTCACCTGGACGACTTCCTCCTTGATATAGCGGGCCGCGGCCGGATCGGTGCGCAGGTCGATATCGCTCAAAGTCTGCATGGTCGGTCCTCAACCCAGCGCGCGCGGCGCGAAGGCATGGTTCAGCGGGCCGTTCCCGGCCCCGATGCGCAGCCGGGCCCCGGCGGCGATGGCCTGCGCCACGTAGTCCAGCGCGGTGCTGATGGCATCGGCGAGTGCGTCGCCACGGGCCAGTTGCGCRGCGATGGCGGCCGCCAGCGTGCAGCCGGTGCCGTGCAGGTTCGGCGTGTCGATGCGCGGATGGGTGAACACGCGCACCGTGCCATCGGCCAGCATCAGCAGGTCGTCGAGCCCCCGGCCGTGCGGGCCATCGTCCCGATCATCTTCCAGATGGCCGCCCTTGAGCAGCACGGCCTGGCAGCCTAGCGCGAGCAGGTCGGCGGCAGCGGTCTCCATGTCCGCGCGGCGCGCGATGCGGCGGCCGAGCAGGTAGGAGGCTTCCGGCAGGTTGGGCGTGACCACCAGCGCGCGCGGGAACAGCAGCCGCACCATGGCCTGGCTGGTGGCGTCGTCCGAGAGCGTGGCGCCAGACGTGGAAATCATCACCGGGTCCACCACCAGTTGGCGGATACCGTGGCGGTCCACCGCATCGGCCACGGCCTCGACGATGGCGGCCGTGCCGAGCATGCCGGTCTTGGCCGCGTCCACGCCGATGTCCGTGGCGACGGCATCGATCTGGGCGGCCACCATGTCGGCYGGAATGGCGTGCACGCCGGTCACGCCGAGCGTGTTCTGCGCCGTGATGGCGGTAATCGCGCTCATGCCGAAGCAGCCGAGTGCGCTGAAAGTCTTCAGGTCGGCCTGGATGCCGGCACCGCCGCCGGAGTCGGAACCGGCGATGGTCAGCGTGCGGGGTGGCGTGGAAAGCATGTGGGCGGGCAGGATGGCAGGGAGGCTGGAAGAGGAATAGACGGGAAAAAAGTCCGTTTCTCGCGCCGCAGGCGCGGACAGGCACGCTACAATACCGCCACTCCGAGGAGCGTTGCAACGGATGGCCCTCATCCGCCAGGCTCGGAATGTTTCAACGGCGCTCGCTGATCCGTGGTCCGCACGGAGGCGAGTCGACCTATCCGCCCGTTCCGCAATTCGCGCGGGATGCGGCCGTTGTCCCCCCTCGTCACCTGCGTGCCACTCTTCACCGGAGTGAAACATGAACGCTGTGACCGAACTCAAGCAAGACTACCTCGTGGCCGATATCGGCCTGGCCGGCTGGGGCCGCAAGGAAATCGCCATCGCCGAGACCGAAATGCCGGGTCTGATGGCCATCCGTGACGAATTCGCCGCCGCGCAGCCGCTCAAGGGCGCCCGCATCGCCGGTTCGCTGCACATGACCATCCAGACCGCCGTGCTGATCGAGACGCTGGTGGCACTGGGCGCCGACGTGCGCTGGGCCTCGTGCAACATCTTCTCGACGCAGGACCACGCCGCCGCCGCCATCGCCGCGTCCGGCGTGCCGGTTTTCGCGTTCAAGGGCGAGTCGCTCAAGGAATACTGGGACTTCACGCACCGCATCTTCGACTGGACCGACGGCAGCACGCCGAACATGATCCTGGACGACGGCGGCGACGCCACGCTGCTGCTGCACCTGGGCGCCCGTGCCGAGAAGGACGCGTCGCTGATCGCCAAGCCGACCAGCGAGGAAGAAACCTACCTGTTCGCCGCCATCAAGGAAAAGCTGGCCAAGGACCCGAGCTGGTACAGCCGTAACCTGGCCGCCATCCGTGGCGTGACGGAGGAAACCACCACCGGCGTGCACCGCCTGTACCAGATGGCACAGCGCGGCGAACTGAAGTTCCCGGCCATCAACGTGAACGACTCGGTGACCAAGAGCAAGTTCGACAACCTGTACGGTTGCCGGGAATCGCTCGTGGACGGCATCAAGCGTGCCACGGACGTGATGATCGCCGGCAAGGTGGCCGTGGTGGCTGGCTACGGTGACGTGGGCAAGGGCAGCGCCCAGGCCCTGCGCGCGCTGTCGGCCCAGGTCTGGGTGACCGAGATCGACCCGATCTGCGCGCTCCAGGCTGCCATGGAAGGCTACCGCGTGGTGACCATGGACTACGCCGCCGAGCACGGCGACATCTTCGTCACCTGCACCGGCAACTACCACGTCATCACGCACGACCACATGGCCAAGATGAAGGACCAGGCCATCGTCTGCAACATCGGTCACTTCGACAACGAGATCGACATCGCCTCGGTGGAAAAGTACCAGTGGGACGAGATCAAGCCGCAGGTGGACCACGTGGTGTTCCCGGACGGCAAGAAGATCATCCTGCTGGCCAAGGGCCGCCTGGTGAACCTGGGCTGCGCCACGGGCCACCCGTCGTACGTGATGAGCAGCTCGTTCGCCAACCAGACCATCGCCCAGATCGAACTGTGGGCCGAGCGTGACACCGGCAAGTACCCGGTGGGCGTGTACACCCTGCCGAAGCACCTGGACGAGAAGGTCGCGCGCCTGCAGCTGAAGAAGCTGAACGCGCAGCTGACCGAGCTGACCGAGCAGCAGGCCGCGTACATCGGCGTGCAGAAGCAAGGCCCGTACAAGGCTGACCACTACCGCTATTGATCGGCGGGAGGTGTCCCCCCCCCTCTCCCGTTCGCGGGGGAGGGGGGAAATCGACAGGCAACCTGGAAAAGGAGTCGCAATGAGACTGTTGGCCGTTTGGATCATCAATGCCGCCTCGCTGTTCCTGGTCGGAAGYGTCATCTCCGGCATCTCGCTGGGCGGGTTCGGCTCGGCGATGATCGCCGCGCTGGTGCTGGGCCTCGTCAACACGCTGATCCGGCCCATCCTGGTCATTCTGACGCTGCCGGTCACGCTGCTGACGCTGGGCCTGTTCATCTTCGTCATCAACGCGCTGCTGTTCCTGTTCGTCGGCAACCTGCTGTCGGGCTTCGTGGTGCAGGGCTTCGGCGCCGCGCTGCTGGGCTCCATCCTGTACAGCGTGATCTCGTGGGTGCTGTCGAGCCTGTTGCTCGGCGACCGCGACTGAGACTTTATTCGCATGACAGACCGCTACTACAGCTTCGAATTCTTCCCGCCGAAGACGGCGGAAGGCACGGAGAAACTGCGCAACACGCGCGCGCAGCTGGCTCCGCTGCAACCCAAGTACATCTCGGTGACGTTCGGCGCCGGCGGCACCACGCAGCAGGGCACGCTGGACGCCGTGCTGGAGATCCAGCGTGATGGCATCGAGGCCGCGCCGCACCTTTCGTGCGTGGGTTCCACGCGCGACAGCATCCGCCAGATCCTGAAGACGTACCGCGACGGCGGCATCCGCCATGTCGTGGCGCTGCGGGGCGACATGCCGTCCGGCATGGGCGAAATCGGCGAATTCCGATACGCCAACGAACTCGTGGAATTCATCCGCGCCGAGACCGGCGACTGGTTCCACATCGAGGTGGCGGCGTACCCCGAGTACCACCCGCAGGCGAAGTCGCCGCGCCACGACCTCGACAATTTCGTCCGCAAGGTCCGCGCGGGCGCCGATTCGGCGATCACGCAGTACTTTTACAACGCCGACGCCTACTTCCGTTTCGTCGACGAAGTGCGCGCGCTGGGCGTGGACGTACCGATCGTGCCGGGCATCATGCCGATCACGAACTACTCGCAGCTGATGCGTTTTTCGGAAATGTGCGGTGCCGAAGTGCCGCGCTGGGTGGCCAAGCGGCTGGAGTCGTTCGGCGACGACCGGGAGTCCATCCGCGCGTTCGGCCTGGACGTGGTGACCGGGCTCTGCGACCGCCTGCTGGCCGCCGGCGTGCCGGGCCTGCACTTCTACACGCTCAACGCCGCCGGCGCCACCAAGGCGGTCTGGGAACGGCTGAAGCTGTAACTTCCATCGGACGGGGTCATGGGGGCATACTGCGCCCCATGGTTCCCGCCACCGTCACCGCCACCTTCCGCTTCTACGAGGAGCTGAACGATTTCCTGGCGCGCACCCGACGCCACCAGGACATCGTCGTGCCCTGCGCCCGCGCGGCCACGGTCAAGCACATGATCGAGGCGCTCGGCGTGCCGCACACCGAGGTGGAGTTGATCCTGGTCAAYGGCGAATCGGTGGCATTCGACCGCCCCGTGCAGGACGGCGACCGCGTGGCCGTCTATCCCACCTTCGAAGCCTTCGACATCTCGCCCCTGCTCCGCGTGCGCGATCAGCCACTGCGCGAGACCCGTTTCGTTGCCGATGCCCATCTGGGCGGCCTGGCGCACCTGCTGCGCATGACCGGCTTCGATACCCTCTACGACAACCATTTCGAAGACAGCGAGATCGCGCGGATTGCCGCCGAGGAGGGCCGCATCGTGCTCACGCGCGACCGCGAACTGCTCAAGCGGCGCGGCGTGACGCACGGCTGCTATGTACGGGCGATCAAGTCGGCGCTCCAGGTGCGCGAGGTCTTCCGGCGGCTCGACCTGGCYCGCAGTGCGCGTCCGTTCTCGCTGTGYCTGGACTGCAATGTGCCACTGCATCGGATCGACAAGTCGGAAGTGGACGGCCGCGTACCCGAGGGCGTGCTGGCGCGGCACACGCGCTTTGTCACCTGCCCGCACTGCCGGCGGGTGTTCTGGGAGGGGTCGCACTGGCGCAAGATGCGTGCGCTGGTGGACGAATTGCTAGCCGAGGAGAACGCTTAGAACGCGCCGCCTTCGGTGACGATCCAGTCCATCGGCAGGTCGTGTGGCTGGGCCTGCAAGGGAATCTCGCAGGCCGCGAAGCCGATGCCGATGGACACCGGCGTTTCTGCGAGGGCCGCCAGCGTGCGGTCGTAGAAGCCGCCGCCGTAGCCGAGGCGGAACTTATCGCGGCTGAAACCGACACAGGGAATGAGCAGCGCGTCGGGCAACACGGCCTCGGTGCCATCGGGCACGGGAATGTCGTAGTGGCCGGCGCGCATTGTCGTCTCGGGCGTCCAGGCGTGGAAGTCCAGCGGCGTGCCGGGGCGGGTGACCACCGGCAGCGCGGCCTGGCGGCCCGGCATGCCGGCCAGCCATTGCACGATGACGGCGCGTGCGTCGAATTCGCCCTGGATCGGCCAATAGAAGCCCACGCGTCGCGCGCCCAGGCGTTCGAGCAGGGGCGCCAGGGCGGCACCGATGCGCGCGTCGGCCTCGGCGCGATCCGRCAGGCYGGCGCGCAGCGCGAGCAGYCGCCGGCGCAGCGCGCGGCGCTCTTCGAGGAATGGCAGGTTTTCTGCCCCGTTGTCTGGGGCCTGTTCAGGCTGCATGGCGTGCAATAATGGCCGGCACCGCGATCGATCGATGGATCGACATCCGAATACCAACACGCGCGGGGCGCGACCGGGTACCCCGGCGCCGCGCGCGGACCAACAAGGGATAGCAAGAATGCCGAAGGGAGTATATCTGCGCCGTGCGCAACGCGCCGCGTGGCTGGCAGGACTGGGGGCGTTGACAGGTGCATTGCTGGCCACGCCGGCCTACGCCCAGAAGCGCCCGGCGCCGCAGCCGGCCGCGCTGACCATCCCCAGCAATCCGGACGATGCCTTTGTCGCGCTGCGCGAGGCTGCCCGCAAGAACGATGTGGACCGCACGGCCGCCATCTCGGCCACGCTGGTCGACTATCCGATTCCGTCGTATGTGGAGTATTTCCGCATCAAGCCGCAGCTGTTCGATGCCAGCGGCCTGGCCCGCATCGACGCGCCCGACGAGCAGGTGCGCGTGTTCCTGAAGCGTTACCAGGGCGAGGCGATTGCCGACCGCATGCGCAATGACTGGCTGCTGGTGCTGGGCAAGAAGCGCGACTGGGCCAACTTCGACGTCGAATACCCACAGTTCGTGCTGAAGGACGACACGCAGGTGGAGTGCTACGCGCTGTTGTCGAGTGCGCTCAAGGGCAAGAACGTGGCCGCCGATTCGCGCGCGGTGCTGGCGGACCCGCGCTATTACGGCGAGGGCTGTGTCGACCTGATCAGCTATCTGGCGCAGAGCCAGCAGATCCAGCGCAGCGACGTGGCGTTCCAGGCACGCCAGGCGCTCGAACTGAATTTCACGACGCTGGCGGCAAGGATCGCCGCGACCGTGCCCGACGCACGCGTGGACAGCGACACGCTGGCCACCGTCGTCAAGATGGCCCGCAACGATCCGGCCCAGGCTGCGGCCTACCTGACCGCCTCGGGCGGCACGCTGTCGCGCGACGAGCAGGGCGCCGGCTGGGGCGTGATCGGCCAGTACGCGGCCAAGAAGCTGATGCCCGAGGCCGCCGGCTACTACAAGAACCAGATGACGTTGGGCGGCAACCAGTGGCTGTCCGATGAATCGCAGGAATGGCGCGTGCGCGCCGCGCTGCGCCAGGGCGACTGGAAGCAGGTGCGCCAGGCTGTGGAGCTGATGCGCCCCGAGATGCGCGCCAAGGACCCGGCGTGGATCTACTGGTACGCCCGCGCGCTCAAGGCCGATGGCCGCACCGCGGACGCGCAGACGCAGTTCCAGACCATCGCTGGCCAGTTCAACTTCTACGGCCAGCTTGCCACCGAGGAACTCGGCAACCGCATCACGCTGCCGCCGCGCACCACGGTCTCCGATGCCGAGGCGATGGCCATGCGCACGCGGCCCGGCTTCGTGCGCGCGCAGAAGTTCTATGACCTGAACCTGCGCTTCGAAGGCAATCGCGAGTGGAACTGGGAGCTGCGCAGCATGAGCGACCGCGAACTGCTGGCCGCCGCCGAGTACGCGCGCAAGATCGAACTGCTCGACCGCACCGTCAACACGGCCGACCGCACCAAGGCGGAGCACGATTTCTCGCTGCGTTTCGTCATGCCGTACCGGGACATCATGCAGCGGGCCACCGACGACGTGGGCCTGGACATGGCCTGGGCCTATGGCCTGATCCGCCAGGAATCGCGTTTCATCATGAACGCGCGCTCGTCGGCCGGCGCGCATGGCCTGATGCAGGTGATGCCGGCCACGGCCAAGTTCGTGGCGCGCAAGATCGGCATGACCGACTTCTCGCCGTCGATGATGAGTGACCCCAATATCAACATCCTGCTCGGTACAAATTACATGAGCATGGTGCTGACGGACCTGGACAGCTCGTGGACGCTGGCCTCGGCGGGCTACAACGCTGGCCCGGGACGGCCCAAGAGCTGGCGCAGCAGCCTCTCCCGGCCGGTAGAAGGCGCGATCTTTGCAGAGACGATTCCGTTCACGGAAACGCGAACTTATGTCAAGAATGTGCTTTCCAACGCTACGTACTATGCTGCATTGATGAGCGGCCGGCCCCAGTCTCTCAAAGACCGCCTGGGAACGGTCGCGCCGTCCTCGGTCACGACCACCAGCCTGCCTTGATGTAGCGGGGCCAGCAGGAGGCGCCGTGACTCCGGGCGCGCATCGAGAGATGCCAGCGTTACGTGACCGTCACGGAGCCCACCATGCTGACCAGTAATGTCCTCGTGATCGGTGGCGCCGGATTCATCGGCAGCCACCTCGTCTCCCGCCTTGCCGGCGCGGCCTCCGCCTCAGGGGTGCCGCGCAATCCCGCCACCAATCCCGACAGTCCCATCGCGCCAGAGCGCATCCTGGTGGGCTCGCGTCGTGCCGAGCACGCCCAGCACCTGTTGCTGCTGCCGCGCGTGGAAGTCTGCGAACTGGGCCTGGCCGACGCCGCCGCGCTGGACGACGCCATTGGCTCGGTCGGCGTGGACGGCATCGTCGTCAATCTCGTCGGCGTACTGCATGGCGACCGGGGCGACCCATATGGCCCCCAGTTCGCCGCCGCGCACGTAGACCTGCCGCGCCAGATCGTGGCCTCCTGCCAGCGCACCGGCGTTCGCCGGCTGATCCATATGAGCGCGCTCGGCGCGGACGCGCAGGGGCCGTCGATGTACCTGCGCAGCAAGGGCGAGGGCGAGCGCATGGTGCGCGAGAGCGGGCTCGACTGGACCGTCATGCGGCCGTCGGTCGTGTTCGGCCCGGACGACCACTTCCTGAACCTGTTCGCCCAGATGCAGCAGATGGCCCCCGTGGTGCCGCTGGCCTGCGCCCAGGCGCGCTTCCAGCCCGTGTTCGTGATGGATGTGGTGGAGGCCTTCCTGCGCGCGATGGTCAACCCGGCTACGGTCGGCCAGGTCTACGAGGTGGGTGGGCCGCAGGTCTACACGCTCGAGGAACTGGTGCGCTTCGCCGGGCGGGCGTCGGGCCATCCGCGCCCGGTCATCGCGCTGCCCGATGCGCTGGCGCGCGTGCAGGCGGCCGTGCTCGAACACATGCCCGGCGGCCCGGTCATGTCGCGCGACAACCTCGACTCGATGCGCCTGGACAACGTGCTGCACGCGCCGATGTCGGCCGAACTCGGCCTGGAACCGGCCAGCCTGGAGTCCGTGATGACCGATGTGCTGGGTGGCCGCAACCGCGAGGCGGCGCTCCAGGCCATGCGGGAGAGCGTGCACCGCTGACCCCCAACATCGCTCCCTCTGACGCCGATGTGACTTGCGCTCACAGCCTTGCGAGCGCAATTCATTTGGAGGCGGCGCGGCCCACTCGCTAGAATCATCGGTTCAGGCCATTTTCCCTCCCCCCCGCCCCCCAAGGAATCGCGATGAAACTCGTCATCGGCAACAAGAACTACTCGTCCTGGTCGCTGCGCCCCTGGCTGCTGCTGCGCCAGGCTGGCATCGCGTTCGAGGAGATTCCCGTGCGGCTGGGCACGCCCGGCTTCGCGGCGCAGATCGCCCAGTACTCGCCGGCCGGCAAGGTGCCGACGCTGGTGGATGGCGACGTCACGGTCTGGGATTCGCTGTCGATCTCGGAATACCTGGCCGAACGTTTCCCCGAGAAGGCGCTCTGGCCGGCTGACCCCGCCGCGCGCGCGCTGGCACGTTCGGTCTGCGCCGAGATGCATTCGGGCTTCGCCAACGTGCGCAACCAGTTGCCGATGAACGTGACTGCCGTGCTGCCCGGCTGCGGCTGGAACGTGGCCGTGCAGCGCGAGGTGGAGCGCATCGCCACGATCTGGACCGACCTGCGCACACGCTTCGGCGCCGAGGGCCCGTTCCTGTTCGGCACCTTCTCGGTGGCGGACGCGTTCTACGCGCCCGTGGTCTCGCGCTTCGCCACCTACGGCATCCACCTGCCCGAGACGGCCAAGCAATACGCCGATTTCATCCTCGCGCTGCCGGCCATGCAAGAATGGATCGCCGCCGCGCGCGAGGAACGCGATTTCCTGGCCGACGACGAGCCGTACCGCACCGTGCCGGACCATCCGGACGCCATCATCATCCATCACTAGGAATTTCATGCAGGTCTATGCCGTGGGCGGCGCCATCCGCGACCAGTTGCTGGGCAAGCCGAGCCAGGACCGCGACTACGTGGTCGTCGGCGCCACGCCGGCCGAGATGGAAGCGGCCGGCTACAAGCCCGTGGGCAAGGACTTCCCGGTCTTCCTGCATCCGCGCACCAAGGAGGAGTACGCCCTCGCGCGTACCGAACGCAAGACGGCGGCGGGCTACAAGGGCTTCGCGTTCTACTGCGCGCCCGACGTCACGCTCGAGGATGATCTGGTCCGGCGCGACCTGACCGTCAACGCGATGGCGCAGGCCGTGGACGATGCCGGCCAGCTCGTCGGGCCGATCATCGACCCGTACGGCGGCCAGCGCGATCTGGACGCGCGGCTGTTCCGTCATGTCTCCGATGCCTTCGCCGAAGACCCGGTGCGCATCCTGCGCGCGGCGCGTTTCGCGGCGCGCTTCCATGACTTCTCCGTGGCGCCCGAGACCGTGGCGCTGATGCGCGCGATGGTCGAGGCGGGCGAGGTCGACGCGCTGGTGCCGGAGCGGGTGTGGCAGGAACTGGCGCGCGGGCTGATGGAGGCGAAGCCGTCGCGGATGTTCGACGTGCTGCGCGAATGTGGCGCGCTGGCGCGGCTGCTGCCCGAGCTGGACCGGCTCTGGGGCGTGCCGCAGCGCGCCGAGTATCACCCCGAGGTGGATACGGGCGTGCACGTGATGATGGTGGTCGATCATGCAGCCGCGACCGGCGCGTCGYTGCCGATCCGCTTCGCGGCRCTGGTCCACGACCTCGGCAAGGGCACCACGCCGGCRGACGTGCTGCCGCGCCACATCGGCCATGAACAGCGCAGCGTGAAGCTGCTCGAGGCGGTCTGCGAGCGGCTGCGCGTGCCGAACGACTGCCGCGACCTGGCGGTGCTGGTGGCGCGCGAGCACGGCAACATCCATCGATCGATGGAATTCGGCGCCGCCGCGCTGACCCGGCTGGTGGAGCGCTGCGACGCGCTGCGCAAGCCGGACCGCTTCGCGGAGGCCCTGACGGCCTGCGAGGCCGACGCGCGTGGTCGGCTAGGTTTCGAGGATCGGGATTATCCGCAGACCGAACGCCTGATGGCGGCACGGGCAGCGGCGGCCTCGGTCGATGCCGGCGCCATCGCCAAGGCCTGCGCGGACCGGCCGGACCTGATCAAGGAACGCGTGCACAAGGCCCGCATCGCGGCGGTGGCGGAGAAGCTGGGGCTGGGCGCGGAGCCCGACTGAAGGGCTACGCCTACAGCAGCTTCCCAATCGCCAGCGCGATCAGCGACAGCAGGATGGTCGAGGCGAACGGCAGCACGTACTCGCGCTTGAACAGCCGGAAGCGCACGTCGCCGGGCAGCCTGCCCAGGCCGATCTTCTGCAGCCACGGCAGCGAGGCCGACAGCACGATCACGCAGAGGAAGATGGTGAATGTCCAGCGCAGCATGGCGGCTGTTCCTCAGAGTGCGTGAACGCGGTCGCCGCGTGCGAAGCCTGCCAGCGGCAGCGCGTCGTCCAGACCGCGCGTCAGCACGATCACCTTGAACAGCTCGCCCATCTCGGCCTCGGACAGCAGCTTCTGCACCGCGTTGGCATGGGGCAGGAAGGCGCGGGCGTCGGTCGGGTCCAGCTCCATCAGCAACTCGGTGATCCCGGCGTTCATCAGGAAGCGCGCCTGCGAGGCGAAGCCGGCCACGGACAGCCCGGCGTCCACCGCCGCCTCGGCGATGCCGGTGAAATTGACGTGCGCGGTGATGTCCTGCAGCCCGGGATACAGGAACGGATCGGGGTGCGCGTGGTGGCGGTAGTGGCACATCAGCGTGCCTTCGGCGCGCTGCGGATGGTAGTACTCGGCCGCCGGGAAGCCATAATCGATGAAGAACGCCGCGCCGCGCGTCAGCATGGCGCCCACCGCCCGCGTGAAGCCTTCGGCCTCGGCATGGGTCTCGGTGACCATGTCGTGGTCGCCCGGCAGCGCGCGTAGCGCGTCGGGGACGGCGTTGTCTGCCAGCGGACGGTCCTCGAACGTGAACTTCCCGTCGGCCAGCGCCACGCCGCGCTCGTGCCAGCGGCCGTCCAGGCGCGCGAACAGGCGCACYGGCATGGCGTCCAGCACCTCGTTGCCGACGATGACCCCTTCGAACTGCGCGGGAAGCTCGTCCAGCCACTGCACGCGACTAGCCAGGTGCGGCGCGCGGGCGGCCAGCGTTTCCTGCTGGCGTACGCGCAGCTCGCCCGACAATTCGAGGATCTGGTAGGTCTCGGGCAGCGCACCTTCGGTTTCCAGGGCGAGCAGCAGGTCCGCCGCGAGGCGGCCCGTGCCGGCGCCGAATTCGAGCACGCGCGGCAGGTCCAGGGCGATCAGCGGTGCGAACTGGCGGGCCAGCGTGCGGGCGAAGAAGGGGGTCAACTCGGGGGCGGTGATGAAGTCGCTGCCGTCCCGGGCATCGCGGCCGAACTTGGCGGCGCCGCCACTGTAATAGCCGAGCCGGGGGGCGTAGAGCGCCAGCGCCATGTAGCGATCGAAGCCRATCCAGCCGCCGGCGGCCTCGATGGCGTCGCCAATACAGGTGGTCAGGGCCGCGGAGGCGTCCAGCGCGTCGGCGGGGGGAAGGGGTAGACTAGCGACTTTCTGCATACCGCGAATTGTAGCAATGCCAGATTCCCTGACTGCTGGCGCCTCCGGCGCCCACCCTGCCGCCGCGCGCGGCGTCGCCCTCGTGACCGGCGGCGCGCGCCGCCTGGGCCGTGCCATCGCGCTGGAACTTGCCACGCGAGGCTGGGACGTGGCGATCCACTGCAACCGCTCGCGCGACGAAGCCGAGACSCTCGCCACGCAGATCCGCGGCCTGGGCCGCCGCGCCGCCGTGCTGCAGGCCGACCTGTCCGACGAAGCCGCTACCAGCAAGCTRGTCGCGGCCTGCGCCGACGCGCTGGGCGTACCGACCTGYCTGGTCAACAACGCCTCGCTGTTCCAGTACGACGTGGCGACGAGCTTCTCCTACGCCTCGCTCGACACCCATATGCGCACCAACGTGGCCGCGCCGCTGCTGCTGGCGCGTGAGATGCACAAGGCGCTTGGCGCCGATGGCAACCAGACCGCCCAGCGCGGCGTGGTGATCAACCTGCTCGACCAGAAGCTCAACAACCTGAATCCGGACTTCCTGTCGTACACGCTGTCCAAGGCCGCGCTGCAGACCGCCACGGTGCAGCTGGCCCAGGCGCTGGCGCCCCGGCTGCGGGTGGTGGGCGTGGCGCCCGGCATCACGCTGGTGTCCGGCGACCAGTCCGACCCCGGTTTCGTCCGCGCGCACGGCATGACGCCGCTGGGCAAGTCGTCCACGCCGGACGACATCGCCCAGGCCGTGGCCTACCTCGCTGGCGCCCACGCCGTGACCGGTACCACCCTGTATGTCGATGGCGGCCAGCACCTGATGCCGCTGGCCCGCGACGTGATGTTCCTGACCGAGTGATCCCGATCCCCGGTCGTTTTTAAGCATTTTCCGATTTACCGCAGCACCTGCCCGACGCCCCACCATGACCTTCGCCGCGCTTTCCCACCCCAGCCTGCAAGGCTGCCGCCGCATGTTCCTGCGCAACTATGAAGTGCAGATCAATATCGGCGTGCACGAATTCGAGAAGAAGGGCGAGCAGCGCGTGCTGGTCAATATCGACCTGTTCGTGCCGCTGGACCAGAGCACGCCGCAGGCCGACAAGCTCGAGGAAGTGGTGGACTACGACTTCATGCGCAGTACCGTGGCCGCGCGCATGGCCCAGGGCCACATCCACCTGCAGGAAACCCTGTGCGATGACGTGGCACGTGCCATGCTGAAGCATCCGAAAGTGCGCGCGGTGCGCGTTTCCACGGAAAAGCCCGATGTCTACCCGGACTGCGATTCGGTCGGCGTCGAGGTGTTCCACGTCAAGTAGAATACGGGCCCGTCCGACAGGGCCATCCGACGGGCTTCCCAAGGCCCGCGCCCCGCATCAGGTATGTCTTATGAGTCACTCCGCTAACTTCTATCGCCTCGAAACCCGCCTTCAGTCGCTGGCCGGCAAAGCCATCGGCGACTTCGGCATGATCGAGGACGGCGACACTGTGCTGGTCTGCATGAGTGGCGGGAAGGACTCGTACACCATGCTGTCGGTCCTGATGGCGCTCCAGAAGCGCGCGCCCATCCACTTCAAGCTGATCGCGATGAACCTGGACCAGAAGCAGCCAGGTTTCCCGGAACACATCCTGCCCGAGTATTTGAAGTCCACCGGGGTGGAATATGTGATCGTCGAGGCGGATACGTATTCGATCGTCAAGGAGAAGGTGCCCGAGGGCAAGACCACCTGCTCGCTGTGCTCGCGGCTGCGCCGGGGCGTGATCTACCGCACGGCCAAGGAGCTGGGCGCCAACAAGATTGCGCTGGGGCACCATCGGGACGACATCGTCCAGACCTTCTTCCTGAACATGTTCTTCGGCGGGAAGATGAAGGCGATGCCGCCCAAGCTGTCGACCGATGACGGCCAGCACATCGTGATCCGGCCGCTGGCGTATTGCGCGGAAAAGGACATTGCGTCCTACGCGCGGGCGATGGCCTACCCGATCATCCCCTGCAACCTGTGCGGCTCGCAGGAGAACCTGCAGCGCAAGAAGGTCAGCGAGATGCTGCAGGGTTGGGAGCGCGAGAACCCGGGCCGCATCGACAATATCTTCGCGTCGCTGCGCAACGTGGTGCCGTCCCACCTGGCCGATACCGACCTGTTCCCGTTCACCGGGCTGGCCACCGGCCTGGCCAAGGTGGACGAGGCCTCGCTGTTCGGCGAGACCACCTTCACCCAGCAGGCGCTGACCTTCACCGGCAGCGCCGAGCCGAATCGGATGGAGTTCGTCCGCTTCGACAAGCTGGCCGAGAAGGCACCCAGCGCCGATACCCCGGCCACCCCTCTTATTTAGACGCCTGCGACGGACCCGCCTCGCGCATCAGCGAGCGGGTATCGTCGATCCATTTCTGGAARCGGTCCACCGCGTGGGCCTTTTGTTCCGGCGTGGTCAGGTTGGCGATGGTCACGGTCAGGTCCACCCCGGCCTCGTTAGCCTGCCGGATCTGCGCGCGCTCGGCCGCCGGGCGCTGCCAGTGGTCGGCGTACTTGCGCAGCATGTCCTCCACCTGCGACTTGGGCGGATGGGTCGTCGAGACCTCCCGGGCAATCCCCAGCCATTCCTGCTGCCGCTTCACGCGCTCCGCATAGCGGGCATCGGCGCCCTGCATGTACGGCCCCATCGCGGCGCGGATCTTCTGCGCCTGATCGTCCGAGAACTTGCCGTAGACCAGCTTGGCGTAGTCCATGACCTTGTCGAAACGGGCGTTCGAGCGAGCCTGCGGGTCCGATTTCAGGAATTCCTTGCGATATTTGGCGTTGCTTTCGTTGAATTTCGATTCCATGCGCTGGATCTGCTCCGGCGTCAGCGTCAGCATCAGGTCGGCCAGGTCGGGTATGGCGTTCTCGAAGGCCTGGCGGCCCAGCCGCTGGGTGTCCTCGCGCGCGTGGCGCACCATCGACGCGTCCACCGGGCCGGCCACCTCGCTCTTGACCCGCGTCAGCACGTTGGCGATCTCGGGGAGCTGGGCGCGGCGGTGCCAGGAGAAGAACCGGGCGATGGCCTCGCGGGTGGGCGGCTCCTGGTCGTCCGTCACATCCACGTAGCGGTCTACCCACCAGTAGGCGAGCCGGTCACCCTGCTGATAGCCGAGTTTCATGGCGTTACAGCCACCCAGCGCCAGGACGACGGTAAATGCTGCAAATCCTGCAAAAATGCGCCGTCGCCAAATGTGAAAAACGGAAACCACCGGCGGTCGGGCGCAAGGCGCCATGCTAAAATCGCCGCGCATGTTTTCCCGCCTCGCAGATCGCCCGCCAGCCCAGTCCTGACAAGGGTTTGGAGGGATTGAAGAGATCGCTTGGTACGGGTTTTCGCGCTTATTATCAGACACACTCACTTAGGGACCTCCTTGTGAATATCGTCATTCTTGCCGCAGGGATGGGAAAACGGATGAATTCCGCCCTGCCCAAGGTCCTGCACCCGGTTGCCGGGCGGCCGATGCTCGCCCATGTGCTCGACACCGCGCGCACGCTTTCGCCGTCGCGCCTCGTCGTGGTGGTTGGCCACGGTGCGGAGCACGTGCGCGAGGCCGTCGCTGCGCCGGACGTGGCGTTTGCCGACCAGACCCAGCAACTTGGCACCGGCCACGCCGTGATGCAGGCGCTGCCGATGCTCGATGACAACCAGCCCACGCTGGTGCTCTATGGCGACGTGCCGCTGACCACCGCCGCCACGCTCGAGGCCCTGGTCCATGCGGCCGGCGCCGAGCGCATGGGCGTGCTCACCGTCGAGATGCCCGATCCTACCGGATACGGCCGCATCGTACGTGACGCCGCCGGCAACATCGTGCGCATCGTCGAACAGAAGGATGCCAGCGACGAGATCCGCGCCATTCGCGAGATCAACACCGGCATCATCGTCTGCCCGACCGGCCACCTGCGCCGCTGGCTTGCCACGCTGGGCAACAACAACGCGCAAGGTGAGTACTACCTCACGGACACCATCGAGCGCGCCGCCACCGAGGGCGTGGAGATCGTCTCCGCCCAGCCGGCGGCCCTGTGGGAGACGCTGGGCGTCAACAGCAAGGTCCAGCTGGCCGAGGTGGAGCGCATTCACCAGCGCAACCTCGCACAGCGCCTGCTCGAGGCCGGCGTGACGCTGCTGGACCCCGCGCGCATCGATGTGCGCGGCCAGCTTACGTGCGGACGCGACGTGACCATCGACGTCGGCTGCGTGTTCGAAGGCCGCGTGCATCTGGACGATGGCGTGCACATCGGCGCGCATTGCGTGATCCGGAATGCCACCATCGGCGCCGGCGCACGCGTGCAACCGTTCTGTCACATCGAGGAAGCAAAGATCGGGCCGGCGGGCCGGATCGGGCCGTACGCGCGGCTGCGCCCCGGCACCGAGCTGGGCGAGGATGTGCATATCGGCAACTTCGTCGAGGTGAAGAACAGCCAGGTCGGGGATCACAGCAAGGCCAACCATCTGGCCTATGTGGGCGATACCACGGTGGGCCAGCGCGTCAACATCGGCGCGGGTACCATTACCTGCAACTACGATGGCGTGAACAAGAGCCGCACGGTGATCGAGGACGACGCGTTCATCGGCTCGGACACGCAGCTGGTGGCGCCGGTGACGGTGGGCCGTGGCGCCACGATCGGCGCGGGCACCACGCTGACCAAGGACGCGCCAGCCGGCAAGCTCACGCTCTCGCGGGCCAAGCAGATGACGCTGGACGCATGGCAGCGCCCGGTGAAGCAGCCGAAGCAGTAAGCTAAGTCAGTCAACGTCAGTCAGGCCGGGCCCGGGGAGGGCCGGCCATCATCATTCAGCGGGTTGCGGCGCGCGGCGCGAGGCAACCCAAACGGGGGGTTCACAAGATGTGTGGCATCGTCGGCGCGGTTTCCACGCGCAATATCGTTCCGGTCCTGATCGAAGGCCTGCGTCGCCTGGAGTACCGCGGCTATGACTCGTGCGGCGTGGCCATCGTGCGCGACGAGATGCTCGAGCGCGCGCGCACCGTGTCGCGCGTGGCCGATCTGGACACGCAGACGCAGTCGTCCGGCCTGGCCGGCACGCTGGGCATCGCCCACACGCGCTGGGCCACGCACGGCAAGCCCGATACGGTCAACGCCCACCCGCATTTCTCGGACGAGACCATCGCGCTGGTGCACAACGGCATCATCGAGAACTACGAGCCGCTGCGCGACGAACTGCGCGCCGTGGGCTACGGCTTCGAGTCGCAGACCGACACCGAGGTGGTCGCCCACCTGATCCACCAGGCCTACACCTACCCGAGCAGCGCCACGCGCGGCAACCTGTTCGGCTCGGTGCGCGTGGTGACCAAGCGCCTGCACGGCGCCTACGCGATTGCCGTGGTGGCCAAGGACAACCCGGACGTGGTGGTGGGCGCGCGCGCCGGCTCGCCGCTGGTGGTGGCGCTGGGCGAGAACGAATCGTTCCTGGCCTCCGACGCGCTGGCCGTGGCCGGCACCGCCAACCGCATCGTCTATCTGGAAGAGGGCGATGTGGTGGAGCTGACCCGTGCCGGCGCCACCATCCGCGACGTGAACGACGTGGAAGTCGTGCGCGAGGAGCGCGTGGTGGAAGCCCACGCGGCAGCCGTCGAGCTGGGCCCGTACCGCCACTTCATGCAGAAGGAAATCTTCGAGCAGCCGCGCGCGCTGGGCGACACGCTGGAAGGCATCGTCGCCATCGCGCCCGAACTGTTCGGCGAGAAGGCGGCCGMGGTATTTCCCGACATCGACAACATCCTGATCCTGGCCTGCGGCACCAGCTACTACTCGGGCTGCACGGCCAAGTACTGGCTCGAGTCCGTGGCGAAGATCCCGACCCAGGTGGAAGTGGCCAGCGAATACCGCTACCGCGACACCGTGCCGAACCCGCGCGCGCTGGTGGTGGTGATCTCCCAGTCGGGCGAGACCGCCGACACCATGGCTGCGCTGCGCCATGCCCGCGACCTCGGCCACACCCACACGCTGGCCATCTGCAACGTGGCGACCAGCGCGATGGTGCGCGAGACCGAGATGCGCTTCCTGACGCGCGCCGGCACCGAGATCGGCGTGGCCTCGACCAAGGCGTTTACGACCCAGCTCGCCGCGCTGTACATGCTGACGCTGGCGCTGGCCAAGGTACGCGGCCGGCTGACCGAGGAAGAAGAGGCCGCCGCGCTGACCAACCTGCGCCACCTGCCCGTGGCGCTGCATGGCGTGCTGGCGCTGGAGCCGCAGATCATCGCCTGGTCGGAAGACTTCGCGCGCCGCGAGAACGCGCTGTTCCTGGGCCGGGGCCTGCACTACCCGATCGCCCTCGAAGGCGCACTGAAACTCAAGGAAATCTCATATATCCACGCGGAAGCCTACCCGGCCGGCGAGCTGAAGCACGGCCCGCTGGCGCTGGTCACCGAGGCGATGCCGGTGGTGACCGTGGCGCCGAACGACGCGCTGCTGGAGAAGCTGAAGTCCAACATCCAGGAAGTGCGCGCGCGCGGCGGCCGGCTCTACGTGTTTGCCGATGCCGACACGCATATCCAGTCGTCCGATGGCATCCAGGTGATCCGCCTGCCCGAGCACTACGGCGCGCTGTCGCCGATCCTGCACACGGTGCCGCTGCAACTGCTGGCCTACCACACGGCCTGCGCACGCGGGACGGACGTGGACAAGCCTCGGAATCTGGCTAAGTCGGTGACGGTGGAATAAGGCGGGGCCGCCGCCCGGAGAGCAAGACACGGCAAGCGGTTTTACAAGCCGGATGTAAAAGGAAGCCACGGTGTGCACGCACCGTGGCTTTTTTTTTGTCGCCCCCAATCCCGGCTTGCCAGACGTGGCGCGGCCTGGCGGGGAGCCGGTGCGCGCCGAGCCCCCGGTGGCACGGTATCTGCGGAAGCCATAGGCTCCAATCGGCTCCAATCCGCGATACCCAGCCACCGAACGCCACCGAGGGACCCCACATGACGAAAAAGACCGCACCGACCGCCGCCCAGCCACCCGGCAAGAAAGGCGACACCACGCCGCCCAAGCCACAAGGCATCGGCAACAACAACGACGGCAGCTACGAGCGCGCCGTGGCGGACCGGCTGGCCGAGCGGCCAAAGCAGCTGGGTTCGGACTCGGTCGGCAATCTCGTCTCGAACCGTGACCGCACGCTGACCACAAACCAGGGCCTCCAGATTCCGCAGGACGACGACTCGCTCAAGCTCGGCCTGCGCGGCCCCACGCTGCTCGAGGACTTCCACCTGCGCGAGAAGATCACGCACTTCGACCACGAGCGCATTCCCGAGCGCGTGGTCCACGCGCGCGGCGCGGCGGCCCATGGCTATTTCGAGCTGACCGAGTCGCTGGCTGACGTGACCACCGCCGCGTTGTTCACCGAGGTTGGCCAGAAGACCCCAGTGTTCGTGCGATTTTCGACCGTGGCCGGCTCGCGCGGCTCCGCCGATCTGGCGCGCGATGTGCGCGGCTTCGCCACCAAGTTCTATACGCGGCAGGGCAACTTCGACCTGGTCGGCAATAACATCCCGGTGTTCTTTATCCAGGACGGCATCAAGTTCCCGGATTTCGTCCATTCCGTGAAGCCGGAACCGCACAACGAGATCCCGCAGGCCGCGTCGGCGCATGACACGTTCTGGGATTTCGTGTCCCTCCAGCCCGAGTCGATGCACATGGTGCTGTGGACCATGTCCGGCCGCGCCATCCCGCGCAGTTTCCGCACGATGGAGGGGTTTGGCGTGCATACGTTCCGCTTTGTCGATGCAGAGGGGCAGGGCACGCTGGTCAAATTCCACTGGAAGCCGGTGGGCGGCGCGCATTCGCTGGTCTGGGACGAGGCGGTCAAGATCAACGGCAAGGACCCCGATTTCCACCGGCGCGACCTCTACGATTCGATCGAGGCGGGCCAGTTTCCCGAATACGAGTTCGGCGTGCAGCTGGTGCCGGAGACCGACATGCTCAAGTTCGGCTTCGATCTCCAGGACCCGACCAAGCTCATTCCGGAGGAACTGGCGCCGGTGCGGCGCGTGGGGCGGATGGTGCTGAACCGCAACCCGGACAACTTCTTCGCCGAAACCGAGCAGGTGGCGTTCCACCCGGGCCACATCCTGCCGGGCATGGATTTCACCAACGATCCCTTGCTGCAGGCGCGGCTGTTCTCGTACACCGATACCCAGCTCACGCGGCTCGGCGGGCCGAATTTTCATGAAATTCCGATCAATCGCCCGCTCTGCCCCGTGCATAACAACCAGCGCGACGGCTTCGGCCGGCAGACCGTGGTGCAGG
Organism: Cupriavidus sp. KB_39; assembly: GCF_052114485.1. Classification (NCBI taxonomy): domain Bacteria; kingdom Pseudomonadati; phylum Pseudomonadota; class Betaproteobacteria; order Burkholderiales; family Burkholderiaceae; genus Cupriavidus; species Cupriavidus sp. KB_39. The sequence goes on from NZ_JBFREV010000006.1 coordinate 193,406, forward strand.
GTAAGGAGAGCTACCAGCCGAACTCGGTCAGCGGCGGCTGCCCGTTCCTGGCCGGCGATGCCGACGCCTACCGGCATTTCGCTGCCGCCGCCGAGGACGGCGCGGTGAAGGTGCGCATGCGCGCACAGACCTTCGCCGATCATTTCTCGCAGGCCAATCTCTTCTGGCGCAGCCAGTCCGACGTCGAAAAAAGGCAGATCGTCGATGCGTACGCGTTCGAACTCTCAAAGGTCTTCGACCCCGCCATCCGGGCGCGCGTGGTGGGGCAGATCCACCATATCGCCGTGGAACTGGCGGAGCGCGTGGCGCAGAAGCTCGGGATTCCCGTCGAGCCGGTCGGGCCGAACGTGCAGATCAACGACTACGGCGTACCGGCCTCGCCCGCGCTGAGCCTGGACGCCCAGCCAAAGGGCGACATCACGGGCCGCAACATCGCCGTGCTGATCAACGATGGCGTGGACGACGCGGCCATCGCCTCGCTCAGGAAGCTGGCCGAGGCGGCGCGCGCCAATCTCAAGATCATCGGCCCGCGCGCGGCGAGCGTGACTACGGCGAAGGGCGCGGCGCTGCCGGTGGACCATGCGCTGTCGTCGGTCGGYTCGGTGCTGTTCGATGCGGTGTACGTGCCCGACGTGGCCAAGCCCCCCGCCGAGCCSGATCCGGACGCGCTGCTGTTCATCAAGGAGGCCTACAAGCACTGCAAGGCCGTGGGCGCGGGCGGCTCGGGCGCCGTGATGGTGGCCGAGGCCGCGCGCTGCGCGGGGCTGGCCGGCGGCTTCGCGGGGCCGGGCGTGGTGATCGCCAAGACCGAGGACCCGGCGCGGCATCGGGAATTCCTCGATGCCGTGGGCCAGCATCGCTGGTGGCAACGGCCGGAYGCGATGCGCATTCCMGCCTGAGCGCAGGCGGCGCGAAAGCGTCCTAAGGGGCACTCGTCAGGCGACCCCGCCGTCGCCCGAGAGTGCCCGCTCGGCATAGGGGTACCTGCAGCGATACCTATAGCGAGAGGCGTTTCGCGGTATCCTTGCCGGCATGCCGCGCGCCACAGCCCCCTCAGGGTGGCGCGCAGTGCGCCTGTCCCGGCCCGCATCATGCGCGCCCGGGCCCCACGGCGCCCCCCGCGATCACAGGAATATGAAAGACCTAGAAAGTGAGCTGATCGGCTCCGCACGGCTGCCGACCCGCTACGGCGAATTCACCGCCCATGCCTTCCAGGGCGTGGACAGCCGCACCGAACACCTGGCGCTCTCCATGGGAGACATCTCGGGCGAGAACGTTCTCGTCCGCCTGCATTCCGAATGCCTGACCGGCGACGTCTTCGGCTCGTGCCGCTGCGACTGCGGCGAGCAGCTCGACCTCGCCATGCAGAAGATTGCCGAGGAAGGCCGCGGCATCCTGCTCTACCTGCGCGGCCACGAAGGCCGGGGCATCGGCCTCTCGAACAAGATCCGCGCCTATGCGCTGCAGGACGGYGGGCTGGACACGGTCGACGCCAACCTCGCGCTCGGCCAGGCCATCGACGGCCGCACCTACGCGTTCGCGGCGGACATGCTGCGCCAGTGGGGTGTGAAGTCGGTCCGCCTGATGAGCAACAACCCGATCAAGATCCGGGCGCTCGAAGACGCCGGCCTGGCCGTGACGGAGCAGATGCGTCACATCGTGCCCGCCAACGCCGAAAACGAGAAATACCTCGCCACCAAGCGGTCCCGCATGGGTCACCTGCTGGACTGATTCAGCGGGTGTAGGCGAAGGCCGACAACCGCTTGCGCAGCCTCCCGACAGCTTGTCCGGGTCCACTCTCCTATCGTGGATATAAGGTCCGCGCCATGCTCGGCATGGCGCGGGATGTTCCACGCGATGTGCCGCCGTGGCCTCACGGCGCGCCTCCGATGTGAGAGGAGTCCAACAATGGCTGACAACAACGTTTCCGTACTGAACGATTTGATCGAAGTCTCGCGCGATGGCGAGGAGGGCTTCCGCAAGGCGGCCGAGGACGCCAAGAATCCGGAACTGAAGACGCTGTTCTCAAGCCGTGCCACCGAGTGCGGCGCGGCGGTGCGCGAGTTGCAGAGCCAGGTGATGGCCCTCGGCGGCAAGCCCGAGGACCACGGCAGCGTGGCCGGTGCGCTGCATCGCGGCTGGGTGAGCCTGCGCAGCGCGGTGGCCGACCGCACGGACCTCGCCATCCTCGAGGAAACCGAGAAGGGCGAAGACGTCGCCAAGAAGAAGTATGGCGATGCGCTCCAGGAAACCGACCTGAGCTTCGACATCCGCGCGCTGATCGAGCGCCAGTACCAGGGGGTGCTGCGTAACCACGACCTGATCCGCGATCTGCGTAACCGCTATCGCGCGAGCGGCGAATAACCGCTTCCGGATCGGCACGAAGGCGCTTCCCTAGGGAGGCGCCTTTTACATTGGGGATTATGTTCGCGCGTGCCGAAAGGTAGCTGAATCGGAATCGCAATCATCCGCAAAATCATCCGCATCGTGTCGTAAAGCCCCGTCTGGCAAGGGATTTATTAACGCGATTTTCCCTATGTATGCTTGATCTTCTAGCCTCGGCTATTAACATGAAAATCGTCCACCGTGGTGTGCAGGCGTTTTGGGGTCAATGTCATGAAAGGCGACAAGAAAGCTATCCAGTTACTGAACGGCCAGCTGCGTCACGAGCTGACCGCGATCAACCAGTATTTCCTGCACGCGCGCATGTACCGGCACTGGGGGTTGAGCGCGCTGGGCAAGCATGAGTACGAGGAGTCCATCGAGGAGATGAAGCACGCGGACAAGTTGATCGAGCGCATCCTGATGCTCGACGGCCTGCCCAACCTCCAGGATCTGGACAAATTGCTCATCGGGGAGAACGTCGAGGAGATGCTCGGCGGCGACCTGAAGGTGGAGTTGCTGTCCCAGACGAGCTGCAAGGATGCCATCAAGTACTTCGAGTCGATTAGCGACTATGTGTCGCGCGATGTGGTGACCGATATCCTCTCGGACACCGAGGACCACATCGAGTGGATCGAGACGCAGCTGGAACTCGTGCGCAAGSTCGGCGTGCAGAACTACCTGCAATCCGCGATGGGCGAGCTGGGCGAGTCCGACGCCTAGTCGGCAGGCAGGCGCTCTGCAGAGTTCCAGATCTTCGGCTACACTGCGCCCCGCACACTGAATGCAAGGCGCCCGCCAGGGCGTCCAGACTCCGGGGCGGGGTGGCAGAGTGGTGATGCGACGGCCTGCAAAGCCGTTTACGACGGTTCGATTCCGTATCCCCGCCTCCATCTCCTTCCTGCCGTTTTCCCTCCTGCTTTCCCTCCTGCTTTCCCTCCTGTTCTCCCTCGTTCATTGCCTTCGCCGGATCTGACCAATCTGTCATCTGGAAGGACTATCATTTTCTGCCGGGCATTTGGCGGATAACGCCGAGCCGCTGGCGCATTTCATGCTCGTTCCGCAGGCAGATACGCCGCAAGCGTTGAGTACGCCGCAACGCGGAGTTTCCCTGTGGATATAGCGCCCCGATTGCGATAATGTTTYGCCGCGCGTGCACCAAGTGTCAGCACGTGAGGCAGGGTTCACCATGCAGGGCTTCCATGGCGTTTCCGTCCCCAGACGATGAGAGAAACAGAGGCTCCCGATGATTAAAGATCTGCGAGTGCGTGCGGCGCAGCCGTCGGATATGCCTGCCATCGCGGCAGTGCTCGAGCGCTGCAACCTGCCGGTGGACGAACTGCCGCGTCTGGTGGGCGAGTTCCACGTGGCCCTGATGGAGTCAGAGCTGGTCGGCTGCGCCTGCGCCGAGCGCTTCGGCGATACGGCCATCGTCCGCTCGGTGGCCGTGCTGCGCGAATGGCGCGACCAGGGCGTGGCCAGCCACCTCGTCAACGCGGTGATGATGCGTGCCCGCGCCAACGGCACGCGCCGCGCGGTGCTCCTGACCTCGAGTTGCCCGAGCTACTTCGCCCGCTACGGTTTCTCGCTGATCCACGCCTCCAAGCTGCCCCCAGAAGTCCTCGAGAGTGAGGAATTCCAGCGCCTGCGCAACACCAGCGCGTTGTGCATGTGCGCGGTGCTGACCTGATGGTTTTTCCTTGATTGGCCCGCCTTCGGCAAGGTTTTACAAAAGCGACAATAATCGGGGCTCCAATTCTGCAAGCCTGACCAGGGAGACCCCATGACGACCACTGTCCGTGCCATCCGCCTCCAGGAATTCGGCGCGCCCGAAGTGATGCAGCTCACGCCGGTCGAGCTGCCGGCGCCGGCGGCCGGCGAGGCGCGCGTGCGGCATACCGCCATCGGCTTCAACTTCATCGATGTGTACCAGCGCCGCGGCACCTATCCGCTGCCGGTGGGCACGGGGCTGGGCCACGAGGCGGCCGGCGTGGTGGAGGCGGTGGGCGCGGGCGTGACGGACATCGCCGTGGGCGATCGCGTGGCGTACATGAACGCCGGCCTCGGCGCCTACGCCGAAGCGCGCAACGTGCCGGCGGACAAGCTGGTCAAGCTGCCCGACAACCTCAGCGACGAGCAGGCTGCCGCCGTGATCTTCAAGGGCATGACCGCCCAATATCTGGTGCGCCACACGCACGCCGTGAAGCCCGGTGACACGGTCCTGGTCCACGCCGCCGCCGGTGCCGTGGGCCAGATCCTGGCCGGCTGGGCGAAGGCGCTCGGCGCGCGCGTGATCGGCACGGCCGGCGGCCCGGCCAAGTGCGAGCGCGCCCGCGCGGCGGGTTGCGACATCGCCATCGACTACAAGCAGGCGGATTGGGTCAAGCAGGTGCGCGACGCCACCGGCGGCCAGGGCGTGACCGTGGTCTACGACGCCGTGGGCAAGGACACCTTCATGGGCTCGCTCGATTGCGCCCAGACCTTCGGACTGGTGGTGCTGTACGGCGGGGCGTCCGGCCCGGCGCCGGCCATCGAGCCGGAAATCCTGAACAAGAAGGGCTGCCTGTTCCTGACCCGGCCCTCGGTGTTCCCGCACAACGCGGACCCGGCCCGCTTCCGCGCCAATGCGAAGGACCTGTTCGATGCCATCGCCACCGGCCAGGTGAAGGTGGAGATCGGCGCCCGCTTCCCCCTGGCCGAGGTCGCCCGCGCGCACGAGGCCGCCGAGCGCCGCGAGACCACCGGCGCCATCCTGCTGCTGCCGTAATTCGACGGGTTTCGACTAGTGCGGATGACGATGACGGGCCGCCCGGCGCGGTGCCCCGTCATCGCACAGGCTGATCTCCACGCTCACGTGGGCCAGCTCCTCATGGATCGATAGCGCCTGCCGCACGCGCTGCGGCGTGAGCGTGGCGTCGTGCGTGACCAGGCTGGCGATGCAGGCGAACTGCTCGCGGCCCACGCGCCAGACGTGCAGGTCGGTCACGCGCGTGCCGTCTTCTCCGTGCTGGAACTCGGCCAGCACCTCTCGCACTTCGTCCACAACAGGGTGGTCCATCTCGCGGTCCAGCAGCACCGTGCCGCTCTGCCGCATCAGCCCGATCGCCCAGCGACCGACCAGCGCCGCGCCCACCAGCCCCATCACCGGATCGAGCCAGCTCCAGCCCAGCCACCAGCCGCCCGCCAGCGCCACGATGGCCAGCACCGAGGTGGCTGCATCGGCAATCACGTGGATATAGGCCGAACGCAGGTTGATGTCGTGATGATGGTGATCGGCATGTCCGTGGTGATCGTGCGCATGCGCATGGCCATGATCGTGCCCGTGATGGKGCGCGCCGCCGAGGATGAACGCGCAGCCCAGGTTCACGAGCAGGCCGATGGTGGTGACGGCCATCGCCTCCTGGTAGTGGATGGCCTGCGGGGTGAATAGCCGTTCGACCGAGCCGGCGATCATCAGCGCGGCCACGCCCAGCAGGACGATGGAACTGGCGAAGGCCGCCAGCACCTCGATCTTCCACGTGCCGAAGGTGAAGCGGGCATCGTTGGCCAGCCGGCGCGCGGCGGCGTAGGCGAAGGCCGAGAGGCCGATCGCCAGCGCGTGGGAACTCATGTGCCAGCCGTCCGCCAGCAGGGCCATCGAGTTGAACCAGAGGCCGGCGGCAATCTCCACCACCATGGTGGCGAGCGTGATCCACATGACCAGGCGCGTGCTGCGCTCGGCTGCCGGATTGCCGGCATTGAAGACGTGGGAATGGGTCCACGCGGACAGATCGTGCGTGTGCATGTCGGGAGGGAGTCTGGAGTGGTTTGGGGGGGCGCTGCCCAAGCGTACCAGTCATGGCGCGCCCGGTCACCCGCCACCCTGCCGCCGGCAGGGGTAGCCGCGCCGGCTACCAGCCGTGATAGGGCGCGGTCTGCTCGTACGCGCCGAGCCGTTCGGCCAGAAAGTCGACAAAGGCACGCACGCGGGCCGAAAGTTTGTCGCGCGTGAGATACACGGCGTAGATGTCCGCCGGCGGCGAGGCCCAGTCGGCCAGCACCTGCCGCAGCCGGCCCGAGCGCAGCAGCGGCGCCACCTCCCACTCCGAACGCAGCACGATGCCATGCCCCTGGAGCGCCCAGTTCGCCGCCGCCTCGCCATCGTTGGTCGCGGCATGGCCGCGCACCTTCACGGTCTCCTGCCGGCCGGCCGACTGGAGATGCCACGTGCCGTAGGCCGATTCGCTCTCGCGGATCACAATGCAACGATGCTGTTGCAATGCGCGCGGCGAGGCCGGCTCGCCGTGCCGCGCGAGGTAGGCCGGCGACGCGCACAGCAGCCGGCGGTTCGGCGCGAGCAGGCGGGCGTTGAGCCGCGCATCGGGCAGGTCRCCGAGGAGGATGCCGACGTCGTAGCCTTCCTCGGCAAGGTTCATCGCCCGGTCGGTCAGTTGCAGTTGGACTTCGACATCGGGATAGACCTGCAGGAAGTCGCTGACCAGCGGGGCGATGTGGCGCCTGCCGAATCCGAGCGTCGCGTTCACCCGTAGCAGCCCGCGCGGCGCCACCCGGCTGCCGCCGAGGCCCTGTTCGAGTTCCTCCAGCTCGGCCAGGATGCGCCCGCCCTGGGCCAGGTAGGACTCGCCCTCGGGCGTGACCGACAGCCGGCGCGTGGTGCGGTTGAGCAGTCGCACGCCCAGCCGCGCCTCCAGCGCCGCCAGCCGCTTGCTGGCGGCCGAGGGCGTGACGCCAAGCTGCTGCGCCGCGCCGGCGAGGCTGCCGCGCTTGACCAGCAGGACGAAGAAGGCGAGATCCGAGAAGGTGTCCATGGGTGGCGGCAATTCGTGAATCGAGCGCACGAATGAAGTTCGGTTCGCGCAATTATAGCGATGRATTCCGCGATTACACTGCCCGCCGATGCGCAYCCCATGCGCGGCGACTACCATGGCACGGCTTGCCACATYGACGCATCGACGCATCAAGGACCAAGGAGACAGCCGATGTTTGAAGGATTCAGAACACACCGGATCGACAGCCAGGGCGTGGCGATTCACGCCGTGGTCGGCGGGGAGGGCCCGCCGCTGCTGCTGCTGCATGGCCATCCGCAAACGCATGTGATCTGGCACAAGGTGGCTGGCGAGCTGGCCCGGCATTTCACGGTGGTGGCCACGGACCTGCGTGGCTATGGCGACAGCGACAAGCCCGTCGGCCTGCCGGATCACGCGAACTACAGCAAGCGGACCATGGCGGCCGACCAGATGGCGGTGATGCGGGCGCTCGGCTTCGAGCGGTTCCGCGTGCTGGCGCATGATCGCGGGGCACGCGTGGCGCACCGGCTGGCGCTCGACCACCCGCAGGCCGTGGAAAAGCTCGTCACGCTGGACATCGCCCCGACGCTGGCGATGTATGCCCAGACCTCGGAAGCCTTCGCGCGCGCCTACTGGCACTGGTTCTTCCTGATCCGGCCCACCCCGTTCCCCGAAACGCTGATCGAGGCCGACCCCGACCTCTACCTGCGCCAGACCATGGGCTCGCGCAGCGCCGGCCTCGCCCCGTTCACCGAGGCCGCGCTGGCCGAGTACCTGCGCTGCCTGAAGCTGCCCGGCGCCGCCCACGGCCTGTGCGAGGACTATCGCGCCAGCGCCGGCATCGACCTGGAGCATGATCGCGCCGACGCCGAGGCCGGACGCCAGGTGGAGTGCGAAATGCTGGCCCTGTGGGGCGCCGACGGTGCGGTCGGCAAGTGCTTCCAGCCGCTGGAGGAGTGGCGCAAGGTGGCCCGCCGGGTGACGGGTCATGCCTTGCCGAGCGGTCACTATATTGCGGAGGAAGTGCCGGAACAGCTACTTGCGGAAGTGCTGCCGTTCCTGCGCGGCTGACGGGCGTCGTTATCGGCACAGATTGTGTGCGTCGGGGGAACAGTGTGTTGTACGATCCGCCGCGCTCGGCACAGTGCACGGTTCGCCGCTCACTGGCATTATGRCGAACTGAGGACTTTTGGCATGGTCTGACTGCGCATGTTTGACTCGGCAGAGTTCGGGGCAAACATACATTCACGGATGGATGTATAATCCGCGCACATTTCCATTCCAAGACCCCCTCAGAAGTCCCTTTCCACAATGACGTACCGATTTATTGCAGGTTGCCTCGCCGTCTGGCTCGGAATTTGCGTTGCCGCGAGCTGGTTGGTCGAGCGACTCTGGGCCTGATCGCCCGCGTTCCTTCTCGGAAGCGGGCAGGGCCCGTCAATCGCGCCGAGTTGTGTTGTCGAGCCATCTCTCTTCGTAGTCCTCCTCATGAAGACAGAACAACAAGAACGCCGCATGCATTCCGCCCTCTCCGCTCGTACCCTGTTTATCACCCGGACTCTTGCCGTTGCCGCGCTGGCCGCGGGCGCCACGTCGGCCGCCAGCGCCGAGGAACTGGTTGGCTGGAGCCATCCCGCCGTGCACGTGGCCTATGGCCGTGATCCCGGCCATAACATCAACAAATACGAACTCGGGCTGAACTTCAACACCCCGATCCAGTACGGCAATCCGCAAGGCTGGCTGTTCCGCCTGCAGGGCGAATTCAACGTCGCCGGATGGGATGCACGTAGCGGCACCAACCAGCAGAACCTGTTCGAGTTTGGCGTATCGCCGATCCTGCGCGTGGAAAAGCGCGGTGGCTATTTCGTGCCGTTCGCCGAGGCGTCGGTGGGGCTGCGCGTGCAGTCCCACACCGGCACGTCCGACGAACACCGTTCGGGCACGGCGTTCCAGTTCTCCGACATGGTCGGTATCGGCGTGGGCTTCGGCAAGAATGCCAACACGGAAGCGGGCTTCCGCTTCCAGCACATCTCCAACGCCAGCATCAAGGGGCCGAACCCGGGCAGCAACTTCTACACCGGGTACGTGCGTTACCGCTTCTGAGGCGTCTCAGGCTAGGCCGCGCGCGGCAGTTGGCCGGCGCGGCAGGCCTCGAAGAATGTCCACAATGCCGGGGCGTCGCTCGTCGCCACGTTGAAGCGGATCCACGGGGAATCGGTCTCGTCGGGCTCGAAGTACGAGCCCGGTGCCAGCCAGATGCCGTGGTCCAGCGCCAGCGTGGCGAGGCGGCTTGCGGGCGGCGCGTCGTCGCCCCGCAGCCGCGCCCAGGCGAACATCCCCCCTTCGGGCCGCAGCAGCACCTCCAGCCCGTGCGCTTCCATCTTTTCCGTCACGCGATCCTGTTGCGCGCGTAGCCGTTCGGCCAAAGCCGCCACGTGGCGGCCATAGTGGCCGCTGGTCAGTACGGAATACACCAGTCGCTCCGTGACCTCGGACGAGGTCAGTCCCACCGCCATCTTGGTCCGCGCGAAAGCCTTCGCCAGATCCGGGCTCGCCGCGAGGTAGCCCACGCGCAGCGACGGCGTGATGGTCTTCGAAAATCCGTTCACGTAGACCACCTGCGAGAGGCCGTCCATCGCCGCCAGCATCGGCGAGCCGGCCGGAGCCAGTTCGCGGTAGATATCGTCCTCCACCACCAGCAGCCGGTGCTGTTCGGCCAGTTGCAGCACGCGGAAGGCGTTCATGCTCGTCAGGCTGGCGCCGGTGGGGTTCTGCAACACCGTGTTGACGAACAGCGCGCGCGGGGTGTGCTGGCGGATGGCGTCTTCGAGCGCGTCGGTATCGAGCCCGGCCGCCGTGCGCGGCACGCCCACTACGCGCAACCCGGCCAGCCGCAGGATCTGCAATAGATTGCAATAGCAGGGCGCTTCCACGAGGACCGTGTCCCCAGGGCGCAGCAGCGTGCGCACCACGAGGTCCAGCGCCTGCGTGGCGCCCTGGGTCAGCACCACCTGCTGCGCCTGCACCGGCATGCCGTACTGGCTCATATGCGCGGCGATGTGCTCGCGCAGCGGCGCGAAGCCATAGGGATGGCCGTAGCCCGAGACCTGCGCGGCCGGCACGCGCGCGGCGCTGCGCATGGCCTGGTGCAGCCCTTCCTCGTTGAGCCAGTCGCCCGGCAGCCAGCCCGCGCCGGCYTTGATCGGCACGGAATGGTCGGCGAACACATCGGAAAGCAGCCAGGCGGCGTTGAGCCCCGGCGCCTCCCAGTGGGGCGCGCGGGCATGGCCGGCCGGCGCGTGGCGGTGCGCCACCGTGTAGCCGGAGCCGGGGCGCGCCGCGAGGTAGCCCAGCGCGGTCAGCCGGCCGTAGGCTTCCGCCACCGTGAACGTGCTGACGTTGTGCTGCTGCGCAAAGCGGCGCACCGAGGGCAGGGGGGTGCCGGCACGCAGCGCGCGGCGGTCCACCAGCGCGGCGATGCCGGCCACGATCTGTTCGGTCAGGGTGTCGCCGCCACGGCGGCTGCGGACGAGGTTCAGGTTAAGCATCAGGCACTCGGCAGGGCGCGAAACCTGTACAGTGTACTGGTTACCGCGCCGCGCGACCGGGCACCTTTCCCATTGGTGCGGTGCAGCGGTGAAGCGCCGTATCACCGTCGATCCGGGCCGCCGCGTGGCTTCGCGCCCCAATCCGCTATCTGTACAGTCGAGGCTGTCTACACTGTACGGTAAGGCAGCGATCTCCCGACCGTATATTCGTGCGGCCCGACCGCGCCGGTAGAGTTGCCGGAATCCGTGCCGGGGCGCTTCGCTCCGCGCCCCCTACCCCTGATTGCTGAGGAGAAAGTATGGACGCCGCCAAGACCGTGATCCCCGATATGGATGCCCTGTGGATGCCGTTCACCGCCAATCGCCAGTACAAGGCCGCCCCGCGCCTGCTGGCCTCGGCCAGCGGCATGTACTACACCACCCACGACGGCCGCAAGGTCCTGGACGGCTGTGCCGGCCTCTGGTGCGTGGCCGCCGGCCATGGCCGCAAGGAAATCGTCGATGCCATCGCCCGGCAGGCCGCCACGCTGGACTACGCGCCGCCGTTCCAGATGGGCCATCCGCTCTCGTTCGAGGCTGCCACCAAGCTGGCCGCGATCATGCCGAAGACGCTGGATCGCATTTTCTTCACGAACTCGGGTTCGGAGTCGGTCGATACGGCGCTGAAGATCGCCCTGGCCTACCACCGCGCGCGGGGCGAAGGCCAGCGCACGCGCATCATCGGCCGCGAGCGCGGGTACCACGGCGTGGGCTTCGGCGGTATGGCCGTGGGTGGCATCGGCCCGAATCGCAAGACCTGGTCGGCCAACCTGATGCCGGGCACGGACCACCTGCCGGCCACGCTGAACATCGCCGAGGCTGCGTACTCGAAGGGCCAGCCGCAGTGGGGCGCCCACCTGGCCGATGAACTCGAGCGCATCATCGCGCTGCACGATGCCTCGAACGTGGCCGCCGTGATCGTCGAGCCGCTGGCGGGTTCGGCAGGCGTGTTGGTGCCGCCGGTCGGCTATCTCGAGAAGCTGCGCGAGATCACGAGCAAGCATGGCATTTTGCTGATTTTCGATGAGGTCATCACGGCGTTCGGCCGYCTTGGCACCGCCACCGCCGCCGAGCGCTTCAACGTGACGCCAGACCTGATCACGATGGCGAAGGCCATCAACAACGCCGCTGTGCCGATGGGCGCCGTGGCTGTGCGCCGCGACGTGCACGACACCGTGGTCAACGCCGGCGCGCCGAACGGCATCGAGCTGCTGCACGGCTATACCTATTCCGGCCATCCGCTGGCGTGCGCGGCGGCTATCGCCACGCTGGACCTGTACCAGCGTGACAACCTGTTCGGCCGTGCCGCCGAACTGGCGCCGAAGTTCGAGTCGGCCGTGCATGGCCTGCGCGGTGCGCCGCATGTGAAGGACATCCGCAACCTGGGGCTGGTRGCCGGCGTGGAGCTGGAGTCGCGCCCCGGCCAACCGGGCGCGCGCGCCTACGAGGCCTTCCTGAAATGCCTCGAGCGCGGCGTGCTGGTGCGCTACACCGGCGACATCCTGGCGTTCTCGCCGCCGCTGATCATTTCCGAGGCRGAGATCGACCAGTTGTTCGATACCGTCAGGCAAGTGCTGAACGACGTGCAATAAGCCCGTACAGGGGCTCGCCAAGACAGACTGAGAGGAAGACGCAGTGAACATCGCTGAAAACCGGCAGATCGCCGAAATCCATCACTACATCGGCGGTAGCGTCCGCCGCGCCGCCGCCGAGGGTACCGGCCGTTTCGCCGAGGTATTCAACCCCGCCACCGGCGAGGTGGCTGCGCGCGTGGCGCTGGGCAGCGCCGAAGACGTCGGTGCCGCCGTGGCCGCCGCCAAGGCAGCGTTTCCGGCATGGTCCGAACTGGCCCCGCTGCGCCGCGCGCGCATCCTGTTCAAGTTCAAGGAACTGCTGGACAAGCAYCATGACGACCTGGCCGCGCTGATCACGCGCGAGCACGGCAAGGTGTTTTCGGACGCCAAGGGCGAGGTCACGCGCGGTATCGAGGTGGTGGAGTTCGCCTGCGGCATCCCCAACCTGCTCAAGACCGACTTCACCGACAACATCGGCGGCGGCATCGACAACTGGAACCTGCGCCAGCCGCTGGGCGTGGTGGCCGGCATCACGCCGTTCAACTTCCCGGTGATGGTGCCGATGTGGATGTTCCCGGTGGCGCTGGCCTGCGGCAACACCTTCGTGCTCAAGCCGTCCGAGCGCGACCCCTCGCCAAGCCTGCTGATCGCCGACCTGCTCAAGCAGGCCGGCCTGCCCGATGGCGTGTTCAACGTGGTGCAGGGCGACAAGACCGCCGTGGACGCGCTGCTGGCCCACCCGGACGTGCAGGCGCTGTCGTTCGTCGGCTCCACGCCGATCGCCGAGTACATCTACACGGAAGGCACCAAGCACGGCAAGCGCGTGCAGGCGCTGGGCGGCGCCAAGAACCACCTCGTGGTGATGCCGGACGCGGACCTGGACCAGGCCGTGGACGCGCTGATCGGTGCCGCCTACGGCTCCGCCGGCGAGCGCTGCATGGCGATCTCGGTCGCGGTGGCGGTGGGCGACGTGGCCGACAAGCTCGTGCCGCGCCTGGCCGAACGCGCCCGCGCGCTGAAGATCCGCAACGGCATGGACGCCGACGCCGAAATGGGCCCGCTGGTGACTGGCGTGCACAAGGCCAAGGTCGAGGGCTACATCGCCAAGGGCGAGGCCGAAGGCGCCACGCTGGTCACGGACGGGCGCGGCCACAAGGTGGACGGCCACGACGGCGGCTTCTTCGTCGGCGGCACGCTGTTCGACCACGTGAAGCCGGACATGACGATCTACAAGGAAGAGATCTTCGGCCCGGTGCTGTCCGTGGTGCGCGTGCACGACTTCGCCGAAGCCGTGGACCTGATCAACCGCCACGAATTCGGCAACGGCGTGTCGTGCTACACCAGCGACGGYGGCATCGCCCGGGCATTCTCGCGCCAGATCCAGGTCGGCATGGTGGGCATCAACGTGCCGATTCCAGTCCCCATGGCCTGGCACTCGTTCGGCGGCTGGAAGCGCTCCCTGTTCGGCGACCACCACGCCTACGGCGAGGAAGGCGTGCGGTTCTACACGCGCTACAAGAGCATCATGCAGCGCTGGCCCGACAGTATCGGCAAGGGCGCCGAATTCACGATGCCGGTGGCGAAGTGAKGGKGTAGGGAAAGGTCGTAGAAGTGCGAAACGGCAGGGTTTTGACCCTGCCGTTTTTTATTGTCGAAGCACCCTTGCAATCTCATTCAGGAACGATTGCGTGGTGTAACCCCATAACGCCGGGTCAGGCTCACCGCCAAACAGATTCTCAAATGCTGCATCCAGATCGAAAGGGTGGTCTGCCTTTATGTTTTCTATCTCGCGCATCACGCTCTTGCGCATGTCAGGATCCGATTGACGCATGTAGGTCTCGACGATTTCCTCGATATTTTCTCCCCACATGTCCGCGTCCTCGTTAAAGTAGCCGATGATAAGGTGCCAAAGTTGAGGGTATTTGGGTGTCGCCATCTGGAGTCAAAGTCCGGTATAGGCCGTCACTATATAGAACGGCATGTCGTTGTAGCTGACGGGTTCCAGCACTACAGTAACGCTAGTGGCGTCATGCATCTTGCCTGAATTCCGAAACAGCACTTTCCCTACAGGTTTCCCCAAGCTAGATGTGAGGACCAGTCGGCCTTTTCCGGTGGCGGCCCATCCCGCTATTCGATTTTGCTCCCGACGCATGACGTCGGAAATCGCCCATTCGGCAGTGTGCAGATTGGTGAATGTCGATACCCTACCCCGCTTCGACTCCCGTACCAAACGGGCGCGCAATTGGGCTTCAGTTTGCCCGATGTGTTTCAGGATCGTATGCCCGCCCAAGCCGCCCGCAGTTTTCGCTTCATGCTGCATCAAATTGATGCGCCCCAGCGTAATGCTCGCCACCCGCGCGGCCTTCAACATCCCCGCAAGCCCGAAGCCTACGCCGATGTCCAGCGACAGCCCGATGTTGTTGGCCATATCGGGCGGCGCCCGCATTGTGTGGGCCAGCTTGGCGGCGCCCCGCTGGGTCAGGGTTGCCGTGTCGCGCCCGGTCCATGCCTGCCGCATGCCCCGCCAGGCGGTGTCGGCGCCATGCATGCCAAAGGCGATGCAACCTGCCTTGGTGACCCCGGTCGGCTCCGGTGCGATGCATAGCACCCCGGCACCGACCATCTCCAGCACGCCGCCGACGATGTCCAGGCCGCCCCACAGGCGGTTGCTCATCGTTTCAGCGGGGCTGATCGAGCGATGCGCAAGCACCGCAGCCAACTGCGGCGCGCTCAGGACYACGCGCACGCCTTCCATCTCGTCCAACTGAGCCATTGCAACCTACCTCCTGTCAGAAAAGGAGGATCGACGCTAGCTGTTCAACGGCCAGACACATTTGAGATATCTCAAACCGCGCGGGTTCGTAACGAAAATGTTGCAGTGGCCTGAGGCTGGCTTGGTTCTACACGCGCTGCATGATGCCGGTGGCGAAGTGATGGTGAGAAGTGCGGAATGGCGGGTGTGTGGACTCCGCAGTTTCTTATTGAGGCAGCCTAGATGGCTCAACCAGAAAAGGACAGAAGCGCGTCGATCCCTCGCAGAAGTTCGCCTAGGAAGGACTGATCCAGCCCACATTGCCCTGTAATCCATGCGCCAACGGGTGGTGCTGGCTGAAACCGCCAGTCGCCAATGATCTGCCCTTGATCAAGCGTTCGCAATATCAGCGAAAAGCCAGCTTCAACACCTGCCAACTCGGCTGTTTGTCCCACCTGGAGTTGGGTTTGCATGGTCTCCAGCTGTTGTTGAAACTGCCGCAATTCCCCAGGCATGACACTCCATGCCCCCTCGGCGCGAATGCCCGGGGCAGTCAAGTCGATCTGGACATCGATCCATTCGAGATAGGGTCCTCCCGGTTCCTCACGCCGCGCGGAAACCGGCCTGATTTGAAGCTTGAAGTCGTCTGTGTCAAGGGTCAGCATGGGCCAATAGTACATAGCGCAACGCACTGAAATGTTGAAAATGTCATCAGAGGGAGTCAATGCGTGCGAGAGACCCAGCCGATATTCCCCTTCCCCAAACCGTCCCCAAGCACAACAATGATCTGACCCACCCCCGTCGGAGCCCTCGCSATGAGTCTGTTTCGCACCAAGAACATCGATGCCATGCTCGAGGTCAGCGCGCACGACGGGTTGCGCAAGGTGCTCGGGCCTGKGGATCTGGTGATGATGGGGATTGGCGCCATCATCGGCACCGGGATCTTCGTGTTGACGGGGACCGGGGCGCTCACGGCGGGGCCGGCGTTGACGGTGTCGTTCGTGATCGCGGCGATGGCGTGCGGGTTTGCGGCGCTTTGCTATGCCGAGTTTGCGTCGGCCATCCCAGTGTCGGGGTCGATCTATACCTATAGCTACGCCACGCTGGGGGAGATCGTGGCGTGGATGATCGGGTGGGATCTGCTGCTCGAATATGGGCTGGCCACGTCGGCGGTGTCGGTGGGGTGGTCGGGGTACTTCCAGTCGCTGGTGGCCGGATTCGGGATTCGGCTACCCGTGGCGCTCACGGCGGCGCCGGGGGCGGTGCCCGGTGTGGAGACCATGCTGAACCTGCCGGCCGTGCTGATCATGCTGGCGATTACCTGGGTGGTGTCTTACGGCGTGCGCGAGTCGGCGCGGCTCAACAACGTGATGGTGGCGATCAAGGTCAGCGTGGTGCTGCTGTTCATCGTCGTCGGCGTGTGGCGTGTGCGGCCGGTCAACTGGGAGCCGTTCGCGCCGTTCGGCATGACCGGCATCTTCAACGCCGCCGCGCTGGTGTTCTTCGCCTTCATCGGCTTCGACGCGGTGACTTCGGCGGCGGAGGAGGTGCGCAACCCGCGCCGGGACCTGCCGATCGGCATCATCGGCTCGCTGGCGGTCTGCACCATTCTCTATGTGGTGGTGGCCGCCATCATGACCGGCATCGTGCCGTACGCGAAGTTCGCGGGGGTCGATCACCCGGTGTCGCTGGCGCTCCAGTACGCCGGGCAGAACTGGGTGGCGGGGTTTGTCGATCTCGGCGCCATCCTCGGCATGACCACGGTGATCCTCGTCATGACCTACGGGCAGACGCGGATCATCTTTGCGATGTCGCGCGATGGGCTGCTGCCCGAGGCGCTCTCGGCCGTCCATCCCGTGCACGCCACGCCGTTCGTCGCCACCTGGACGGTCGGGCTGATCTTCGCCGCCATCGCCGGCTTTGTGCCGCTGAACGTGCTGGCCGAGCTGATCAATATCGGCACGCTGGCGGCCTTCACGCTGATCTCGATTGCCATCCTGGTGCTGCGCCGCACCCGGCCGGACCTGCCGCGCGGCTTCCACTGCCCCGGCGTGCCCGTGGTGCCGCTGYTGGCGGTGGGGTTCTGCCTGTTCCTGATGGCGCACCTGCAATGGCTGACGTGGGTCGCCTTCCTGTGCTGGCTCGCGCTCGGGCTGGTGGTCTACTTCGCCTACTCSCGCCGCAACGCCGTGCTGCACAACCACGGCGGCGACGCGGAGGGCTAGCTGTCTCGCGATCCGGCATCGGCCAGGAACGCGCGCGAGCGCGCTTCCCCAGCATAGGCCGAGTTGATGCGCACCCAGGGCGTGGTCTCGCCGGCCGGGCGGAAGAAGTGCCCCGGCGCCAGCGCGATCCCGTACTGCTCGCCGAGCGTGACGAGGTCGCGCGAGTCGGCCATGCCGCGCGGCCGGGCCCACAGGAAGTTGCCGCCCGCAGGCTCGCAGAACACGTCCCAGTTGCTCTCGCCGAGGATCTTCACCGCATCGGCGGTGACCTCGCGGGTGCGCACGCGCAGCCGCTCCACATATTTGCGATAGGCGCCGCGTTCCAGCATTGTCGCCGTCACGGCTTCGGCGAAATGCGAGCCGGCCACGCTGGTCAACACCTTCACGTCGATCAGGTCCTTGACCAGCGCCTTGTCGGCCACGAGGTAGCCCACGCGCAGCGCCGCCGACACGGTCTTTGAGAATCCGCCTATATAGATGACGTGCTCGAGCTGATCGAGCGTGGCCAGCCGGTCGGTGAACGTGAGCTGGAAGTCCGAGAAGATGTCGTCCTCGACGAAGCGGAAGTTGTGCTTGCGCGCCAGTTCGAGCAGGCGGAACGCCACCGGGGGCGTCAGCGTGGAGCCAGTGGGGTTCTGGAGAATGCTGTTGGTGAAGAACAGCTTGGGCTTGTGGTCGCGCAGCAGGCGCTCGCAGGCTTCCGGGTCGGGGCCGTTCGGGGTGTGCGGCACGCCCACCAGCTGCACGCCGTGCAGCCGCAGCAGGCCGAACAGGTTGTAGTAGCCGGGGTCTTCGACGAACACGGTGTCGCCAGGCTTGAGCAGGTGCCGCACGACGAGGTCGAGCGCCTGGCTGGCCCCAGTGGTGATCAGCACCTGCGACAGCTCGGCCTGCACGCCCACCTGCCGCACGCGCGTGAGCACTTGCTTGCGCAGCTCCGGGTGGCCGAGCGGCGTGGCGTAGTGGATCACACTGTCGATGTCATGCCGGGTGATATGGCGGATGGCCTGCGTCAGCCCCTCCACATCGCGCCATTCCTCGGGCACGAAGCCGCCAGCCAGCTTCAGCGCGCCGCTGGGGTGGTGGAACTGGTCGATGATATGGACCGACAGGTCTTCGGCCAGGCTCGGGTCGGACCAGCCCCGGCCGCTGCGGCCGGCCAGCGTGCTGTCCGCCACATAGAAGCCCGAGCCCTGCCGTGAATCGAGCAGGCCCTGCGAGACCAGTCGGTCGTAGGCCTCGATGACCGGGAAGCGGCTGATGTTGTGCTCGGCGGCCAGCTGGCGGATCGATGGCAGGCGGGCGCCGGGCAGTGCCTCGCGCGAACTGATCCAGGCTTTGACGGCGAGCACGATCTGCTCGGTCAGCGGTACACCGGTGGAGGGGTCGAGGACGAGCTTCATGGCGGGGGCGGCGGGGGGTGGCGGCGAACTGTCAGCAAAAACTACTGAACAGTTCATCGAAAACTGTTCGGAACTGTGCATGGGATTGTAATCCTCGCCATGAATAATGGAAGCGTGGCGGAGGCGTCCGCGTTGTCCTTCGACGCCGCTCCGCCGGGCAGAACGAGGAGACCCCCATGCGTGAACTCAGGACCTTTGAACTCGATGAACCGGGCAAGCCCGTGAGCTGGCGTGTCCGGCATGGCCAGAGCGTTGCCGTGCTCGAAGGCCGGCTGTGGCTGACCATCGAAGGGCAGGCCGCCGATATCTGGCTGCGGCCGGGCGACATCTTCGCGCTACCCGAGGGCGCGCAGGTCTGGCTGTCGGGCGAGTCGCTGCTGGCCCGCTTCCAACTGGCCGAGACCCCCGCGCCGCTCTCGCTCCAACGTGCCGCCGCCATCGCCCGGCAACTGCTGCGCCGSTGGCGCGCCCGCAAGACGGACGCCTTCGGCGACTGCCCGCAGATCCACGCCTGAGCCTCCGYAACGCCGCGCGGCGGGCAAGTGCCTGCCGCGATCCATCCGGGCCAACCCCGCTGGTCCAATCCCTCCCGCCATGCGAGGATGCCGCCATGACCCTTGGCGCGCAGCCTTCCTGCCCGCCTTGCCTTACGTTAACGTAAACGTCATATAATCGTCCGGCCCCGTCAGTGCGGTCGTCAGAACCGCCGGCGCKTGGCACGCCAGCCACATATCCGAGCGGTGGAGACAATGACTGATCTTTCCGATGTGAGCAGGACCGCGGCGCCCAAGCCGCGCGCAGCCACGGGCAAGGGCCCCATTTCGCCCACCACGCCCGCTTCGCCGACCAACAAGGTGCGGTTTGTGACCGCCGCGTCATTGTTCGATGGCCACGACGCCTCGATCAACATCATGCGGCGCATCCTCCAGTCCCACGGCTGCGAGGTGATCCACCTGGGGCACAACCGCTCCGTGCACGAGGTGGTGACCGCCGCGCTGCAGGAAGACGCCCAGGGCATCGCCATCTCCAGCTATCAGGGCGGGCACGTCGAATACTTCAAATACATGATCGATCTGCTGCGCGAGCACGGCGGCGAGCACATCCAGGTGTTCGGCGGCGGCGGCGGCGTGATCGTGCCGGACGAGATCCGCGAACTGCAGGCCTACGGCGTGGCGCGCATCTACAGTCCCGAGGACGGCCAGCGCATGGGCCTGGCCGGCATGATCGCCGACATGGTGCAGCGCTGCGACATCGACCTGACCCGCTACGCGCCCACCTCGCTCGATGCCGTGGCCGGCGGCGACCGCCGCGCGCTGGCCCAGCTGATGACCGCGCTCGAGAACGGCCGCGCCGACCCGGYGCTGGTCGAGACCCTCCATGCCCAGGCGAAGACCGCCACMACGCCGGTACTCGGCATTACGGGGACGGGCGGTGCCGGCAAGTCGTCGCTGACGGACGAGCTGATCCGCCGTTTCCGGCTGGACCAGCAGGACGCGCTGTCGGTCGCGGTGATCTCGATCGACCCGTCGCGGCGCAAGTCCGGCGGCGCGCTGCTGGGCGACCGCATCCGCATGAACGCGATCAACCATCCGCACGTTTTCATGCGCTCGCTGGCCACGCGCGAGGCCGGCTCGGAGATTTCCCAGGCGCTGCCGGACGTGATTGCCGCCTGCAAGGCGGCGCGCTTCGATCTGGTGATCGTGGAGACGTCCGGGATCGGGCAGGGCGATGCGGCCATCGTGCCGCACGTGGACCTGTCGCTCTATGTGATGACGCCCGAGTTCGGCGCGGCGAGCCAGCTCGAGAAGATCGACATGCTCGACTTCGCCGACTTCGTCGCCATCAACAAGTTCGACCGCAAGGGCGCGCAGGACGCCTGGCGCGACGTGGCCAAGCAGGTGCAGCGCAACCGCGAGCAGTGGCACAGCAAGCCCGACGAGATGCCGGTCTATGGCACGCAGGCGTCGCGCTTCAATGACGAYGGCGTGACGATGCTCTATCASGGGCTGGCCGCCGCCCTGGCCGAGCGTGGCCTGGCGCTGAAGCCCGGCGTGCTGCCGGCCACCAGCGGGCGGATCTCGACYGGCCAGAACGTGATCGTGCCGCCGGCGCGCAGCCGCTATCTGGCCGAGCTGGCCGACACCGTGCGCGCCTACCATCGCCGCGTGGCCGAGCAGAGCCGGCTGGCGCGCGAGCGCCAGCAACTGCGCGCCGCCGGGGCGATGCTGAAGCAGTCCGACACCAGCGGCGATACCGCCGCGCTGGACACGCTGGCCGCCGACCGTGACGCCGCGCTCGGCGCCGTGGAGCGCAAGCTGCTGGCGATGTGGCCGCAGATGCAGCAGGCATACAGCGGCGACGAATACGTGGTGAAGATCCGCGACAAGGAGATCCGCACGGGGCTGGTGACCACCACGCTCTCCGGCACCAAGATCCGCAAGGTGGTGCTGCCGCGCTTCGAGGACGACGGCGAGATCCTGAAATGGCTGATGCGCGAGAACGTGCCGGGCAGCTTCCCGTACACGGCCGGCGTGTTCGCGTTCAAGCGCGAGGGCGAGGACCCCACCCGCATGTTCGCTGGCGAGGGTGATGCATTCCGCACAAATCGCCGTTTCAAGCTGGTGTCGGAAGGGATGGACGCCAAGCGCCTTTCCACCGCGTTCGACTCGGTCACGCTCTACGGCGAAGACCCGCACCTGCGCCCGGACATCTACGGCAAGGTCGGCAACTCGGGCGTCAGCATCGCCACGCTCGACGACATGAAGGTGCTCTACGACGGCTTCGACCTGACCAGTCCGAGCACGTCCGTGTCGATGACCATCAACGGACCCGCGCCGACCATCCTGGCGATGTTCATGAACACCGCCATCGACCAGAAGCTGGACAAGTTCCGCGTCGACAACGGCCGCGAGCCGACCGCCGACGAGGAATCGAAGATCCGCGCCTGGGTGCTCCAGAACGTGCGCGGCACGGTGCAGGCAGACATTCTCAAGGAGGATCAGGGCCAGAACACGTGCATCTTTTCCACCGAGTTCTCGCTGAAGGTGATGGGGGACATCCAGGAGTACTTCGTCCACCATCAGGTGCGCAATTTCTACTCGGTGTCGATCTCGGGCTATCACATCGCCGAGGCCGGCGCGAACCCGATCTCCCAGCTCGCGTTCACGCTCTCGAACGGCTTCACCTACGTGGAGGCCTACCTCGCGCGCGGCATGCATATCGACGACTTYGCGCCGAACCTGTCGTTCTTCTTCTCGAACGGCATGGACCCCGAGTACAGCGTGCTCGGCCGCGTGGCGCGCCGCATCTGGGCCGTGACGATGCGCGACAAGTACGGCGCCAACGACCGCAGCCAGAAGCTCAAGTACCACATCCAGACGTCGGGACGCTCGCTGCACGCGCAGGAAATCGACTTCAACGACATCCGCACCACGCTGCAGGCGCTGATCGCCATCTACGACAACTGCAACTCGCTGCATACCAACGCCTATGACGAGGCGATCACCACGCCGACCGGCGAATCGGTGCGCCGCGCGCTGGCGATCCAGCTCATCATCAACCGCGAATGGGGCGTGGCGAAGTGCGAGAACCCGAATCAGGGCAGCTTCCTGATCGAGGAGTTGACCGACCTCGTGGAAGAGGCCGTGCTGCAGGAGTTCGAGCGCATCGCCGAGCGCGGCGGCGTGCTCGGGGCGATGGAAACCGGCTACCAGCGCGGCAAGATCCAGGAGGAGTCGATGTACTACGAGCAGCTGAAGCACGACGGCACGCTGCCGATCATCGGCGTGAACACGTTCCGCAATCCGGAAGGGGACCCGACGCCGCAGAAGCTGGAGCTGGCGCGTTCGAGCGAGGAGGAGAAGCAGAGCCAGCTGAACCGCCTGGCGGAATTCCAGCAGGGCCACACGGCGGACGCCCCGGCGATGCTGGAGCGGCTGCGCCAGGCCGTGATCGCCAACCAGAACGTGTTCGCAGTGCTGATGGACGCCGTGCGCGTGTGCTCGTTAGGGCAGATCACGCACACGCTGTTCGAGGTCGGCGGGCAGTATCGGCGCAACATGTAGGAGTGGATGCAGGCAGCCGACGCAACGCTAGAAGAAGGTGCGGTAGCGGAAGTAGCCGTTTGTCCGCGCCGTGGACTCCATCTTTCCGGTGGGTCGGAACGCGCACCGCGAGTCGTGGATGTAGTCGTCCATGAGCTTGTGCACGCTTGGTGGCAGGGCGCCCGGCGCTTCCAGTGCTGCCAGCAGGCGAGCCGTGGCGGCATCCACGCGCGGCGCGTTGGCGATGCTCGGGCCTACGCGGCCTCCTGCGGGAATAGGCGGACGCATCGCCACGCGCAAGCTTCGGTGGTGGGTGGCAAAGTCCTCGGCCCCTTCACGCAGGTCGATCTGGTCGGGGTCCTTTCTCGCCCGCTGGTAGAAGCGGCGTCGCTCCAGCGCCTGGCCCGGCAAGTGCAGGCCGCTGCGCCATTGCAGGTCTGATGGGTATGCGCCTCGAGGAAGGCTTGCGTTGCCGGCTTGCCGGTGGCACTTGGCGCGATGCCACAGGTCGCATAGAAGTCATTGACGGTGGCGATCAGGTCCGGGGAGCAATGGAAGGCCCGGGCGAGGCCGGGGTCCTCCTGGATTTCATCGGATGACAACAGCGGCACACCGCCGACGAGCGCCGCGTGGTGCATGTCGATCAGCGGTATCTGCGATAACTGCGGTGACAATCCCCAATCCGGCATCGCCTTGCCTTGATCACCGGGCCGGTAGCCGCCCCCCACGTCTGAATGCATGCCGGGGTAAGCCACCTGCTTGCCACGCGCCATTTCCAGCGGAAAACTGCCGCGCTGTTCGTGCAGGGCGATGAAATGCACGCATTGTTCGATGGCGGGGTGGATGGCCATATGGGCGCCCCAGGAACCATGGCCGTCGGCGCCCGGAATGCCGTCGGGGATGCCGACTGCAGCGACCGTATCGAACAGGCCCATGAAGTGGATGCGAATCGGTATGCCAGCCAGCCGGTAGACGCCATCTTTCTGCGCAAGAAATTCGAACAGCCAATGGGCGAATGCGCGGGCTGCGGCGGCGCCGCGAGAGAATCCGAACACCGCGACATTGATCCGCGTGACCTTGCGCTCGCGGTCTGCCACCACTTTCGCCAGTTTGTTCTCCCAGGTCTTGAACGCGAGCTTGCGCATGGGATCATTCGGGTCATAGCTCATGCCTGATACGACGGCTCTCATCACGTGATCTGGGAGCATG